>JAYKGX010000125.1:0-8072 GCA_035285565.1 Synechococcales cyanobacterium
ATATTCTTCGCTCACATCTGCCACAGTGCAATCGTAGCCATAGAGCTTTTGAGTTAAGAGAGCAATTTGTCCACCGCCAATTTCCAAAACCTTAGCCTCTTCCGGTAGGGCAAGCTTGCATAGTTCCTGAACAACAGCCTGATAGCGGGGTTTTTGCTGGATATAGTAGGAGTCAACTTCCAGGAAATTGCCGCCTAGAACCGACTCACGGTAAACGCGATCGAAGGCAGAAGAATCAAAGGAAATGGGTTTGAAAGAACGGGGCGACGACAGAGTAGCTTGGCTCATCGGAATCCTTCTATCAGTGAGATGCGAATTATAAAAGGTGGACTTATGTAAGACAATGACAGAAGCCTGGAAGTTCACACCTGTGGGTTCACACCTGTGGACTTACCATGATTTCAGCGTATCCTGAGCAATAGGCATTATCTTGGTGACGATCGTAACCATCACACGCCAAGTTTCGCCTGATGATTTGCACCTAATTAATTACGCGTAGCCAGTTTCACGTGGTTGATTTCATCTAGTTGATTTCATTTCAGTGTTTCTACGCCAGCACGATCGTCCCTAATAGGATGGCAGGTCTCTATAAGCTGTGCCATCTGTCAAAAGGTAGGCACCGCATTCTGTATCGAGAAAGAGTTACTCCGTTCTTGTATCTTAAGAGAGTGGCAGTCGATTCTTCTCCATTCCCTCATATGTTGCAGCAAGAACGAGATATTCAGTTTGATACAGGTCAGGCGTTTTATCGGGCTAATAGCCAACGATCGCGGGATTTGGGGGTTTTAGCGGCGATCGTGTATCGTCAGCAAGTAGGGCAATTGCGGGTATTGGATGGCATGACGGGTTGTGGAATTCGGGTGTTGCGCTATGGGGTGGAAGCGGCGGCGGATTATCTGTGGGCGAATGATGGTGATCCAGAGGTGCATTTCACATTACGGCAAAATCTGACTCGCTACTTACAGAGCGATCGCTTTCACATGACTCACGAACCGATTGCTAATGTACTGTGGCAATGTGCGTTAGAGCGCGATTATTACGATTTGATTGACATTGATGCGTTTGGCAATCCAGCTAATTTTTTACCGTTTTGTTTGAATGCGTTGCGCTATGGTGGATTGTTATATTTAACCAGTACGGATGGGCGAGCGGTGTCAGGTCATTTTCCTCAGGATAGTTTGCGTTTGTATGGTACCTATGCGCGATCGCACCCCAGTGTGCAAGAACAGGCTCTTCGTATTTTAATAGGGGCGATCGCTCAGCAAGCGGCTTTTCAAAATTGTTCCATTCAACCGATTTTTTCGCTGTACTATGGTCAGGTTTACCGTGTGATGGTGCGCCTGCTACCGCAGGTGCCTGATCTGGTGAAGACCTATGGATTTCTCGGCTATTGTCCTGCCTGTGGTCACTATCAATCCATTCCCTGGCGTTATCTCAGCCGTGCGACCTGTCCCTACCACCATCCACCGGAACCCCTGAGTTTGACTGGACCACTTTGGTTAGGTGCTTTACACGATCGCCCTTTTATTGTTGCAATGTTAGCAGAAGCGGAACCCCGTCATTGGTCAGATATCATCCCATTACTGAATCTGTTTTCTGCCGAAGCAGAGTTACCGCCCTACCTGTTTCCTCTGGGGGAAATTGGACGGCGGGGCAAGCTGGATATTCCCAAACGCGATCGCCTGATTCAAGCCCTACAGGCTGAGGGATTTGAAGCCACTGCTACCCACATCGATTCGCAAGCGATTAAAACTAATGCTACTTTAGCGGATTGTATTGCGATCGCTAAAGCATTGTGAGTCTTATACGAGATTCACTCCAATCCAAAATCCAACATCGATCGCCCCAATCCAAAATTCAAAATCCAATCAACGATCTGTCCACTGGCTGCCGTTCTATGCCACCTGTACTTGGTAGATTAGAAATAGATTAAAACTGTAGACTTAGCACTTGCAACGCTCTAGGACTGCCACCATGGTTTCCCCCACTGCTTCTCAATCGCTCCCTCAACATCAACCGCTTCCACCCCTCAGCCCCAATCCAGTGGTGCTGGTGCATGGCATGTGGGATACCCATCGGGTTTTTGATCCCATGGCGCAACAGTTGCGATCGCTCGGTTGGCAGGTTTACAGTTTTGATATGGTGCCCTCCAATGGCGATGCGCCGTTAGAAGTTCTGGCACAGCAACTAGCAGACTTCATCAATCGAACCTTCGCCGCCACAGAACCGATTGATCTGGTGGGTTTCAGCATGGGGGGCATTGTCAGTCGCTATTACCTACAACGCTTAGGCGGTCTCAATCGGGTTCAACGGTTGATCACCATTTCTTCTCCCCACAAAGGCACGATCGCTGGGTTCTTTTCCCATCGCCCCGGTGCCAGACAAATGCAAGTTCGCAGTGCCTGGATCGCCGATTTAAATCAGGATTGCGATCGCCTCGCCCAACTGAATTTCACCTCCATCTGGACACCCTGGGATGCGTTGATTTTACCCGCCTGGAGTTCTCACTTGGATTGTGCCAAAGCCGTCCAAATTCCCGGTCTGCTCCATGCTTGGATGGTCAAAGATCCACGGGTCATCCAGACCGTCATTCAGGCACTGCAGGAGCCGATTTCCAGGCAGATTTCTATTCAGGACGATCGCCGATTTGATGATAATCCCGCGCCCCAAAAATCACTTCAGAATGCAAGTAATATTTAAACTCCAGCAAATTGTAAAAGGGATCTTCCAGGAAAAAGGTGACATGTTCCAAATCCGTCCCGGAAAAACGACGTTTGGGAGCTTCGCGGAATTTCAACTGGTGAGCCTGGGCGCGATCGCAGAGGGTTTGCCAATCAGCTTCCGTGGTCAAAATGAGTCCGAAATGGCGTGGATAAATGCCTGCTTGCGGGGTTAACTCCGTGGCAAGATGTCCCACCAGTTGGTGCCCGCCTAAATTTAAAATCAGAGAATGGCGATTTTCTCGACCCAGTTGACAGCCCAAACCTTGGACATAGAACTGTTTCGCTTGCTCTAGATCAGCGATCGGAAATGCAACATGAAAAATAGTTTGCATCATAGGGGATTAGGGCACATCACCTACGGAATATTGTAGCTCGGCGATCGGGAATCGGTTCCAGCAACGATATAATTTCCTCGTGACCCCCTCCCCTGACTCCCTGGATAAAAAGCTCATGCCGCAATTTCTGCTCAGCCCTTGGCTAACAGGTGTCGCCCTCAACTCTGCCCTGCTGTTACCCGCCTATCTCCTACCCAAAAAGTTGCTCACCCCAGAAGGAACCCTGCACGCTTGGGTATTGGGCATTTTGCTCTGGGGCTGCCTGGGCTGGCAAGGCTATCTGCTCATGATGGTCTATTTCCTCGTGGGATCGGCAATCACACGGGTGGGCATGGCAGAAAAGGAAGCAGCGGGCATTGCAGAAAAACGCAGTGGCGCAAGGGGGCCGGAAAATGTCTGGGGTTCTGCCCTGGTGGCCACCCTGTGCGCGATCGGGTTTTGGATGATTAAAGTCTGGAACTATCGCGAACTAATGCAGACGGGGCAACTCCCCCCCTGGGCAACCGCCCTTCCTCCCCTGTTACTGCTGGCCTACACAGCGAGTATTAGCACCAAACTGTCCGACACCTGTGCCAGCGAAATTGGCAAAGCCTACGGTCAGCGAACTTTTTTGATTACCACCTTCCAGCCTGTACCTCGGGGAACGGAAGGTGCCGTGAGCTTAGAAGGGACGATCGCTGGGATTCTGGCTTCCTTGTTGATTGCAGGGGTGGGGTGGGGCTTGGGCTTGGTGCCTCACCAATATCCGATTGGCATTCCCATCTGTGCGATCGCTGCCTTTATTGCCACGAATCTTGAAAGTGTGATTGGGGCAACCTGGCAAACCAAATTAGACTGGTTGAGTAATGAACTGGTGAATGTGTTGAATACTTTCATGGGGGCGCTCGCGGCAGTGGCGATCGCGATCTGGTTCTTCTGAACCTCCCTGCATCTACCGCTGACCACAAACAAGCTGCCCATCAAAAACCTGCCAATAAAAAAGGGTCCGATCGCGATCGAACCCCGAGTATTACGGTAATTGAGATTTCGACAAGAAACACACTGGTAAGAAGCTGCCCTGGAGAGTTCGCTAGGCAATCTGGCATCAGATCACCGGTTAGGCGGCAATCGCCAAGGGCCGACTATAACGGCAACAGGTGAGCGCTAAAGCCACTTGTTGGGCAGACAGATGCAGCAGCACCAGTTCATCTTCCCGCAGGGTGGCAGGCTGTTGCCATTGCAGAGACAGGACAGCTAAAACTTCATTGCGCAGCGTCACAGGCACCACCACATGGGCTTGGGTGCCAGAGTTGACATACTGAACTTGAGCCGCAAGGTTGGCATCAGTAGGAATATTGACAGCTACCTGCATCTTGTGGCTAATTATGGCTTCCCGCACCAACTCATCCTGTGCTAGCCAGTTCTGAGTCGCATCCACTTGACTGTAAAGACCCGCTTGGGTCAAGCTCCCATTGTCGATCACTTGCAGCACGGCGGTATCGGCGTTAAAGCTATCGCAGAAGGTCTGGGCGATCGGTTGCAGACTCATTTCCACCCCTGCCATATCCTGGGCGACCCGGACGAGCGTTGCTAGGAGGGCGGTTTGGGCTTGGGATCGGCGTAATTCCTCGGTGCGTTGTTTCAACAGTTCATAGGTTTCAGCCGCTCGTTGCACCACGGTTTTGAGTTCTTCGGGATCCCAAGGTTTGGTGATGTACTTGTAGACCTGCCCCGAGTTGATCGCTTCCACCAGATCTTCCACATCAGTGAAGCCCGTGAGAATGATCCGAACGGTGTCAGGAAACTCGGGCACGGTGCGGCTTAGAAACTCCGTCCCTTTCATTTCAGGCATTCTCTGATCGGAGATAATAACGGCCACCTCTCCTTCCCGACGCAAAATTTCCAGGGCGCGGATGCCACTTTCGGCCTTGAGAACTTGAAAATCTCGGCGGAAAGTGCGATACAGCAAATCGAGGTTGTCAGGTTCGTCATCTACCACTAACATCTTTGCCTTTTTCGGGCGATCCAAGCTCATCAATTGGCGGCTGATGCTATCAAGATCAGGAATTGTATAGGACATTGTGTGCGTTCTCTCCTTGAAGGTGTTGCAGTGGTGGCTTATCCTCATCGATCTGGGCGATCGAGCCATTGAGCGTTGGAGCATCGCCGTGACCAAAAATCTGAGAATAGACCTCTCAACCTGTCACTGCTTTCTTGTCTTGATTCTAGTTTTGCCCGTTTTGCTCCATTTGTAACAGGGCAATCTTTAGATCCCAGACTCGGTTCTCACAGATTGGATCCACCAATCCACCGAGGTCTGCCCCCTGGGCCGGTTCCGGGCGATCGGGATCGGAGTCATTCTTACAGGGGCATCTCTTCTCAGCAAGGAATCGAGATAGTTGTTTAGGTCACGGGCGATCGGCTTTCTAGCTGCTTGCGTGGGCAGTCCGATTTCAGCATAGATTTCAGCATAAATGAAAGAAAAACTTCAACATTAGCCCAGCCTAACCTGTTGTTGTGCCCGACGGTCAATGGTAAATTGTTTTCAGCAAATTTATTGTAGTGGGTGAACTTTGCATTAGCCTGCCAGTAATTTCAAGTTCTCTGAAGTTTGTTGCTGCAGCTAGAAGTTGGTTGCTGCATCTACTTGGTGGGCAGATGGGTAAAAACACCTGATATTACAAGGGTTTTAGGGGAAAATTTATATGAGCAGCAAGCAAATTTCTGTCAGTCTAAGTTTAGTGACCTTTGGCAGCTTATTAGCGGTGACTTTAGCCCCGCCTCTTGAAATCAATCGTCAGAGAGTCTTTGCCCAGGAAGTCGAATCTCCATGCCCTCTTCCTGCGGAAATTGCTGCTACGTTCCTTGACTCTAAATGTAAGAAAGTCAAATTACTCATGCCTCAAACTTTTTTCCGCTACTACAGTAACGAAACTAATAAAAAAGGTCGATATTTAACTACTGATCAATATCAAACCAATGTAGACGTGATCAAAAATCTAGCTCTCAACCAAGCCTGGGGTAATAAAGCCGAAAAGATGCTATCTATCACTTTGCCTGCTGGAACAATCGTCTATCAAGGCATTGTAGCTCCACAAAATCCCACATCCTGTTATCTAGGTGGGGGACAGCAAACGTTTATTGAAGACTCAAAAGATCCTAATTTATTTTGGACTGAGGGACCAAGTCTAACATTGCAACCTTTCACATGTCCTTGAATTTCTATGGACACCAAAGAAATTGAGTTTATTCAATTAATTGATCATGCACTTGAACTCGCTGAGCAGATGAGTGGAGAGAATCAAGTTGAGCAATTAAGTAATTTAATTGGTGCATTGCAAACTATCAAAAGTCGAGCAATAGCAGGTCAACTAGAGCCATCCCGAGGAAGCTTAACGCTGGGATTGGTCCGTGAAGTGGCCGACTGGGTTGATTCACTAGACTCACCTTTACTAAAAATGGTGGGGGCAATAGATCGATATTACCAAAGACATTATGATCAATGATCTTTTGACCATCCCCGGCGTGAACGCATGAGGATTCTTGGCTCTACGACAGTGATTGCTGAGTCAGGCTTGCGCCAACAACAGGAGAGGCTCCTAGGTTCCTTCACACCCTCTCCTGATTCAAACTATATTCACCCAACGAAAATTGCTGTAAAAGTACAACCCGTGAGTTCTCTTGCTACTGGTAGAGGCTCCAAGCTAGAAATCGTTCGAGGTGATAAAGGGTCAGTTGATGGCTAATCCCATTGAAAACTGCATCAAAGGCGTGATCGGCCCAGGGAATTTCCAGAAAAACGGTTGGGGTGCCATGGGTTTGAAGTTGGTTAGCCAGATGTCGCCCAAAGCGAGATTCAACAATGCGATCCTTGCCACCATAGATCAGCAGGGTGGGAATTTGGGGGCGATCGGCGAAGTGGTAAGGAGAAGCTTGCTCATACTGGTGGGGGAAGGCAACGGGATCCCCACCGATAAAGCTGGTGAGTACGGCACGGCTATCAATGGGATCAGGTGTGGGAAGGTCATAATACCCCGCTTTGAGATCCACCGGGCTGTAGTAGGCAGTCACCGATCGCAGGGGAAAGGGAGTGGGTTGATAGGCAGTGAGCAGGGCTAGATGTCCCCCTGCAGATTGACCAACGATCGCAACTCGGGTGATATCCGTTTCACCTTCTGTGGCATGGGCTTGCAGGTAACGCAGGGCAGTTTGGATATCTGCCAACTGGGTCGGAAAACGGGATTGGGGTGCATGGCGGTAATCGATCGCCCACACGGCATACCCTTGGGCTGCCAAATAGCGACTGAGGGTTTCCACCTGATCGGGCTTGCCTCGCTGCCATGCGCCACCGTAGATCAGGACGATACCGGGATAGGAACCCGGTTGGGCTGGGAGATAGAGATTGAGTTTGAGAACGGTCTCCCCATATTGGGCAAAGGGGATATGACGACGATCGCGGGTTTTAGGAATGGCAATGCCTTGAAATGCATCGATCGGGTGAAATATCTGCGATCGCCAACGTTGCTGCACGGTGACCGGAATGGGTTGGGTGAAATGTTCTCCTAGGGTGCGGCGAAAAGTTGTTTGAGCCATCTGATGGGCTGCGGGCAGTTGCAACAGAGGTAAGCTGCTGAGAACTAAACTAAGAACACTAAAGGCAATCGCCCAGCGATCAAGCCAATAGGGCGCAGGCAGTTTTTTAAAATAGGTTAGATAAACACTTAAAACAGCACTAATACTACTGAAACATAACAGCCAAGGACTAACTTCAGGGGTACCTACACTCAACGGTAATAGGGAAAAGATGGGGGCAGGCAAAATAATCCATAGACTCAGGAAACAGAGTAGAAGGGTGATGCTCAGCCAAATCCAAACGATCATGCCTTATCCTCTAACCTCGATTCGTACAAATCACGCCAGTTAACGTCAAACAGCCCCCCAGCAGCAGCGAGGGAGTGAGGGATTCCTGTAAAATAAGTGCCGACAGGACGATCGCAGAAGGTGGCACAAGATTAATAAAAATGGCTGCCTTAGC
>JAYKGX010000126.1:0-3926 GCA_035285565.1 Synechococcales cyanobacterium
GGCGTGGATGGCGGAGCTTGCGCATGGCTTTGGCTTGGATTTGACGCACCCGCTCCCGCGACAGATCATAGATTTTGCCAATTTCCGTCAGAGTATAGTGCTGTCCATCGGTTAGCCCATAACGCAGTTGGATAATTTCCCGCTCACGATCGCTCAAATGCTCTAGAACCGAATTGAGACGATCGCTGAGGAGCTTGCGATCCAGGTTTTCGTTGGGTGCAATATTATCCGCATCCTCAATCAACTGCATCAGCTCGGTATCTTCATCTTTGCCCACCCAGGCATGGAGTGAGAGTGTCCGTTGACTCACATCTAAGACCTGATCCAACTTGTCCTCGTCCATATCCAGTGCCAGTGCCAGTTCCTGTTTTGTCGGCCGGCGACCCAATTCTTGGGAGAGGGTTTGGCGTACCTTCCGCACTTGGTTCAACTTTTCCACCATATGCACAGGCAGCCGCACCGTCCGGGACTGAGATGCGATCGCTCGGGTAATCCCCTGCCGAATCCACCAGTAAGCATAGGTAGAAAACTTATAGCCCCGCTCGTAGTCAAACTTTTCCGCAGCCCGCATTAGCCCCATGGATCCTTCTTGAATCAGATCCAAAAAGGGCACCCCACGATTTAAATACTTTTTCGCGATGGAAACGACGAGACGCAGATTAGCACGGACTAATTTGCGCTTGGCTCGCTCACCAATGATCCCTCCCTTGGCAATTTCTCTTGCCAGTTCAATTTCTTCTGCCTGGTTTAGCAAGGGATAGCGTGCCATTTCTCGCAGAAACATGCCCACAGAGTCATCCGACAGCCCTAAATAGTCGCTCGCACTTTTAGGGACTGACTTAGCCAGTGCCTCTGGAGTGAGTTCTTCATCACTCAAGATTTCGACCTCACTACTGACAAACTCTGGTTCATCAGGGACAGAATCTGCCGCAATTGTTTTTTTGGGATACTTAGTTGCCATAAATCAGTCACACCACGGTTTTCAGCGTTTTAAGGGGAAATTTTGCATCCAACTCTAGCGCAAGTTATGAAAAAAATGACACTAGTTGTACAGAAAATTTCATTTTTTTTACGGTTGCTTTTTTCGAGAATTTGTTATTCCCTAGTTGGGAACAACGAAATAATCAGACTTTCAAGCCAATCCAACTGATTCGATCGAAGCGGGTCAATTGAGTTAAACTCCCGACGTAATCTGAGTTTCAAATGACTCATCTGTAACAATTCCGTCAAATCTAGCTTTCAGCACGGCTGGTATCAAACATTGCTCGACTGACGTAACTCCACTGCATTCGCTTCACTGCCCCAGCTTGATGGACTCAACTTACCCCTGACTCATCCTCTCCAGTACAAGCTCCGAATGAGCACTTATCTTCCCAGTCACACTAGATATAGCGTTTTCCTGGATTTGTCAACACTATATATCAGAAAAAACAGGATTTAGGATCATCAATTCTAAAAAAAATGAGAAATTTCCGTAGAATCTGCTAGACCTATCGGGTAAGCCGCTTGTCGCGATCGCAGTTTTCTCCGCAATTTCACTGGATCGTTGAACTTCACTCTTTCTCTAGTTCTCAAGGTCTCTTCCGTGCCCCTAGAGCAGTTGGTTCTCAGCCAGGAACCCCCACCTGCTAAAATTTCTGACTTCAGCGTGACTAATCTTTGTAAATCAGATAGAATCAGAAACTGGTGTTGTCATCGGGTCGGTCACCAAGATCAGCGTTCGTGTTTGGCATCAGTGTTCCTAACAGCGGATCCTTGCGGCGATCTTCCCTGCAACTTTAAGTCGAAGCGTTTTGTTATTTTTCAGGAGTCAACTGATTTTCCAATGCTCAAACTGCGATTGAAGCGTCTTGGTAAGAAGCGCGAAGTTAGCTACCGGATTGTGGTAGCTCAAAGTACCTCCCGCCGGGATGGGCGACCTGTAGCCGAAGTTGGGTTTCACAATCCCCGAGCGGATGAAACCCGTCTGGATGAAGAAGCCGTCAAGTCTTGGCTGCAAAAAGGAGCCCAGCCGACAGACACCGTGCGAGGCATCCTCGTCAAAGCCAATTTGTTGAGCAAGTAGTGATTGTTGTTGAGCAAGTAGTGATTGGTTGAGCCAGTTCGTCGTTCAGCCAATTCGCTGATAAGCGGTTAACGCTAATCAGTTAATTTTAATAAGCTGTTGAGCACTCATTGAGCCAGTGGGTTTTGTGAATGTCCGATTCTGTCCCATATTCTCCTAAAGCGCCTGATTTCGCTGGGCTTGTCCAGTTTCTGCTCGCTCCTTTTTTGGACAGACCAGAAGCTTTGAAGGTAGATTGTGAATTTGCCGCAACTCGACCTCGGGTATGGGTTCGGGTGGCTTTTGATGGAGGCGATCGCGGACGAGCCTTTGGACGAGGGGGTCGGAATATTCATGCCCTGCGCCAAGTGCTCGAAGGTGTGGCAAATGCTGCCGGCTACACGGCTTCGCTCGAAGTTTTTGGTGGGGCCCCAACGGAAGAAGTTTCCCAAGGTCAGGCTCGTCAGGATTTCCAGCGGGGTCGCTCTTCGAGCAGCCGATCGGTGGGAAAGCCCCAACGTCGTTCCTAGGGTTTGTTCTCTGAGGTTGATGAAGGAGGTGATTTTGAGCATGGCTGAAATCCGCCTAGGTGAGAACGAATCGATTGAGTCCGCATTACGCCGCTTTAAGAAGAAGATTCAACGAGCTGGTATTTTGTCGGAAGTTAAACGTCGTGAGCGCTATGAAAAGCCCAGTCTGCAACGCAAGCGTAAGGCAGAAGCGGCTCGTAAGCGTCGCCCCTAATGTTTGTTGTTAGAACGTTTGTTGCTAAAACCTTGAAGTGACACCTTGTTCATCCCATCTTGTTATGGTGACAGCAAGGTGTTTTTTAAATCCTCGGGATGTGGGGTCATGCCGGAACCGTTGATCTTTTCTTTGCCAACGATTGAGAGTGCGATCGCGATCGCGGGATCTCAGGAAGCTAACCTGAGGCAGATCGCCCGTCTGACGGGAGCACAAGTGGTGATGCGAGGTCAGGATTTATACATTTCTGGCACCCCCAGTCAGCAAACTCAGGTACAGCGGCTCCTGGAAACCTTGCAGCCCTATTGGTCCCAAGGCAAGCCGATTACGGAAGTAGACATTCAAACTGCCAGACATGCCCTAGATACCCACCAGGAGGATCACCTACAGGCACTCCAGCAGGATGTTTTAGCGCGCAGTCGCCGGGGAGATGCGATTCGGGCAAAGACGTTTAAGCAGCGGCAATATGTGCAATTGGTGCGCAAGCATGATTTGACCTTTTGCATTGGGCCGGCGGGTACGGGAAAAACCTATCTGGCGGCTGTGATGGCGGTGCAGGCGCTCTTGAGTAATGAGTATGAACGGTTGATTTTGACTCGCCCAGCGGTGGAAGCGGGAGAACGGCTGGGATTTCTGCCGGGGGATTTGCAGCAAAAAATCGATCCCTATCTGCGCCCTCTGTACGATGCGTTGCATGAATTTGTGGAACCAGAAAAAATTACCAATCTGATGGAACGGCAGATTATTGAGGTAGCTCCGATCGCCTATATGCGCGGTCGAACCTTGAATAACGCTTTTGTGATTGTGGATGAAGCCCAGAATACAACCCCAGCTCAGATGAAAATGCTGCTGACTCGCTTGGGGTCTAAATCCAAAATGGTGGTGACTGGTGATCTGACTCAGACCGATTTACCCTTCAATCAACCTTCAGGGCTGTCGATCGCTGAGAAAATTCTCTCCAAAGTGGAGGGGATTGCCTTCTGCTATTTGACCAAAGCGGATGTGGTGCGGCATCCTCTGGTGCAAAAGATTGTGGAAGCTTATGAGCGGCACGATCGCGGTTAGTGGTGGTTGGGGAGTGGGGGAGTGGGGGAGTGGGGGAGTGGGGGAGTGGGAAATGGATTGTGATTTGCGATCG
>JAYKGX010000127.1:0-2614 GCA_035285565.1 Synechococcales cyanobacterium
TTGCAATCCACTGCGATCGCCCAACCGATTCCTCCAGGTTATACCTTACGACTATTCGATGAAGCCTACCAGCCCTTTCCCAATAATGAAGCGCGATCGGATGGCAGCCTCATGCAATTGCAAATCACGGTGGAATTGATGACAGGTGAAGGGTTGGTCTGGCAAGTGGAACCCGGAACGGAAATGGAATTGCTTTGGTTTTAGTTAGGAGCGGAAACATGCCACGGGCAGTACCATCACAAGCAAAAACACAAGTCAAAACGCTGTGGGGGCTGGTGATTGGGGTGAGCCACTACGAGGATGCAACCCTGCGATCGCTGCCCTATGCGGGGTTAGATGCCCAGGGTTTGGCAACGGTGCTGCAGCAAATGGCTTCGCCCTTCGACAAAACGGTCATTCAGGTTCATCCAGTCTGCGAGGATCAGATCCCCACCCGAGCGATCGTGCAGGGAAGCTGGATTGATCTCCTGCAAAAAGTCGAAGCACAAGATACCATTTTGCTTTACTTTGCGGGTCATGGTCTCTTGGATGAGCGGCAGCAAGCCTTTCTTTGTTTGGCAGATACCCAGGTGTCAGACTTACCCACAACGGGCTGGGCGATCGCCGATCTGCTAACCCAAATGAGCCATTGCAAGGCAGCAACTCAAGTGGTGATTTTGGATGCCTGCCATAGTGGACGCATGACCCTACGGGACTCTCCCATGGGCAATTTATTGCAACAGTTACAGCAAACAGCAACCCATGCCCAGCACCGCAAACAGAATTTCTATGGCTTGCTCTCCTGTGATGCAGATGAAGAGTCACTAGAATTTCAAGACCTGAAACATGGACTGTTTACCTATTATTTAATTCAGGGCTTACAAGGTGAGGCAATTAATGCGCGGGGGATGATAGAAATTAAAAACCTATATCAGTATGTTTATCACCAAGTTTTAAAATATATCGATCGCCGCAATCAACAAATTCAACTCATTTATCAACAAAAGCGCAGCAGAGGAGAACAGGAAGGGTTTCAGAAAAGGTTGCCCTTACAAAATCCTAAACTCATCGTAGAAGCGATCGGGGATTTGGTTCTGTCCACCACATCAGTCACGATAGAAGGAATGCAAGCCCGCCGTGCGTTTGTCCTGGATAATGCGATCGATGGGCAGGCAAGTCGAGACTTGGGGCAACTGCTTACCACGCTCGGCGGCTTTAACCTGACCTATTGGCATCCGCAAGTGAGAAGGACGATCGATCTGGGGCAAGCACTACAACGGCATCTGCAGGGCAAGGGTAGCCAGCTTTCGCTACTGTATTTGCGAGGCAATCTGGAGTTGCAGCCCGGAGGAGAACTGCTATTTAGGCTAAACACCCCAACTCATCCCAGCATCACGGTCTCTTGGTTGCGGCAACAGCTACGGGGAAATCAACATCCACAAATTCTGATTCTAGATGCACCGCAACAGGATTTACTCCAAGCTGCACTGCGGGAATTGGAAGCTGAAGCGATCGAACGGCTTTGTCTCATGGTGGGGAGTGCCAGCGATCGCGAAACCTTTCTATTAGCCATCAGTCAGGTGTTGGAACGGGTCGATCGCACGGTTGGACTTTCGGCAGCAGAATGGATTGCTGGAATTCAACTCCAGTTAGCAGGCAGTCAGATTTGGCGCGATTTTCGGCTGTTGGGCGTGCAGCAGGTGATGGAGGTCGTCCCGCGATCGCTAGAAGCCAGTTTGCGTCCGGTGGATTTTGGCATTTGCCCCTATTTGGGGTTACGGGCATTTGGCGAACAGGATGTCGCGTTTTTTTACGGACGCACAGACTTGACTCAGCAACTCTTACAAGCTATTCAAACGCAACCCTTTATCGCGGTGGTGGGGGCTTCCGGCAGTGGCAAGTCTTCGGTGGTGCAGGCGGGATTGGTCGCACAATTACGGCAGGGCAACCTGATTCCCAATAGCGATCTATGGGGGATTTATAGTCTGCGACCGGGAGCGGAACCCTTGCAACAGTTGGCACAGGTGATGGCGCTGGCGGCTGGGATGGGGAAAGCTGAGACTCCTGCAACCACCGCCATTGAAACTAGGGCAGCAGAATGTGAGGGCTTGCTGCATCTGGGCGGGCAGGGATTTGTGCGCTGGCTCAGACAACAACTCCAACCGCAAATTGTGCTGATCATTGATCAATTTGAAGAACTATTTACTTTAACAGCTTCTGCCAGTCGCGATTGCTTCTTGAATCTCTTGTTAGAAGCACTCACCCATGCGACAGATAAATTGAAATTAGTGATTACGTTACGGGCCGATTTTATGGCTGCTTGTTTGGAATATCCCACCTTTGCAGCCCAATTGCAAGCAGCAACCCTATATATGCCTTTGCGCCTCACCCCAGAAGGCTATCGTCAGGTGATTGAAGCTCCAGCTCAGGCTGTGCAATTGCAGGTGGAAGCGGGTTTAGTGGATATTTTATTGCAGGAAATTGAACAATCAACGGTAGATTTACCCCTATTGCAATTTGTGTTGGAACAGCTATGGGAATGGCGCGATCGCACAACAGGGCGGTTGACCTTGGCAGCTTATCGGGATCAGATTGGCGGGTTGAAAGGGGTATTGGAACGGCGGGCAACCGAAAT
>JAYKGX010000128.1:0-9520 GCA_035285565.1 Synechococcales cyanobacterium
GAGCGAATCATAGGACTGTAGACTCATTGTATAACTGTACTGAACCTTTGGACGGGTAGGTTTTTGGTAAGTTGCTACAAGGAGGACAGTTAATCAACTGGTTCAGGGCGATCGTAGGATATCGATCAATTTGACAGATCTGATTAAATTGCACAGACCCAGCAATCTTGCGGATAGGTAATTCCTACGCACTGACTTACGACTTACAGCAATTTTTAGTTGGGTGCAACATAGTTTGAATGAGGAGAGGGGGAGGGGAGGGGGAGATGTGGCTGATTAATCTCAAAACGGCTGTATACGTCGGATTACTTATTCTGCATATGTGCCACTGCAATGCTCTTTATGTATCAGTGTGACGTTGTTTGGTTGGGAAATGCTCACTCCTACGGATCCTTTGGATAAATTGCGATCGTTCCTTTTCTTTGCATCTTTTTGTCTTGTTATGGGTCTTGATGTCTTGTTTGAGACTCTTGATTCGGCAACCCACGATCCTTGCGGGAGAACTGCGATTGTAGGCTAGAATTCAGTTTGTCAAAGTCTGTAAAGACTAGGATGGAGTACCCATTGGTGTGGGTGGACAGGATACGCCTGTGTACAGTGAGGAGTGACAACTAGCATGAGCCACGGTCAAGATGCCTTTGAGGTTCTGAAGCAGACCAGTCGGACGTTCTATATTCCCATCAGTCGCCTGCCCCAAGGCCTCCGGGAAGCGGTTGCGTCTGGCTATCTATGTATGCGGGCGATCGACGAGGTGGAAGACCACCCAACGCTCGATAATGCCACCAAGTCTGTAATTCTACGGGAAATTAGCCAAGTGTTCCAATCGGGGGTAACGGGCTTTAGCAATCAAGACTTTGCCCATGCCTTCGGCGACGCAATTGACCAACTGCCCGAGGTGTCTCTGCGGATTGGAGAATGGGCTGCGATCGCCCCGGATAGCATTGCACCTCGTATCTGGGAAGCCACGGCAGCGATGGCTGATCGCATGGCTTACTGGGCAGACCGCAATTGGGAAATTCAGACTGAGTATGATTTCGATCGCTATACCTTTAGTGTCGCTGGATCCGTAGGGCTGTTGCTGTCAGATTTATGGGCATGGCATGATGGGACCCAGACCGATCGATTGCAGGCGATCGGCTTCGGACGGGGTTTGCAGGCGGTGAATATCATCCGGAACCATGGCGAGGATTTGGAACGGGGAGTCAGCTTTTATCCAGATGGTTGGACTGCCGATGATGTTTTCAACCATGCCAGACGAAATCTAGCATTGGCGGATTGCTATACAGAAGCATTGCCAAAAGGTCCTGCAAGGGATTTCTGCTCGCTACCGTTAGCGTTGGCCCATGCGACTCTCGATGCGATGCAACATGGATTACCCAAGTTGTCGCGATCCCAGGTTCTAGCGGTAGTAGCTCAAGTTACAGGCTTGCATGTCTAAACACGGTTCCCCTCAAGAAATGAGGTGCATTAATCCGGTGATTCCGATCTCCTTAGCGCCCTCTTTGATTCAGGGGAACCCCATTCCAACTCAAGTATTGAGCGATCGTCTTTAGATGCATTGACATCTGCTGAAGACAGTGATTCAGTCCAGAAATGCTGCGGAATACCTCATCCGCCCTGTGGTGGGGACTGTCAAAAATGGAGGTGCGGGTCGCCCCTTTCCGTGGTAACCTATCGCACATGTCACAAGCCAGTACCACTCCTAGCCAATCGCAAAGTCGATCTCACAATCCTGCCTGGGTGTTGTTCGTCACCCTTTGGTTGGTAGTGCTGACGTTAGTGATCAAGGTCTGGGTAGCTTGGTTGACGCGATCGATCGCCCTATTTGCAGAAGCCTTGCATACGTTGATTGATTGCCTCAGTGTAGTCCTTAGCCTCATTTCCATCGCCTCCCCCGATCGCTACAACAACCGAGAAGTGTGGGGGCATGGCAAATTGGAAACTGCGATCGTGCTGTCGTTAATCGCCATGTTGGGGTTTGGGGGCTTTAGCTTGGCGGGCTTAGCACTCTATCAACTGGGTACCACGCCCAATTTGTCGAACTTGCCGAGCGTGGCAGTTACCTTACCTGAGATTTATACGATCGCCGCACTGTGGATCTCACAAGGTTGTCTGGCGCTTTGGCAAAAACGCATTGCTCTCCGGCAAGGAAGTTTGGCGCTACGGACTAATGCCAAGCATCTCCTGCAAGATAGCTGGCTCAATGGGGTATTAGTTATTACCTTAGTGGGTCTGTGGCAAGGGTATCACTGGCTTGATCCCGTCATGGGCATTGGGCTGGTGATCACCGCAGGATTTAGTTGTTGGCGGGTGTTGAATTGGCAGTTACCCACCCTGGTGCGGCAAATTGCCATCGCCCCGGAAGCAATCCACCAAATCGTGCGGCAGGTGCAGGGGATTACCGACTGTTATCGCATTCGTTCCCGTGGGGTGGTGGGGCGGCAGGTGTGGATCGAAATGCAGATTACCCTTCACCCAGAATTCATGACCTCCCAAACTTGGGTCAAAGGACAAATTGAGGCGGCATTGCGCGATCGCTATGGCCCCATCCAGGTCAAAATTGAAGTGGATCAGGATGATTTTAACGAAGAGAGTTAACGCCTAGGAAATCCGAGCTATGCCCCCCGAGATCACGCCCCAGCCCAGCTTCTTTCAACCGATCCCGATCGATTGGGAGGGGTTTTATGCGGCGATCGCCCCGATCGAATGCCTTACCGATCCGACCCAGGTCACCAAACTGTCGCAGGACTACTATCACTTCAGCCCGATTTTGCAGCCAATTTTCCAGCATCGGCGGGGAGACTGTGTTGTGCGGCCCACCAGTGAAGCTGAGGTCTTGCAAGTTGCCAAAGCCTGTGTGCAGTTCAAAATTCCGTTAACCGTGCGGGGTGCAGGCACCGGAAACTATGGGCAGGCAGTGCCATTGCAGGGCGGCGTGATTTTGGAGATGAGTCGTCTGACGGCGATCCAATGGCAGCGACCCGGACTGGTGCGGGTGCAAGCAGGTGCCAAATTAGCGGCGATCGATCGGCAAACCCGTGACATGGGCTGGGAACTGCGCATGGCTCCTTCTACCTACCGCACTGCAACGATCGGCGGCTTTATTGGGGGCGGCAGTGGGGGCATTGGGTCAATTACCTACGGGCAACTGCGCGATCGCGGCAATATTCTGGCAGTGCGGGTGGTGACGATGGAAGATGAACCGAGGGCGATCGAGCTACGGGGGGATGCGGTCTATCAAGTTGCCCATGCCTATGGCACGAATGGGATTCTCACCGAAGTGGAACTGCCGCTTGCGCCTGCCTATTCCTGGGTAGAAGTGATTGCAACCTTTCCCGATTTCCTCGCTGCTGCTCATTTTGGGCAAGCCTTGGGAGATGCCGATGGGCTGATGAAAAAGCTAATCACGATTTGTGCTGATCCCATTCCCAGCTATCTCACGGCGCTCCAGGATTATTTACCCACGGGCAGTCACTGTGCCCTGTTGATGGTGGCGATCGAATCCCTAGAAGCCTTGCAAGCCTTGGTGCAGGACTGGGGTGGACAGATTACCTACCAGAGCGCCAATTCTCCGAATTCTGAACCTGACAAGGGTTTGAGCCTGTGGGAATATACCTGGAACCACACCACCCTATTAGCCCGTGCCATCGACCCCAATCTGACCTACCTACAAACGCTGTTTCCTGGCGATCACGATCTGCAAAAAGTGGCGCACTTCTATGAAACCTTAGGTCAGGAAGTCATGATGCATTTAGAGTTTCTCCGGGTGGGAGGAAGAGCGACTCCTGCTGCCCTGCAACTGGTGCGCTACCAAAGCCCCGATCGCCTGCAGGAAATTATTGATTACCACGAAGCCAATGGGGCGATCATTTTTAATCCCCATGCCTACACGATCGAAGAAGGCGGCATGAAACAGGTCGATCGCGCCCAGGTGGATTTCAAACAACAGGTTGATCCCTACGGATTATTAAATCCCGGTAAGATGCGGGGTTGGCTAGAGCGAGAGATCTCGTAATTCCGCCATCGTCAATCCCGTCACTTCAGCGATCGTCTCTAGATCTAACTGTTTACGCAGGAGGTTACGGGCAATCGTTTGGCGTTCCTGCTGCTGAGCCTGCTGGCGTTCCAGTTCCAGTTGAGTTTCAGCCTGTTCCAGTTGAGTTTCAGCCTGTTCCACCTGTTCCTCCAATTCTCGCCGCATGAGGGATTCCCGTTCCCGTAAAATCCGCTCTTGGCGAAGGACATCTTCTGGGGCGGGATAGCGCTGTCCTTGCTGGTCATACCAATAGAGCCAATCGCGAGTGACCTGTTCATGGGTACCACGCTCATGCCCAATGCCTAAACCAAGCTCCGGCATCCACACGGGATTACCAGGTTGGCGCACATAGTCTCCCTGCTCTAGGCGATACACTTCAAACGGCTCATGGCGATCGCGGCGATGGTGAGACGGATTATAAATCGTGTAGTACAGTACGCCCATTTCCGCATAGCGCCGTCGCTTTTCGGTATACTCACCCCCCGGCTTTTTGGACACCACTTCCAGCACCCACTGGGGCATCACTTTTTCTTGATAGACCAAATAGCTCAGACGTAGCTTGTGATTGGGACGAACGCGATCGACTCCCAAACTCAGAAACCCATCTGGCCCGATCGCAGGTTCATAGGGGTTGGGATAGATGCCCAAATTCACGCCAAAGAACCAATCCATCCGGTCTGCCCACAGCAGCAGCAGTGTCCCGCGCAACAACATGGGGGCAAGCAATTGCAATTCATGATCCACAGGCTTCTCATCACTATCGGGCAGATCCTCTTCTGTGGGAAGCAGTCGGGTGTCTTCATCGAGCATGGCATCCCCCTGCGATCGATCTAGGGTTTTTCTATTGTATCTAGGAGGGGCAGAGATGTTTCGGCGGTCTGTACGGGCGGGGGGGCGGGGGGTGAAATTGTCTGAATTTTCGGCTGAAAACTCCTGGTAAGATCTGGAGAAAAAGCGTTATATTGAGTTCCCATATCAACCTTCACGCTATAGGTGGTGTGTGCTGATTTAGCTGGGTGATCCAAAGGGATGCTCTTGTCTCGATCGCATGTACTATCCTTCTCTCAGTCCTTATGGAGTCTTCCCATGGTTCAAAATGTTGAGCGTTCCCTAACACAGGCTAGTATTAGCTCAGCCCCAGCAAGTCCTGACCCAGCCAGTACGATCGCGGCTATGAATGGACAATTTCCGGCTTCTGCCCCGGTGGCAAATCCTGTGTTCTACCGAACCTACAGTCGCAAGCTGAGCGACACGCGGCGGGAATCTTGGGCGGAAGTCAGCCAGCGCACGTTGCAGGGTTTGGTGGAACTGGGTAAGCTCACCCCCGCAGAAACAGCGATCGTCCAGAAAATGCAGCAGGAATTGAAGTGTTTGCCGTCGGGTCGTTGGCTGTGGGTGGGGGGTACGGATTGGATCGCCCGTCCTGAGAATTTCTCCGGAGCCTATAACTGCACCAGCACCAATGTGGTGGATTGGGAAGCCTTTGGGCTGATGATGGATTTGGCAATGATGGGCTGTGGCACCGGGGCGATCCTGGAGCCGAAATATACCAATCAGCTTCCCGCCATTCGCAATCGGTTGACCGTCCAGATCATTCGTGAGATTGGGGCCGTTCCCGTGGGGCAGCGCCAGGATAAAACGGAAATTCAGGTAAATGCAGCGGCAAACCAAGTGACGATCGGGGTGGGAGACAGTCGGCGCGGTTGGGTGGATTCCTATCAGGGCTTGCTGCAACTTTCCACCGATGAGCGTTTTGCTGGTAAGGTAGAAGTCTTAGTCGATTTAGGCAATGTTCGCCCTGCGGGAGAGAAGTTGAAGGGGTTTGGCGGTGTGGCGAACCCCATTAAGATGCCTGCCCTGTACAATCGCTGTGCCCAGATTTTGAACAAGGCGATCGATCGTCAGTTAACCCCGGTGGAATGCTGTTTGCTGATTGATGAAGCGGCGGCCTGCGTGGTGGCGGGGAACATACGTCGTTCGGCCGGGATGAGACAAGGCAATAGTGAAGACAATCAGTTTGCGATCGCTAAGGATAATCTTTGGCAGCAGGGTGAGGATGGCAATTGGCGTATTGATCCAGAACGGGATGCCCTGCGGATGGCCAATCATACTCGCGTCTTCCATCGCCCGCCCACCAAGGAGGAAACCCTAGACGCAGTTCGTAAACAGTTCTATTCTGGCGAAGGAGCCATTCAGTACGCTCCGGAAGCGATCGCCCGTTCCAGTGCCGATTTATTGCCCAACCGGGAAGCACAGTTACAATTCATCGCCGCCTACGAAGCTGGGCAGGGGGGAGAATTTTTGCGGCAGCTTGCGCCAGACATGAGCGATCGGGAACTCGATCATCGTTTAGGACGCTATGGTTTAAATCCCTGTGTGACCGCAGACACCTGGGTGCATACGGAAATGGGTCCCCGCCAGGTCAAAGATTTAATCGGTCAACAGCACGGCACCTATATCAACGGCGAGTTATTTAGCACAACAGTGGATGGTTTCTTCTTCAGTGGGGTCAAACCCGTTGTGAAGTTGATGACGGAAGAAGGATATAGCCTGCGTTTGACGGGAAATCACCGCCTACTGAAAGTGGTCGCTCAAACCCAAAAGGCACAATATACCGAATGGGTGGAAACGCAAGACCTGCAACCGGGCGATCGGGTGTTAATTCACAATCATCGGGGCTTACAGCCTTGGTCGGGAGTTGGCACTGCGGCAGAGGGTTGGCTGTTGGGCAATTTAATTGGAGAGGGTTGCTTCTCTGTTGTTAAGGAATATGCCCTAGGCTTGGTGAATACCCTGGCACCAAATGCCCCCAAACCACTAATGGGCTGCTATCACGATCGCCATCATTATGACCAAGTCAATTCGGCACCCTTAGCACAACTGGCAAAACAGTTTGGCATTCTACCGGGACACAAGACCATCACTCCTGCGATCGAAGCTGCGAGCTATGATTTCTACTGTGGTTTTCTGCGGGGTCTGTTCGACGCGGATGGCAGTGTGCAGGGAACTCAAGTGAAAGGAGTGAGTGTGCGATTATCTCAAAGCGATGAAGCGTTGTTACAAGCAGTACAACGGATGTTATTGCGGTTGGGAATCAATAGCACGATTTACCGGAATCGCCGCCCTGAGCAGGTTTGCTTGATGCCCAATGCCCAGCGGGAACTTGCCGAATATCCTTGCAAGGCTCAACATGAACTGGTAATTTCCAATGATAATTTGCGGATCTTTCTGGAAACGATCGGCTTCCAAAATCCCCAGAAGCAGGAAACCCTCACCACGTTACTGGGAGGCTACAAACGGAATCTGAATCGCGATCACTTTGCGGTGACCGTTGCAGCAATGACCTCCGATGGCACGGAAGCGGTTTATGATTGCACGGTTCCTGGAATTGCTCGGTTTGATGCCAATGGTTTTGTGGCTCATAACTGTGGTGAAATTTTGGGTGAGAACTTCCACTGCAATTTGTCTGAAATCCACTTAAATCAGATTGATCCGCAGGATTTGCAAGCTCAGGAAGATGCCTTCACCGCTGGAGGATTATCCGTTGCTGCTTTGTTGAATCATGTGTTTTCAGAAGAACGCTATCGGTATTCCCGTAATGTTGACCCGATCGTCGGTGTTTCGTTTACCGGATTGTTTGATTTCTTTGTACAAGCCTTTGGCACGGAGTGGCTCCAGTGGTGGGCAGTCGGTCGTCCGGATACGGTGCCAGGTTTAGCCTTTAAAGCGAAGGAGCAAGAATACCTCAGTCGTTGGCGAGATATTGTTCATCGCGTTGTGTGGGATTACTGCGATCGTCATGGTCTGCATCGTCCCAACCGTTGTACCACCGTGCAACCAGCGGGCACCAAGAGTTTGCTTACGGGTGCATCGTCGGGTTGGCATCCCCCCAAGGCGCAGCGCTTTATCCGTCGCATCACCTTCCGCAAAAATGATCCCGTTGCCATGGCTTGCTTGGACTATGGCTATAACATTGTGCCTTCGCAATCCGATAAAGATGAAGCAGGCAACTTGCTGACCGATCCATTTGATCCGCGTTGTACGGAATGGTTGGTGGAAATTCCGGTGGAAGTGCCCTGGGCCTCTATTCCAGGAGCTGATGAGATTGCGATCGAACAGTTTTCGGCTGCGGCTCAGTTTGATTTCTACATGCAAGTGCAGAAATACTACACCACCCATAACACCAGTGCGACGATCGAACTGCGGGAAGACGAAATTGAGGAACTGGCGGATAAAATTTACAATGCGGTTGCCAACCATGATGGCTATATGAGTGCTGCCTTGTTAGCCCGCTTTGATGCCCCATTCCCTCGGTTACCCTTTGAGAAGATTGATCTCGCCACTTACCAAAAACTGAGTGCTGAGGTGATCCAACGGCGACGGATGGATGATTTCTACAGTGCCCTGAGTCGATATGATTCCGGTGCAGAAATTGCCGAAGGTCCCGCTGGGTGCGATAGTGACAAGTGCATGTTGCCGGAGAAGAAGGGCTAGTATTTATCTAGCTGACTGATCGCACCCTATCCATTAGGAATCTCACGGTTCTCTCTGGGATTCCCGATCGCATCTCTTCAAAACCATTTTGAGAATCAACGACTTTTCCTCAGGCAGGGTCGTTGATTTTTCTAGGTAATGTCTAGGAATCTTCATCCCAGAATTAAGACGATCGCACCCATCCCTTGCAGTGATGCGCGATCATCTTATTCTTGACTTCAGGATACTTAACCTAAAAGGCGATTTAACAAGCTGCAGCCTTAGGGACTCGATCAAAATCAGATCCCAGCATCCGTTATTTGCTTCGTTGTTCATCCGCCCGTAGTTGAAAACCACCATCTCTCAGAGCAAAGTCCCTCAAGGAACTCACGAATAGCCCTTATTCAGTCCGTTGCCAACGGACTTCGCCTCTAGAGCGCCGAATTCTATTCTGGCGCGGAGCAAAACGGAGCGAGGGAATTCTATTGACTATTCCGGCGCAGAGCACAATGGAGCGAGGGAATTCCATTTACGAGTAAGCCCCTTAGCGTGATCTCCATAGAATTGTATCTATTGCAACCTCTTAACGAGTCAGATACGATCCCGAAACAATCTTCTCTGGTGAGTTATATAATTATTTTTTGGGAAATCTCAAGCTATAAGATGCCTGAAAGAGATACCTACAAGATTGATTATATGTGCCTTAAGATGTGTTGCCCTAAGAATGCTACGAAACAGTATGCCCCTGAGTACGTCGTTATCTGGTCTTCTACTTCTAGCCCATATACCCTGCCCTGACTTATGCCTACCCCCATCAAAAATTCAGTGCTCTCCAACAAGCAACCTATCAACTAGCTTCCTGTACAGAGCAATTATTTCAGCGCATTGAACAAGAGCAAATCCTAGCCAATGTCATCGATCGCATCCGTTCTTCATTGGAATTAGAGGATCTCTTCCAGACAACTTCTACAACGGTACGACAGTTGCTCACTGCCGATCGGTTTGGTGTCT
>JAYKGX010000129.1:0-12432 GCA_035285565.1 Synechococcales cyanobacterium
ACCGAACTGCGCCCCGAACTGAGTTACTGTTTGGATTTTGTGGGCGATCGCACAGCTTGGGCTTCTGTATTGGAAACAGCGAGAGCAATGAAGAAGTTGCCACTGCGATTAATGCATGGAGATCCCAAGGTTAATAATGTAATGATAGATACTAAGACGCAGCAGGCAATTAGCTTAGTGGATCTCGATACAGTGAAACCGGGACTGATTCACTATGATCTAGGGGACTGTGTGCGATCGGCTTGCAATCCCATGGGGGAAGAAACGCAGGATTGGCAGTCAGTGCATTTTGATCTGGGACTCTGTCAGGCATTGTTGCAGGGCTATTTATCCGTGGCGCGATCGTTTTTGACGGAAGCTGATTTTGCCTATTTATTTGATGCAATGCGGTTAATTGCCTTTGAATTGGGATTGCGCTTTTTTACAGATTACTTAGCTGGGAATGTCTATTTTAAAGTGAAGTATGCAGAGCACAATTTGATGCGGGCTTTGGTGCAGTTTCAATTGACGGCAAGCATTGAAGCCCAGGAAGCAACACTAACGCGAATGATTCGAGAAATTTAGGACATATCGATGAACGAAAAAGGCGATCGCCCGATCCAAAATCGAGCTTATTCTCATCAAGAAAAATCAAATGCAGTTACTTAAAGCGTCACCCAAGGCTGCTAATAGCAACCCTGGGTGACTGATCTCTACGCTGAACGTGGCAACGCAAAGGCTTTGGAGATTTTAACATCTCCCGGACATCCTGCTTGTGGATCTATCCTACCACACTTTTTCATCAATGCACCAAATTTTTTGTGACCCTCCCCCCCCTCTCCCCCTCTCCCCCTCTCCTTCTCCCAAGCAAGATGAGCCATCCACAAGTTGATTAAGGGTCGATTGATTAGGTATAAAGAGTCGGGATAACCCAGTTTTTAGTGCCATCAACCCAGTTCATTGCAAGCAGCAGATAAGTATGACGCAGAATTCTTGTCTTCAAGTCCAACCCCTTCAACCCTTTAGCCGATCGGATGCGCCTCTGGTGACACTGGCAGTTGCGATCGCGGTGCAAGCCCAGCAGCTTGAACTAGTGTATACCCTCCAGGGCGATTTAGAGCCGATTGCGATCGCTCCCCCTACGGTCAAGCCCCAACGGGGGGATGCTTTATGGGAAACGACTTGTTTTGAGTTTTTTCTCGGTCATGGGGATTCTTCTGCCTATTGGGAATTTAACCTTTCCCCCAGTGGAGATTGGAATGTCTATCATTTCACAGATTATCGTCAAGGGATGCAACGGGAAACCCAAATTTCAACGCTACCGTTTGTTGTAGATCATCAAGCTGATCAATTGCAATTAACCCTCTCGCTCAATTTAGAAAAATTAGGAATCATGCCAGATGCACCAGATAATTTACACCTGAGTGTAACGACTGTGATTCAAACGCGATCGGGAGTTTGTAGCTATTGGGCCATCCATCATCCGGCTGCGGTGGCAGATTTTCACGATCGGCGCGGATTTACAATTAACTTGTCCCGTTGAGACGGATATTGAGATTGAAGGGCCCCAGCACTTCTCCCTTGTCAGGGCTCTATACTAGGAGATATCCCAACTAGCTTCAGGAGTCGGCTCATTATGCTTACCTCCAACCTGAAAGGTCCTCGCCTTTCCACCGAAGAATTGCCCTGTTCGGATGATACACCTGTGGATAATGAAGACCAAAATCTCCTGCCCAATCTGCTATTATTCATGCTCACGAGTCTGTGGGAAGCCCGAACGGATTGGTTTTTCGGTGTGGATATGGCGATTTATCATACAACTGGGGTCAGTCCCAAAGTGCCAGTGGTTCCCGATGGCTTCCTCAGTTTGGGCGTAGAGCGCAAAAAGGGTGGTAAATCCCGACGAAGCTATGCCACCTGGGAAGAAAATGACATTGTGCCCATTCTGGTGTTGGAAATGGTGTCGCATCAACCGGGCAAGGAATATGACGAAAAGTTGGAAATTTACGCGAAGTTAGGGGTTTTATATTATCTAGTTTACAATCCAGAGTTTTGGCAGCGCGATAGCGCAAGGGCTGACTTGTCAGTTCAACATCAACCCTTTGAGCTGTATAAATTAATGGATGGGGTCTATCAGCTACAGCTTGGTGAACCCTATTGGATGCCGGAACTAGGTTTGGGCATAGGTCGATCGCGACAAATCATTGGAGGAATTGAGCAAGAAATCTTGACTTGGTATGATGTAAATGGTAGTGCAGAAGTTACGCCAGAGATGACTGCCAAAGAATTACGATCGCAGTTGCAAGCACAGCAGATCGCGTTAGATGAAGTCTTAGAGCGCCTACAAGCAGAACAACAAGCCAAAGAAGCTGCACAACAGAAATTAGAGCAATTTGTAGCTTATCTGCGATCGCAAGGCATTGACCCTGATCAGGTTCTGGAGTAGGTCTTGCTCGATCGGATCTGTTGCCCCATATACTTTTTGATCCCTGCTGGGTGCGATCCGATCCTGCTTCAGAAGGGGGTTTGTCTCCTATCCCCCCACTTCCGGATTGCATAATCGCATAAGGTCTAGGCGGATGGGGCATAATAACTTGAGAATGTCATAGGCTTGACAGCCGATCGTCATAGCTTTGGGGTTTAACTAGAGTGGAGTTATTCTTGGGTTGATTCATCTAGTTGATTCATCTCTAGGCGGTTTATCATTTGCAACTACCATGCGCTATTTTTTTAAGTTCCTGAGCCACCTTTTCCAGAATAGTTTGAAATTCCTGGCGATCGCCTTTTTAGTGCTTGCCCTGGCGATCGGCTACAGTCGCAAAATTGAACCCAATTGGATTCAGGTGACTCAAGTCCCTGTGGTGATGCCCCATTTAGCCCCTAGTTTTGATGGCTATCGCATTGTGCAATTAACCGATATCCATGCGGATGATTGGATGACTCGCGATCGGCTCACTAAGATTACGCAATTAGTGAATGAACAGCATCCCGATCTGGTCGTACTTACGGGGGATTACATCACCAAAGCAGCACCCAAATATGCTCCTAGTTTAGCAGGCTTAGCAGGCTTAATTGCCCCGGATGGCGCTTTAGCAGTTTTGGGTAACCATGATCAATGGACTGATCCGGCTGGACTGGCGGCCACCTTAGAAAGCCATGGCATCCAGGTGCTGAAAAATCGCGTGCAGACGATCGTCCGAGGCGCAGATCAACTGCATATTGCCGGGGTGGGGGATGTGTGGTCCGAGGAAGATGACTTGCCCAAGGTGCTGGAACAGTTGCCCAAGGAAGGAGCAGCGGTTATGCTAGCCCATGAACCCGATTTTGCGGATGAAGTGGCAGTCACAGAACGGTTTGATTTGGAACTGTCTGGACATTCCCATGGGGGACAGGTGAAACTGCCGTTTTTTAAGCGTGTTACCCCCATGTTGGGGCGGAAATATCCGGTAGGGCGCTATCAGGTGGGGAGCTTAGTGCAATATACCAGTCGCGGGGTGGGCATGGCAAAACCCCATCTGCGGTTCAATTGCCGACCTGAGGTGACGGTGGTGACTTTACAGAGTCCAAACCCAGCGGTCAAATCCTAACATTTCAGCCGATCGCGACTGCGAAAGACAAATTTGCCTTGACATTGGATGATTTGAGCGATCGTACTTTGGGGGCGTTGTAATTCACCTGTTCCCTCTCGAAAGCGAATTTCTCCAGTGGCACCGGGGGCGACAAAGGTGAGTGCTGCCAATTCTTGGCGCAGGGCATGGCGAATATCAGGGTGATTGCGTCGGGCTTCCGGAACTTTCTGAAAGGCAGTGATGACGGCTTGGGCAGCATTATACGTGGTGTAGGTTCGCCAAGCAACCGGGGGATAGATATCATCAGGGGATTGCCAAAATTGCACCAGGGCAGAGTCAGGAAATTGGCTCGGTTCCCAGGGCGACACCAGCACAAGGCGATCGGTGTTTTGCAGTTCTAAGATTTCCGATGCGCTGGCAATGCTATCTCCCCCAAGCACCCAGCGCTGTCCGTTATTGCCACGAATCAGGGCGATCGCATCGTTAAAGGCATTCGATTGACTTTCTGAAGCATCGGGAATGACGACCAATGCCTGAGCTGACTGCTGGGTCACATAGCGCAGGGCTTCTTGTACCTGAAAGGGTGGACGTTTGCAGGTCATGCCCGTACAAGAGAGATAAAATCGTCCGGCTTCATCGGGCAGCACTTCCCCTCCAAAGGTTTGAAAGGTTTCCTTAAAGGCTCCCGCTAGCGATCGACTGTAGGATTTATCGGGATTATAAAACACGGCAACTTGACGGGTAATGCCCTGTTTGAGCAAAAAAGCCGTCATCATGGTGGCAGAAACGCGATCGCTGGGAACCGTGCGAAAGAATATATTCTCCTTTTTCAGCGTATAGGTGGTCAGTTCTTCTGAAGTACTGGTGGGCGAAATCACGACTAATCCCGTGCGATCGTAAATTTCCAACGCGGAACGGGTCATATCGCTAGCATGATGTCCAATGACTGCTAAGATGTCGCGCCTACGAACCAGTTCCCTGGCAACCTCCCTCGCTTTTTGAATATCATTACCATCATCCACAATCACAACTTGTAGACCCAATCCCGATCGCACGGCTTGATCCTGAGCTTGGGCAACGCCACGCAGAATTTCCACACTTTTATGAACAGCATTTCCCTTACTAATGGGCGAAACAATTGCAATTTTGAAGCGATTACGATGTAATTCAATATTATTTTCTACCTTGGCATTGTTGAGATAAATCAGAGATTCTGGATCTTTAATTTGATCGATTACCTGTTGAAAAGACTGTTGGGCTGGCTGAAATTGACCCTGCTGGACTTGTGCTGTCCCTTCCTGTTTCACGTCCGTCACCCCGATTGCTCGACTGCCCAAGAGTTCCTTCAGCACAAAGTCATTGATCAATGCTTCCTCACCGCAGCTAATACCATCTTTTTGCTGACGATCGCAAGCAGCTTTGGAAAACCAGCGATCGCGTTCTACCTCCCAATTCAACTGGCGCATGAGCGGAATCATTGCCAACCCACCACAGAGTAACCCAGCCGAAAATCCGATGGACAGCCATTTCCAACGTTTACGAGCTGCTTCCTGCTCCACATAGCGAATTCGCCGCAGAAGGGTCTTAGTATCGAGTGGGCGCTGTTTAACCAATTCAGCCGTTAGATCTCGCAGAAGTTTATAATAGCTGGGGGAAATCGGATTAGCAGGGATAAAACTGCGATCGCTCGTGGCGTGCCCCATGAGTAAATGCATCATCGTCTTCCCAAGGGCATAGAAATCGGATTGGGGAACCGCCTTGCCTGCAATTTGTTCTGGGGCTGTGTAGCCAAAGGAAAGAACAACTGTTCGCGTGCGATCGCCATTGATGGTATCGGTAACTGCGCGGGTGCTACCAAAATCAATTAAAACAAGCTGTCCATCCGGTTTCAGCATGATATTAGAGGGTTTAATATCGCGATGGAAAAACTGTTGCTGATGAATATAATCTAAAATTTTAACAATTTGCTTTAGCCAATCGATCGATCGTTTTTCAGAAATTGCGCCATTGGTTTTAATCCAGTTTTCCAAGTTATCACCAGGGATTTCTTCCATGACCAGGCAATGCAGGCGTTGGTCGGAGGGTAACTGCACCGAGAAAATATCATAGCCTTTAGGAATGCCTTCATGCTGCACGGACATGAGTAGAATCTGTTCGCGCTGAAACAGAAACTGAATTTTAGGGTCTTCGCTGGTGAGGGTTTTAAGAATTTTAGGGTGCTGAGGTTCCTGGATATCCTGCAGCGTGAAGAGTTCCGTCACCGCCGAACGATGGGTGCAGAGAGGTTGGAGAATGTGATAGCGATCGTTCCATTTTAGGGGAGTTCCGCAACCCAAGCAGATTTCAGCGGCATCTGGGTTGTGGCGTTTTTGGCAATGGGGATTGATGCAATAGGGCATGGGGAATAGGGATGATTTAAAAATCGATCGCGTGGTGCCGAAAATTGAATTTGGAAATCGATCGCGTTATGCCAGAAATTGTAGAGACGTTCCGCCGGAACGTCTCTACGACAATATAATGGGGCAAATGAATAATGGGGCAAATGAATAATGGGGCGATCGCATATTATGTGCATTATTCAGGCGGCATTATTTGGGAAAAAGGGTTTGGCGCAGATATTTGCGTAGGGCAGGGGAAATAGTAAATGCTGTGCGATCGCTGTCCGAAAAAGTTTCCAGCAAGCATCGCCGTTCCAAGGAAATCAAAGCTTCCAACAGTTGGGAAGAACTGAGCGTGGGAAGTCGCATTTGCAGGTCGGGATGAGTCATGAGTTTTCCAGTTTTAACCAGTTGATGGAGAATGTGCTGTTCCGGTTCTGAGAGATTGCGAATGCGTTCGGCAAAGACTGTGTCCAGTTGGTGAACCACGATCGTATTCATTTCTAAAAAAGTTCTTGCCGACCCTTGGCACCCTTCTTGAATTAAACTAGAAATCATATTGAGCGCTAGTGGGTGACCCCGATACAGTTGATTGAGGGTGTGTAAGGCTTCCAGTTCGGGCTTTAGTTGGCGATGTTGTAGGAGCGCGATCGCATCTTTCCCCAACCCTTCTAATTTATAGGATTTCACCGTCGAATTAGTTCCTTCTAGCAATGCTAATTCCGTTGGTTTTTCACTGCTAGAAATAACAACACAGCTCTGACTGCGATGTTGACCTAATTTTTTGAGTAGCAGACTAAAATCTTCAAACTCAGTCTTAGTTTTTCCAGCAAATTCTGTGCCAACGATCGCTTCCCAATTATCTAGAATCAATAAAATTCGTTGATTTTGTAGTAAATCCAAAAGTTCCGTCAACCCTGGTTTTTGCAGCGGTTTTTCCAGGGAATTGGCAAGACTCTCGGTAAGCTGCGTGAGGCTCGGTTGGGAGGGGAGCGATCGCCAAAAAATTGCATCAAACCCCAAACTCCCGTTTTCTGATTGCAAGAGCGATTCAACCCACTCTGCCAGCAATGCCGTTTTACCAATGCCACCTAATCCCCACACTACAATTAAACGGCTCTCAGTGACCCAAGTGGTTAACTGAGCCAAAACAGTTTCCCGCCCAAAAAAGACAGAGACATCCGGCATTTCTTTCAGACAAAGGTGCAGCTTTCCAAGAGGTTCGGGATCGGCGGCGATCGTTGCCCAGTCTGTGATTCCCACCGCTGTACAGAGGGCAATAAACGTCCCCTGTTCGATCGCCTCTCTGCGCCAAAAGCGTTTTAGGGTGGCTCGGGAAGTACAGGCCGTTTGGCACCAACGTTCTGACTGTTTCAGCCAGCCTTTTTTACGGCGAGCTTGATCAATCTGTTGTAGCCCTAATTCCGAGGCACGAACGGTCAGCATGGTGGTAGGGAAAGAAACTCAGCAATACTCTATGTTCTAGTTTACAGGGAATTCTCGGGTTTTCAAGCCAGTCTTGCCCATCCTTCAGGGTTCATTCGCAAAAATGAGCCAAACCTGAGCCGCCGTGATCTGGTGTCTCCTGCGATAGTCATACTGAACCCAAGGGGCAAATAGTATGGGAGTTCATTATGAAACAATTCATTCTCTGGTTCATGGGCGATCGTGCTGGACGGGTAATGCTGGCGGTTTGGAATTGGCTATGGGGGAAACCGATCGAACAAGGAGGAAAGATTGCGGTCGAAGTGGCTCAGGAATCCCTCTATGCGATGCAGCAGTCGGTTCATAAACTAACGGAATCGGTTGCCAAGGCGATCGCAGCCTATGAACGTGCTAATCAACAGTATCAGCAAAAAAAAAACGAAGCAAAACGGGCAGAAAGCCAAGCATTACAAGCACAACAACAGGGGTATGAAGACGCAGCTCGGCTGGCGATCGCCCGTGCCATTGAAATTGAACGTATCCTACCGCGCTTTGCATCTCAAGTGGAACAGGCCAAGATTGCTGTTCAGCAGTTAAAAAATAAATTGATTCAGGAACGGCAAAAACTGGAATCCTACCAGGTGCAAATGCAAACGCTGAAGGCGCTGTCAGAAGTGAACGAAGCTCTGGCATCCATCACAAATATTAGTGGAGAACTGAATCTAGAGTCGGCCAGAAATCAATTCCAAGAAGCTCAGACAGCGATCGAAAATCGTCATTTTTCTACGAATGCGATGCAGGAACTCTCCCAAGAATCTGGCGAACAACTTCAGTACAACCTCGATCGCATCAGTTTGGATAGTGAAATTGAACAACGATTAAAGCAATTACAAATGAATTGAGGTGAATGATGACACGCACAGAACAACGCAAATCTTCTGCACAAAAATTACCCCCGATCGCTTGGTTGGGGATTAGTTTAACCGTGCTCATGGGGTTAGGATCGGGTATTCGCTGGTTATCCGGGTTTCCGATTGCTGGGGGACAAGATGCAAGTCAGGGATTCTTGCGTCAGTCAGTTCAGATGAGTCGCGGGAAAGGTCTCTTTTTTCCCCAGGATGGCACAATGGATAAAACCGCAGCAAAAGGGGCGTTTGCTAATCAGGACTATGCAACGGCTGCACAACTGTTTCGGCTCTCTCTACAACGCAAACCCAACGATCCAGAAGCCCGGATTTATTTTAACAATGCGAACGCGAGTGAGGCAAATCCACTCCAACTCGCTGTCAGTGTGCCGATTAGCAATGATGCCAACGGGGCAAAGGAGATTTTGCGGGGAGTTGCCCAGGCACAGCAGGAAATCAATCAAAAAGGGGGAGTGAAGGGCAGACCCATTTACATCACGATCGCCAATGATGGGGATGATCCACAACTGGCCCGTCAAATTGCGACGGAATTTGTCAATGATCCCAGGATTTTAGGGGTGGTGGGACATTATGCCAGCAGCGTTACCTTAGCAACGGCAGAAATCTACGATCGCGGTCAATTGGTAGCCATTTCGCCCATTAGTTCAGCGGTGCAGCTTTCCCACAAAAGTTCCTATGTGTTTCGCACCTTGCCCAATGATGCCGTGGCAGCGCGATCGCTGGCGGACTACACCATTCAAACGCTCAACCGCAAAAAACCCGTAGTCTATTTCAATTCCCAAAGTGATTACAGTAAATCGCTCATGAGTGAATTTAGAAATGCGATCGCGCAGCAGAATGGGCAGGTGGTGGCGGAATATGATTTAAGCAATACCAACCTCAGTGCCAGCCAAAGTTTGCAGGAAGCCCAACTGAAAGGAGCCGATGTGGTGATGCTGGCCAGCAATACGGGCAGTCTCGATCGTGCCATCCAAGTGATGCAAGCCAATCAAGCTCGCTTACCGCTTCTGGGAGGGGATGATGTCTATACCCCCAAAACCTTAGAAGTGAGTCAGGCGGCGGCAGAAGATCTGGTCGTTGCCGTCCCCTGGCATGGTGCAGCCGCTAATTCTCAGGCCTTTGCAGATCGATCGCGGCAATGGTGGGGGGGAGATGTGAACTGGCGCACGGTGACGGCCTATGATGCCACAATGGCGCTGATTGCCGGATTGGAAGCGAATCCCACTCGCCAAGGTGTGCAACAAGCGCTGACCCAACCTACCTTTACAGTTCCTGGCGCTTCCCACTCGATTACCTTTCTACCGTCCGGCGATCGCAATATTCCCGTCCAGTTAGTCAAAGTGGTTCGCGGCAGGCGATCGGGCTTTGGTTATGACTTTATCCCGATCGATTCCAACCGTGCGCTGTGATCGATCGGTTGCGATCGCCTCAAGGGAGATCACTCCGCCAGTCCAAACTCCGCCAGTCCAAACTCCGTCAAGCCATCCCCTGGGGCCCTCCACGCCTAGCAACAGGACTGATTCGCCGAAGTTGTCGTCCGATACTCTTGCCCTTTGGTTTCCCGAGGCGATCGCCGTTCATCTTGGCGGCAATTGAACAAGGGAGCGGCTTCCAGCGGAACTTCTGTATGCGGCGGCACGGCAATCACATCCTGGGCATAGGGTCCCTGGGGATGGGTGTAAATCTGAAAGGTTTTGTCACAGACTGCCATGCGATCGCCCCGCCATAACGTATGGCCATCATCATCTTGCACTGCTTTCCAAGGTCCTTTATAAATCACTGCTTGATTGCGTTCCAAACAGGGTCCTTCTTTGCCTTTGTAAGCCTGTACCGTCAGCGATCGAAACTCAATGCCATCAATGGTTTGCCAAGGCTCTGCTTGCCGTGCTAGGATTTCCACTCCATAGAACCCCACTGCCTCAAACATTTGCAGAAATTCAGCTTCCAGAAAAGCACCGGCAATGCACCCACTCCACAAATCCGGATCATTCAGAATCGCGGCTGTGGGAGGTTCGTCGCACACAATGTCAGAAATGACCGCTCGTCCTCCGCGTTTGAGTACCCGAAAGATTTCCTGGAACAAGGTCTGTTTATCCTGGGGACGCACCAAATTTAATACACAGTTGGAAACCACCACATCCACGGTCTCAGAAGCGATCAAAGGCTGCTCCCGTCGTAGGCGATCGCTCTCGTTTTCTAGGGCGGAGAGTTGCTCAACCGAGGTGATGGGATTACGCCGAAGCCAGGACTGCAACAGTTCTTGATTGAGGGCTAAATCCTGAATCTTACCTTTGACAAATTGAAGATTGCGATATCCGATCTTTTCAGAAATTTCGTTGATATAACTGCGGGACAATGACAGCATTTCATCGTTCATGTCCACCCCAATCACGCGCCCTGTTGCTCCCACCTTTTGCGCGATCATGTAGCAGTTTTTGCCCGCCCCAGAACCCAAATCCACAACCACATCCCCAGGCTGAACGTAACGGGTGGGATCCCCACAGCCATAATCCTTGGCAATGATTTCCTCTGGCAGAATTTCCAGATACTGACCCTCGTAGCCCTCCGTGGGACAACAGAGTGCTGCTTGGGGTGCCTGTGCGCCGGCCGCATAGCGATCGCGAACCACTTGTTCAATATCGTAGTGAAGTGTTGTTTCCATAGGTTTCAAGAAGAAAACGTGCTTAATGAAAGAGAGTGGGTTGCTGGTAGTACCAAATTTTTCCATCCATGCGAGAGCCTCGATCCCCCTAGCTTCCTTATTAAGGGGGAACCGAGCCAAAATCAGGTTTTGAGCGATCGCTCAGTGACGCTTCTGGTGAATTTTTGGGTTTGAAGTTACCCGTCCCACAGGGGATTTAAGGGGATCAAAACTGCAGCAAGCATGAGTGGGTATGAGTTGAAATCAGAGTGGAATTATATCAGATTCACGACCTAGGAACCAGAGGCGATCGCCCCTCCGCAGGAACTGCCTGCCCCCGCCGTACAGCCGTAGCAATGCCGACCTGTTACAATTTGCCGCTGTGCGAGTTGGACGGGATCAAAGTCCTGAATGCGCATGACAGGTTGCACGGGCAGATCTAGCATTTGATTAAAATCGCAGTCGTATAATTTGCCATCCCAGGAGACCGAAAGGGTATTACGGCACATTAGCCCTGCTACCGTTGCTGGATTAAATGAATTGACCAATAATTCCATATAAGTTTGTAAATTACCCGATCGCTCCAGCCAGTCTAGATAGCGTGAGATCGGCATGTTATTCAGGGTGATCAAGCGATCGAAGCTGACGCCATGATGCTTCCACAAACCTGTTTTCCATTCCTGTTCCAATTTACCCTGGACACTTGCCAAAAATGCCCCAACGGGATTACTCATCAGGGTCAGACGACGGTGGGGATCTCCCTGTCCATATCCGGCTGCATTCAAGCGTTTTAGCGCTGCGATCGATTTTTCAAAGGTACCATCGCCTCGTTGGGCATCGGTGTTGCGTTGACGATAGTGGGGCAATGAGCAGACAATTTCTACTTCCCGTTCTGCTAACCAATGGGGTAAGTCTTGTTGACCGGGTAAGAGTAATACTGTTAAATTACAGCGATCGATTACTTGTTTGCCTCGCTGATGACAGGCTTCTACTAGATCGCGAAAGTGGGGATTCAGTTCCGGTGCGCCCCCGGTTAGATCGACTGTATGGGCTGTGGTTTGATCCAATGCCTGCAAACACCAGTCTACTGTTTGCCGATTCATGTTTTCCTTTGTGCGATCGGGTCCTGCATCTACATGGCAATGCTGACAGGTCATGTTGCAGAGTTTGCCGAGGTTGATTTGAAAAATGTCTAATGCGGTAGGTTGCAGGGTTGGGTAGCCTGCTTGGGCGATCGTCTGTGCGAAGTTGCCGCTTTGGGGGAATGTGGTTAAATTGATTTGTTCTAGGAGTTGTTGTTGGTGGGTGGGGGAGGCTAGGGGAGAGGCTTGACGGGTGAGGGAAGGGGGTTTCATGGTGGGGGAGCAAAGGATGGCTTGGACCAGTTCCAAAACTATCATGATTTTATGAGGAATGTTGAAAATGACGATCGCCCCTCATTCTAAAATCTGAAATCTGAAATCTGAAATCCGAAATTGATTTGTTTGTTGGCGGGGGTTTGGGCGCGGGATGCG
>JAYKGX010000130.1:0-24115 GCA_035285565.1 Synechococcales cyanobacterium
TCTCGGAAAGCATCCTTGAGCACGCTAATGGCAGAGATTTGTGAGCCAATGTGAAAATGCAGCAATTGCAGAGAATCCAGTAGATCTGCCTGCCGGAGCTTGTCCACAGCGGTTAAAATTTCCGGAATCGTCAGCCCAAATTTAGCCCGATCGCCGGCTGAAGTCCCCCAACGTCCAATCCCCTTAGCCGATAACTTGGCCCGCACCCCCACGATCGGCTGAATCTTTAGTTTCTGACTCGCCTCAATCACCAGATCCACTTCTTCCGGTTGCTCTAACACAATAATTGCCGTGTGTCCCAGCTTTTGCGTCAGTATTGCCGTTTCAATATATTCCCGGTCTTTATAACCATTGCAAATCACCAACGCTCCTGTTGTATCTAAGGATGCCAGGGCAATCAACAACTCCGGTTTAGATCCCGCTTCTAAGCCAAACTGATAGGGCTTGCCATACTTCACCACATTTTCGATCAAATGCCGTTGCTGATTGCACTTCACCGGAAACACCCCCCGATACACCCCAGGATAGTTATAGCGGGCGATCGCCTTCGCAAAACAGGCATTTAATCGCTCAATCCGGTCTTCTAAAATATCGGAAAACCGAATCAACAACGGTAACTCTAAGTTGCGCTGCTGCAATTCATGGACTAAGTTGAACAAATCTAGCGAACCGCCCCGCAAACCCTTGGGCGAAACCGTCACATGACCCGCAGCATTGATGGAAAAATACGGCTCTCCCCAACCTGGCACCCGATAGAGTTCTTCACTTTGTTCGATCGTCCAAGGGGTGGGGGTGGTTGCAGGCATCGATCCAGGCAATGGCATGACTGGCTGGATCGATCCAGATATCGAACCAGATTCAGACTGATCTCGTTGATTCCGAGTCATTTTCTGAGTAGTTGCGCTATGGGATACAGAAATCGCCTTGTCTGGATGAGGCATTTCTGAGTTGCGGGGGGCGGGATTGAGCCGTTCTGACTGCAGGGTTGCTTCGGAGTCTTGCTTTGCGATCGCTGGGTCTGCCATCTGATTTCACCTTCTTTCCTAGCCGCGTTTCTAACCAGTGTTATACTATCTTCCCTTTCCCCCATTCTGCTAATCTGGTGGGTGGATTATCGCCAAAAAATGCTTGGGAGTCGCAGATGGAAAGAACATTTATCGCAATTAAGCCAGATGGCGTGCAGCGCAAGCTCATCGCAGAAATTATCCGACGCTTTGAGAGCAAGGGCTTCAACCTGGTGGGTCTGAAATTTATGGCCGTTAGCCAAGAACTAGCCAGTACCCACTATGAAGTGCATAAAGAACGCCCCTTTTTCCCAGCGCTCGTTGAATTTATCACCTCAGGTCCCGTTGTTGCCATGGTGTGGGAAGGCGATGGCGTAGTCGCTTCTGCGCGCAAAATGATTGGAGCAACCAACCCCCTGACGGCTGAACCTGGCACCATTCGAGGTGATTATGGCGCAAACATCGGTCGCAATATCATCCACGGGTCTGATGCCATCGAAACCGCGCAACGCGAGATTGCCCTCTGGTTCAAAGACGAGGAATTAGTGAATTGGTCACCCACCCTGACCCAATGGATCTACGAGTAAGGTCATTTAACTTGCCCTAGTGGTTAGTCAATCTTGCTTTGATGGATAAATTGAGAGAGGGGGAGAGGGGGGGTAGTAACTCCTTGAGTCCCAACTTCCTCAGCTTGTATCCATCATTTCAGGCGTGACAATCCACTAGACTCGATCGCAATCACAATAGAAGCCGTGTTTGAGGGGATGGGGTGATGAGCTAAAATCCCCCCTCTCCCCCTCTCCCCCACTCCCTTCTAATTCCCCACTCCCTTCTAACATTAAGGATTCGGAAGATTCGTCACAGAAGGCGGTTCCTCTAGCCCCACATTCATAGGAGAACCGACCATGCCAGCCCCATGCACCCCATTCCCAACTTCCGGTGTCTCTGGCGCTGACACCACGGGTTGTTTGCGCTTAGAAAAACCCCAGGCGAATAAAATACCGATCGCACTCACCATCATCCATTCCGGCGGCACCAGATGATCGTTGAAAACCCGCAGCAACAGACGCAGACCCACCAGGGAAACCGTTAAGTAGCCCGCATCTTCCAGGTGAGTGAACTCATCCAACCAGCGAATAAACATCCCTGCCATAAACCGCAACGCCACCACCCCGATCGTCCCGCCAATCAAAATCAACCAAGTTTCCTGGGAGACGGCGATCGCCGTGGTCACACTATCAAGGGAAAACGCCAAATCCGTCAAGGCAATCAGCGGAATCGCCTGCCAAAGCGACTGGAACCGAGGACCATGGTGGGGATGGTCAGGATCTTCTTCTGCAGAAGTAAAATACTGGAAAACTAACCACAACAGATATAGGGCGCCTGCCAGCTCAAACTGCCAATAATTCACCACCCAGGAAGCGGCCAAAATCAAGGTCATCCGCAATCCATAGGCAAACACGAGTCCAATGTTCAGGGCTTGCCTTTCTAGCACTGGATCCTTCAGCCCCTGGGTCAAAGCTGCCAAAGCGATCGCATTATCCGCAGACAACACTGCTTCCAAAGCAACCAACACGGGCAGCAGCAGCAGGGTTTGCATTCCCAATTGAGAGGGCAGGTCTAAAATGTCCAGCATTGATTCTGTGTGGCAATCCGAAGATTTTCTAAGCTTTTGTTCTCTCAGCTTAGCATTCCCCCGCCTGTATTAAGAATGTTAAGAGATGTCCATCAGGTTAACTGATATATCGCTGGGGTGGTAATCAGGTGTGTTGCTGGGGTTGGAGAGAGAATTGGAGGCATGGTGAGCGACTCCGACTCACGGATCGTTTCATAACCAACTGTTTCAACTTGTAACAAAGGCTTTCCCCTTCCCCTAGGCTCTGCGGTTTAATCAACATGAGGAATTATCTGTTCTAGAGATTCGTCCTAGATATTTTGTTCTCGATATTAAGGAGTTACAACATGACGGATAGCCAAGTTCTCATGGCCCTGGCGATCGCCCTGATCCCTGGTATTCTCGCTTTCCGGTTATCGACGGAACTGTATAAGTAAACCGCCGATTGCCCGTTCTATGGAGGGGTCTCCGGCATTTTTAGCTGACCCAGCCAAGTTAGCTCTAGGGGCAATCCCCCTCATCCAGCCAACTTGCACTGGGTGGATCCTGCCAAGCCCTCCAGGTCTTCCTTTACCTGTTCCGTCATCTTGCTGACTCTTCTAAGTGGTTTCCGCAAATTCGGCGATCATTTTTGAGGAACTGAGTTACACTGACGGGGCAGGTTTTTTGTTTCTGGAAACAGATTTTTAAGACTCAAGTGGATTTACGGATGCCGCAACTATCGGAATTTGGTTTTCTAGTCAAGCATCAACGCATCTACTTAGATGATGGGCTGGTTTCTTCAGTTAGCACAATTTCACGGTAGGCAGTTTTTGTGGGGTGCCTTGCTGAGGTTGCTGCATAACGTGAGAGAAGCCTGAGAATCGTCTGCTGACCTGAAAGGAAAGGTTTGAATTTCATGAGCGCACTGCATAAACTGCCCCAATCGCCCCCTCAACGGACTCGAAACCGTCCGGTTGGCGTTCGGCGAACCCAGCCTCAACAGCGCCACCAGCAAAACAAACAGTATCACCGCACCCTTGCATTAGAAACCAGCATTAAACTGGCAACGAATCTGATCATTTCGTCGATCGCAGTTGGAACGCTCATCCATCTATTGCCCTATCGCAGTGCGCAACAAGCAAAATTGGTCGAGCTACAGCAGGAAGTCCAGCAGGTTGAACATCGCGTCAGTTCTGCCAAGGATGCCTTTGGTCAAGCGTTTAACTCTGATCCCAAGCAAGTGAAAGAAGTGCTCAAACAGCAGACGGCGATGACTGATCCGTCTGAACGCCAAATTGTGTTTGACGATCGCCTTTCCACAGCCAACGAAAAAGCTGCCCAGTTGCCGGAGTAGGCACTAAAGGTCATGCTCTGCACTGGTACTGCTGCCAGCCTAACACTCCATTACTGAATCTCCATTGATCGTAACCAAAGTCAGTCACTCCCTAGGCTCATGGGCATCTGGGGGTGTTTTTCGTTTCACAGATCAGCGTAACAATCGTTGGTCTGAACGATCCCGTAGGGGGGAGAGGATGCGCCTCACGAATCTTGAAGTTTTCCCTATCCCCATCAGGAGAATGCTAGACTAGATCATACGTACTTTAAGAGATCTGTGTCAACTGCATTGGCATTCTATACAATGACTTATCCAATTCCACTTGTCCTTCACACCTTGTGGCGAGGCAGAGACCTATGGCGATAATTGCCCTGAAAGCTTGGTATTTAGCAGAATATGAGCCGATCAAGCAACTGGAAAAACGACCGCATGATCTGCGCTTGAGTAAGAATAGCTTGCTGAAATCTGGGTTACGGGCGGACTTTCTCGACGATCGCGAAACGGTGCAGATTTCAGACTGGTTCCAAGCCTATCTGGCGGGTGAACTAGTGGAATTTTACATTGAGGGCAGTGGTGGATACGCGATCGCCAATATCGATCTGAGCAGCCATGAGATCTACTTTACTAAGCAGGATGTGATGACTCACTTGGAGCCGACAATTTTCCTGTCTTACCAGCAGGAATTTTCGACTTCTAGTGAACTGTTGCGGGATGAGTTGCAATCTTGGTTAGAAAGTGTAAATCGTAAGACGCGGGTGCCATTGTCGCTGAAGGAGTCCCATCGGTTGACGGATGGTTCCGTTCGCTTGAATAGTCCATTACTGAAGTCGATTCGCCAAAGCTTGCTGTTTATTGCGGATGGAACTTCGATCGCGCAGATTGAGCAGGTGCCGCCACAGTTGATCCCCAGCCCTAAGGTTTGTGTGGAGATGGGCTATGCGTTGCAGTGCAAGCGATCGGAGCAGATTGTGCTGGCTCAGATGGAACGGGCTGATGTGCCGGGTCATTTCCCGTTTGATTTACCGAGTCAAAGTCGCTTGGTATTTAAGGATAAGGGACAGTTGCATAAACAGTTACCTAAATTACTGGAAATGCAGCTTCAACGGTTTAATTTATTTTAGGTATGATTGGTTCGGTCAGTGAGTGGTGTGGATGATTATTAAATCTTGAATGGTTGAATATGGTGATACTGTTACGACCAGAACAACGAGAAAAACTGGATCCCAATGACGATGGTAATTTTTATGACTATCCTCGCTTGGTGACTCATGTCGATGATGGCTTTATTGACCAGCTAACAGAGCTGTATCGCCAACGCCTGCAACCGGGAACTCGGATTCTGGATTTGATGAGTAGCTGGGTGTCGCACTTGCCAGAAGAGATGGCATTTAGTCATGTGGAAGGGCATGGCATGAATGAAGTGGAACTGAGCAAAAATCCCCGTCTCGATCGCTATTTTGTCCAGGATCTCAATACGGAACCCAAGTTGCCGCTGCTAGATGAGGGGTTTGATGCCGTACTTTGTACGGTTTCTGTGCAGTATTTGCAGTATCCAGAAGCCGTTTTTAGCGAAATTTATCGGATTCTCAAGCCCCAGGGTCTCTGCATGATCAGTTTTTCTAACCGCATGTTTTACCAAAAAGCGATCGCTGCTTGGCGGGATGGTTCGGAAGGCGATCGGGTTAATCTGGTGCGTTCCTATTTCATGGGTATTCCCCGTTTCAGTACCCCCGAAGTCATCGCCCAACCGGGACAAGTGCGATCCCCACTTCTCCGGATGATGGGTATGGGCATGGCAGATCCCTTTTATGCGGTCATCAGTCGGCGGATGTTGTAGGAGCTGAAAGAATTTTAGATTGGTGATTTTGGATTTTGGATTGGCGATCGGTGGGGTCAGCATTCCCTCCCTAGAACCTGAGTGCAATTCAAAATGAGTCTTTTTGTTGGGATTGTGAATTTGGGATTTGAGACTCCTCAGATTCTCCTATCTGTAGCTTCTTCAGTGGGTTCCGTTTTCCAACGATCGATCGGGACACAATCTATCTCAAACTGATCCAGTGCCCGTGCCACCACAAAATCGACTAAATCCTCGATCGTTTTTGGGTGGTGATACCAAGCTGGAATTGCAGGCACAATGCGGGCACCGGCTTCGGCAAGCTGGGTGAGGTTGCGCAGATGAATCAGGTTAAAGGGGGTCTCCCGAGGAACGACGACTAACTTTCGCCCTTCCTTGAGTTGTACATCTGCTGACCGTTCTAACAGATCGGAACTCAGCCCAGCCGCCAACTTCGCTACGGTACTCATGCTACAGGGAATCACTAGCATCCCCAAGGTGCGAAATGAACCACTGGCAATATTGGCTCCTACATTGCCAAAGGGATGACAGATCAACTTGCCGCGATCGCTCACTCCTGCCTTTTTTCGCCAAAATTCAGCCTGTAGCAGGGGTTCTGCAGGCATTTTGATCCCCTCTTCCTCCTGCCAGACCAAGTAGGTTGCTTTGGAAGCTACGAGTTCGATGGCATAGTCTGCTGCTAGCAAATATTTGATTGCCCGCACGGCATAGATTAGCCCAGAAGCCCCGGACACTCCTAAAATCAGGGGATGGCGCATCCGGGGAGAGGAATGAGGCAGAGAAGAAAAAGTCATGCGATCGCGTTAGAAAAAACAGGATAGCCCTGCTTCCTATTATTCGTCATCGCTGTCAAAATCATCGAGACCATTTTCTTCATCTTCGTCATCCGGGGCTGCAAAGTAGTCTTCACTTGCCTGGGAGCCTCCACTAACGGCCACCAGATCAATTTGCTGACGGTAGTAGTCCACACTCTTGACCTGGACTTCAATGCGATCGCCCAAGCGGAATTGTTTGCGGTTTTTGCGCCCCACGAGAGTTTGCTGACGGGACCGAAACTCGTACCAGTCATCCTTGAGGGAGCTGACGTGAACCAGACCTTCCACTAACAGCTCTTCAATTTCCACAAACAGCCCATAGGACTGCACTCCGGTAATCACCCCATGGAAGATTTCGCCGGTGCGCTCCTTCATCAGTTCAGCCTTTTTCAGCCCTTCCAGGTCATTTTCGCTGTCTTGAGCCACCTTTTCGCGCTCGCTGAGATGATTCACCACAGAGGCAAAGTGGCTTTCTAATTCCTGATGCAGCTTATCCGGCAACACATTCCAGGTGATTTCCCCATGGCATCCGTTATGGCGAATATCAATCCCTTCCTTGGAGCGGGCAGATTTGCGATCGCGCCCTTCTTCAAACATGGCATGGAGCGATCGATGCACCAATAAATCAGGATAGCGCCGCACAGGAGAGGTGAAATGGACATAGCCCTGTTCTAAGGCCAGACCAAAATGGGGTTTTGCTTCAATGCTGTAGAAGGCTGGCTTCAGGGTAGACAACAGCAAGTAGGTCAGAACCCGCTCGGCATTGGATTCGGCAAACTGGCGGGTAAAGTTTTGGAAATCCTGGGGTGTGACTTCTTCCGGGTTCACCAGCGCCAGTTCTAGACCCATCCCGTCTGCCAGTTTCATCAGTTCCTGCACCGCCGCTAAATCGGGCATGGGGTGAACGCGATAGACAGCGGGCAGTTCCAAAGCCTGCAAATGCTCTGCCACGATCTGGTTGGTCAGCACCATCAGTTCCACTAGCATTGAATGAATCGGCAGGCTGGAGGACAGCACGACCGCCCCCAAAGCGCCCTCATCATCGTAGTGGAACTTGCTGAAGGTAAACTTATCCGCTTCCTCAGGGGTTTCAATCCCATCAGCCCGCGCATAAATTTTCTCCGGCAGGTTTAGCTCAAAGGCTCCCCGCGATCGCCGTTGCTCTTTAATCGCATGACTGAGTTGATTCAGTTGCTGCATCATTTCAAAGATCGGCGCAAAGGGTTTGAGTTCCTTCCCCGTCTCTTCGTTCAGAATCGCCTCTGCCTGGTCATAGCTGAGTTGATAGTCCACCTGAATCACCGAGGGCTGAATTTCATACTCCAGAACCTCTCCCTCGGGACTTAAGGTCAACAACACCGAAATGGCAGGCCGATCCTTGCCCGGTTGCAAAGAGCATAGTTGGTCGGTGATGACATCCGGCAGCATGGGCAGCACCACATCTCCCAGATAGATCGAAACCCCTCGTTTTTGAGCGGCGCGATCGAGGGGAGTCCCCGGTTGAACGTAGTAGGCGACATCAGCAATATGGATACCCAGTTGCCAAGTATCATCTTCCAACTGCTCTAGGGTAATGGCATCGTCTGCGCTATCGTTACTATTTGCCTTCAGGGTAATGGTGGTCAGATCCCGCAAATCCATGCGGCTCTTTAACTCAGCTTTCGTCAGCTTGGTGGGAAGTGCTTTTGCCGCAGCCAACACATGATCGGGAAATGTGCGGGGGAGATCATGCTTACAGCAGACAATATCAATATCATCGGCAGAATCGTCATTGCCCAGCAACTTCACCACCCGCCCCACAGGAGGCTGCTGCGCTAGGGGATAGCGGGTAATCTGCACATGCAGCAATTGATCCATCGCTGCACCCAAGTCAAAATCTAAGGCGGGAATATCCACACGGAACCGCAACCGATCGTCCAGGGGAATCGCCCGGATCGCGCCATCTTCAAGTTGCTCTAACCGCGCCAAGATGGAAGGATTCGCCCGCTCCAGGATCAGTCGGACTTCTCCTTCTGGACTGCGCCGCCGACTGCCTTCTTTGGTGACCTGCACAAATACCCGATCGCCATGCCAAGCCCCATTTAACTGCCGACCAGGAATATAGACATCCTCTGTATCTTCTTCATCCTGGATGGCAAAGCAGAATTCCTTACTCGAACAGCGCAGTTTGCCTTCGACCAACGTCTCATCTTCCCCGAGCCGACGGTACTTGCCTCGCTCCTTTTCTAAAAGACCGATCCGCTCCAACGCATCCAGGGCAATTTGCAGCTTTTTAACATCTATGTCCGTCTGGCATTCCAGCTTTTGCTCTAACGTTTTTGGGGCAACTAGCTTCTCCGCATCCAGATGAGCCAGCAATTCTGCGATCGAAAATTCCATTGTGGCGACTTATCCTTAATTTGGCGACTTGTCCTCATTTGGCAACTAGCGCTCCTCAGCCCTCTCCTGCCTGATCAGGGTCGCATCCATTCGTGGTCGCATCTATCGTACTGCGCAAACGACAAAACTCAACCCGTGAAGCGTAATCTATAGAGAGCCGACACACTACAGAGCCTTCTACAGAGCCTTGGAAGCTTGCAAGGGAGCTAGCGACTCCAACGAGTTGCCGATTTAGGCGAAGCCTTTGCAACCGCATTCCTGACTAGATGTGCCCAAGCCAGCTCTCAAGTTATAGATTCTCATTGCCCAGGGGTTGCACACACCAGAATGGCTACTCACGAACAGTCCTTCAACTAGAAATCTAGTTGAAGCCACAAGGGTAGCTGAGTGACACTGAAATTTCAGTGCTATTACACCATCTATTCATCCTTGACTAGATGGGGTCACCTGTCAAGTTTGTTATGTCTGTTCCCACGGGTCTGGCACGGAGGTTCTTGGCACCCTGGCCCTGCATTCCCCTTATCCTATGCTGGAACCGGTTGGGGACTGGAAGGGGGGGATCCTAACGATTGCCTGTGACGATATAGGAAACGCGCTTGCCGATATTGGTGGCATGATCAGCCATCCGTTCCAGGTGACGAATCGCGAGCACGAGGAGGACGATCGGCTCAATCACGCCCTGAACCTCGGTTTTTTGGGTCAGCAGTGTATAGAGCTTGTCATAGTCGGAATCGATCGCGTCATCTTTGATTTTCATTTCCTGAGCAGATTTTGCATCCAGATCTGCTAGAGCCGCTAAACTCATTGCCAGCATGGCTCGACAGCGATCGAACATCAGCCGAATCTGATCTAAATGGGGTAAGTCTTCGTAGGGAAAGAGACGAATGGCCACATCCCCTAAGTTCTTAGCATAGTCTCCGATTCGTTCTAAGTCCCGCACGAGTTGCATCATGGCACTCAACATCCGCAGATCCTGGGCAACGGGTGACTGGAGCGCAATTAGATTGACGCAATCTAATTCAATCTGCTTATAGAGATTATCGATTTCCCGATCCTGAATGCGGATTAACTCTGCCGATTCCAAGACCCGTTCAAACATCGCCTGTCTTGCCAAGTAGCAGGAATTTTCTACCAGCGCCCCCATACGCAGCACATCTCGCTGGACTCGCTTAAGCTGTCGGTCAAAATTGACGCGTAAAGGCTCTGGTTCAGTCATTAGTAAACTTTTAAATACCACTTTCTATTGTCCTCTTACTGAAACGATACCCTCTGATGCCATCAACTGACTGGTTTCAGGTCGCTTTTATCTTGCTTTATATAAAGAGAGTCTTAAAAGAGCGTTTTAAAGAGAATTTTAAAGATGTCACCTATAGAAGAACTCCACTATAACAAGTGCTCCCGATTGTGACTGGTAGTCCAAGTGACTTTCCGACAAAAACTTATCGACAAAAAAATGATGACAAGAAAGTTGCGGAAAACATGTGCAAATTGCCGCAGATCCTGTACTGTATTAGCCTTACAACCTTGTTCGCTTTCCCAGCTTGTACTGTCTTTACCTATCTGTCTTGACCTATGAATATGCTAGCGACCACAATGACGGGTTCTTCATCACTCTCGACTCAGCGACCTGATATGGCTGCCCTACACCATCCTTGGCTGCAACAATTGCGATCGCACTATCCCCAAGGCTGTCTTCTGTCGGAACTGGTTCAAGTCCAGGTCGATCTCTACATTGTGCGGGCGTTGGTTCAAGTTGAAGGTTTGACGATCGCGACGGCCCATGCGGCGGCTACCACGGTTGAAGTAGCTGAAGATCGCGCCCGCAGTCGGGTTTTGGATGCGATCGGTGCCAATCATCAACCGCTCCCCTTGCCGACGTTGACTGGAGCGACTGGACCTGCGGTGGGGCTTGCGAGTCTGTCCAATCATCATGATTCTCATAATTCTCAACATGAGCCTGAGCTGGAGGCTGAGCCTACCGTAGAAACCCCTCGTTCTACTTCAGCGACGCGATCGAAGGCTGCCCGCACCAAAGCTAAAGCGATGCCCACGCCCGAAGTCCATCCCTCCGACCTGTCTATGCCCGCAGCGTCCTTGACTGAGTCGCTATCAGCCGAACCGACCTCGTTGCTTGAGTCTGTTGCTGAGTCTGTTGCGATCGCTCCAGAACCTACCCCAGTGGAGCCTGATGTGGAAATCCTGGGCGGATCAGATCTGGTGGAGGAGGTCATCGAGTACGAATATACCTTTGAAGCGGAGGATCTGCCAGAAGGAGCGGTTACCCCTGCTGCCCAGCCGAGTTCGGGGGCTATTGGCAAGCCTGCTGTCAATTCTTCCGCAGTGAATGCCGTTGTGCCTGCCAGCTTCTCGTCTGAACCTGCTCTCGACCTTTCCGATGCGATCGCCCAGATCAGTACTGAAATGGATCGGATTGGCTGGACGAAAAAACAGGGCAGTGCCTACCTGCAAGAAACCTACAGCAAGCGCACCCGAGCCGAGTTGACTTCCCAAGAACTGTTGGGCTTCCTCAACTATCTCAAGTCTTTACCCGCTAAGGTTCAACCTGCTTTGCATCAAATTCCTTTCTAAAGGAGATGTGATGGTTGCTAGCCAGTTCAGGGTTGTGATTGTTGGGGCTGGGCCGACCGGAGCCACCCTTGCCCTGCTCCTCAGTCAACGTGGCATTTCGGTTACCCTAGTCGAATCGGCTCGGAACTTCCGGCGGGCTTTTCGAGGAGAGGCTTTGATGCCCAGTGGCTTGCAGGCTCTTGCACAGATGGATCTTCTGGCCCTGGTGCCAACCCTGCCCCATCGTCCGTTGGATGGCTGGGAGTTTGTCATCAACGATCGCCGTCTCTTTCTGGCGGAGGAACCCTTTGAACCGGATGGGCCACCTTGCACGTTAATCTCGCAGCCCGCTTTTCTGGAAGCCGTGGTGCAGCGTTGTCAAGCTGGATCGCAATTTGAATTTCTCGCTGGGCAGGCGGCTCAAGATTTACTCTGGGGTGCAATGGGGGCTCCTACTCCGGTGGGAAAGGACGATCGCGTGTCTGGCATTCGTTTGCGGGATGGACGAGCGATCGCTGCTGATTTGGTCATTGCCACAGAAGGTCGTCAGTCGCTACTCAGGCAACGGGCACAGCTTGCACTCACTGAAGCACCCCATGACTTTGACCTCCTGTGGTTCCAACTGCCCGACCATCCCCATCTGCAAGCCCACAATATTTTTACGTCTTATTTGAAAGATCGGCAGGCATTTGGTCTGTTTCGCAGTGCTGAGGGCAATTTGCAAGTGGGACTCATTCTGCCCAGTCGCACGCCAGATAGGCAATCCCCGACTTCCGAGTTGGGACTCCAAACCCTGATGGCAGCAGCTCCCCCTTGGCTCGCCCAGCATTGTGCCACCCATGCCGCCACGATCGAGAAGCCAACCTTTCTGCCCGTGCGGATTGGTCTCTGTGCTCAATGGTCGCGCCCCGGTTTTCTGCTGCTAGGAGATGCCGCCCATCCTATGTCTCCGATTCGGGCCCAGGGCATCAATATGGCGTTGCGAGATGCGATCGTTGCTGCCAATGTCCTTGTACCAATCCTGACCTCAGGTGACCTAGCTTCTTCCTCTCCAGACAGTCTTACCCAGTGGCACCGGGCGATCGATGCTGTCCTGCCTCAAATCCAAGCTGCCCGCTATCCGGAAATCCAGCAAATTCAAAAACTGCAAGCGGAGGAAACTCAACTTGCCACCCGCCTCCGAGACAATGCTGGGTTGCGATCGCTCGTTAGCGGCATCAGTCCATGGTGCAGTCAGCCCATTAAAACTATCTGGCAACAAAAACAACGATCGCTCCGCCAGGGAACGATCGAGATTCGGTTAACGAGTTAGGTTGGGGAAAATCCAACGGTACTCATCCGACCCTTACACCCAACGCTGGGGACCGCCAATGGGAGGTGTGATGGGTTGGCTGGCGATCAGGGTGCTTGGTTGAGAGCCGATCGGCGGTTGGATGGGCTGGCTGGGGATGACGGGTGGTGCATTATGACCCATGGGAGGATTGAGCGGTTGGCAACCACTCGCATCCATCGCTGCAAAATTGCCATAGAGCGGATACATGGGTGGGCAAGCGGGCGATCCATGGGGGGGTTCAATACTCTGGCTGGGCACCAAGGTGGCAGGCTCCGAGCCAATGGGGGGAATGTAGTTATAACCACTGGTATCTCCAGCTCCCACGGGTGGCGCGATCGGGTAGGTGGGCAATCCTCCGACGGGCGGGCGAATGGCTTGATCTTCCGGCTTGGTTGAGGGAGTCCAACCGATGGGCGGCGCAATCTGATACGCAGGGTTCATAGGACACTCCAAGGGATAAAGGATGACCTAACAATTTAGGTGGCTCCAATTGTACCGCCTTTTCGGGTTCAGCAGATGGGATTGATAGAATAGAGAAGCGGGTGAAATACTGATCTCGATGCCATGAGGAATCTTGTATGGGGCGATCGCAGATTCTCGACCCAACCAAAAGCTATACCTTTAGCAAGTATGCAGACTTAGCCTTTGAGACTGCGGACATTTTAATGGAGTTTGGGGTGACTCTGGTCAATCAAGCCCTACCCAGTCCCCACCCTGCGCCGATCGATAGCCAATCTCTGCAAGCTGAATTGCAAGAAAACCTGACATTGGTGAATCCCTCATCTGAAATTGCTCGACGAGAGTGTTTGATTTTTCCAATTTTGAAACGCATTTGTCAAGCGAAAAAAGTCTCTTTGCGCATTGAATATCCCGTGCGAGTGGATGCTTGGCTGAAGGGAAGCTTTGATTACTTTATTCCGGACGATGATCATTTGCTCGTCATTGAAGCCAAAAATGCAGATTTAGCCAGGGGGTTTACACAACTGGCGGTCGAACTCATTGCCCTCGATCGCTGGACAACCCATTCATCTTCTATCCTATTTGGGGCTGTCACTACAGGTGATACCTGGAAGTTTGGGAGCTTTCATCGTCGCGATCGCTTCATCACCAAAGACATCAATACCTATGCAATTCCCAGCGATCTCGATCGGATTCTAGCCTATCTCTATCACAAGTTGAGATCAACAGAGGAAACCCCGCCACCGCATCCATCAGAGCCATCTCTCAAGTTTTGATGCCGATCGTGCAATGGTCTAGGATGTTATAAGCTGTCATGAACCTCAATACCGATCGCGATCGCATCCCCATGAACTCTGTTAATCCGATTCTTGCCCTGAACTATGAACCTGCGATCGCCCATCTGGGAGAAGACTACTTTGATGAAGTCACCGCAGCGGAATTTCCCACCCACATTTTGCGGTGGCGTAATAACTCCGTGTTGCAGCAATTGGGACTTGATCCCCAAACTGTGACCGATGCCGACTTCATCGCTGCCTTTGGCAAATTTCAAGACCAGCAACCCCTGCTAGCCCTACGTTACCATGGCTACCAATTTGGCGACTACAATCCCAATTTGGGGGATGGACGCGGATTTCTCTATGGGCAGGTGCGGGGGCAGGATGGGATGCTCTACGATCTAGGAACCAAAGGCTCTGGTACCACTCCCTATTCCCGAGGGGGCGACGGTCGATTGACCCTCAAGGGTGGCGTACGGGAAGTGTTGGCAGCGGAAATGTTGCATCGCATGGGGGTACGCACCTCTCGTTGCCTCAGCATGATTGAAACGGGGGAACAACTCTGGCGCGGGGATGAACCTTCTCCTACGCGATCGTCGGTGATGATTCGGGTGCAGCAATCCCATATTCGCTTTGGCACCTTTGAACGGTTGGACTATCTGAAAAGACGGGATTTGATCGCCAAATTGCTAGATCATGTGATTGAAATTTACTATCCCCATTTGGCGCAAGAGGGCGATCGCTATGGCAAATTCTATGGGGAGCTAACGCAACGGGTGGCGGAATTGGTGGCGCAGTGGATGGCCGCCGGTTTTTGTCATGCGGTTTTAAATACTGATAACATGTCCATTACAGGCGAAAGCTTTGACTATGGTCCCTATGCATTCATTCCCAGATTTAACCCAAAATTCACCGCTGCGTATTTCGACTATTTCGGACGCTATTGCTATGCTAATCAACCCATGATTTGCAAGTGGAATTTGGAAATGTTGCAAGTTCCGTTGAAGCAAGTGATTTCCAAACAGGATTTAGAAGCAGGATTGGCGGGCTATGATGCAGCCTATGGGCAGGCTTACCGCCGATTAATGCTGGAAAAATTAGGATTTGCTGAATGGGAAGATGATTTCTCACGAGAGTTGCTGCGATCGACCTTGGAATTTCTCCAGATCGCTGAACTGGACTACCATGACTTTTTCTGGCAGTTAACCCAACAGATTTCTCCAAGCTGGCGATCGGATGCCGCCGCCATTTTCCCCCAAGCCGATGTGCAAGATGCAGAAGTGGCTCCCCTATTTGAAAAGTGGCGTACCTACTACCACAAAGCTCTCAATGCCTTGCCGGAATCTGAACTGTTAGCCATGGTCAATCGAATGCGCGATCGCAATCCTGAGCAGGTCATCCTACGCCCGGTCATCGAATCCGTGTGGGCAAAGATTACCGAAGAAGATGATTGGCAACCGTTTGATCAATTGCTCGATCGCATTAGCCAAAAACCAGAAGCACTGACCAGCTTAGCAGACAGACATTAAGGAGCAGGCAGGTCTAGATCAATGACCCGAAGGAACGATTCTTTAGTGAGGCAGCGAAGTCTCTTTTGGTGGCGATCGATAAACAGCCTATGCCGGGAGTGATAGGGGAACGGTCGATGCCTGAGCAGGAAAACAGTTAGCACTATTGTTGCAAATGGCTACTTTTGGTTATATTGTGAGTCAATCGGAACCTTTTTGTCCTTTCAGCTAAGGATGAGCGTCTCCATGAAATCAAAGTCTAGCCAAAATGCTGATGCGCCGAAGCGCGATCGGGTGCCCGTTGAGATTGGGGATATTCGGGACAAGCTCTCGACACTGCGGAATGATGTCGCTTGGCAGGAGTTACCGATGGCGGCAAAGCTGCGGGTGTTGATTCTGGAACGGGTGCAGCAGCTTGAGGCGGAGGTGTCGGGGAATGACAGTCGCAACAATTAATGGATTGAAAACGATCCGAGCGATCCCAAAGCCAGGGCAACAAATTCTATCGGTTAATTTGTCGTTAGTTGATTTCATTCAGCTTTCAGATATTGCCAAGCAGTTGGGATTTCGGCCCGAAGTGGTGCAAGTTGCGCATCGGACGCGGACGGAGATTCATGCATTACTTTGGCAAGGGGAAATGCTTGAGGCTCCAGCGGATCTGGCGGATAAGATTGACCAACTGGCGGGGCTAATCAATCCGGATGCGATTTATTCGGTGCGGGGGCGAAGTTATGCTGATTTGGTGCAGTCTGATTCGGGAGGTTAATCATGGCTGAGATTCTGAGTTTTGATGAGATTCAACGTCGCTATGATGGCGAATGGGTGTTGATTTGCCTATACCGAGATTGACCAAAATTGGAAGCCGATCGCGGGCGAGGTGATCGCGCATTCCACCCTACCTTGACTAACTCACTCTATATCCAAATCCTGTTAAACTTCAGACAGTCAGCATCGTCAGATTATTAGCTATCTGAATTTCCATCCATTTGAAGAACAGTAAGCTCGTCTGCTATTTCTCTGAGCTTCATTGGGCAAACACCAATAATACCCAAGACCTTGAATCACTCCATCCTGAATAAAGGTCAACTCAGAAATCGGTTTCCAAGGATTTGCTCCTTGCTCATCACGATACTGGTACTTCTGCCCCTTCACCTCCAACACCATATCCGTCGCCCCAACAATGTACACTCCCTCAGTAATCCTGCCAGCACGTAACTTTTTGGGAACAAACCGAACTAAGTCTCCTCTGACCCAACCTTCAGCACCCGACTGATTAAAGCGAATGTAGTACCAAGTGTAGCCATCCCCACCCTTGACCTCACGTAACATCTCAACCCGATCGCCCACCAACCCATAGTGCGCTAAGGAAGCCTCTGTCGTCGGCTCAGTACGAATGTTAACTTTGCTACCAGGCTCGTTGCCGTGAAGGATAGCTGGAGCCGCAACCGTTGGTAATGCCGATATAATCCCTAAAAAAGCTGCATAAAATAAACTGACTGGAATCAGTCTTATGTGCATCACAAGCTCCTTCACAGAAGTAATTCGTTAAACAGGACGATAGTCGCGAACGTTTTCACCATCAAACTCCCGATTGGAGGAACGACCCGGATCAAAGCCTTCATTCCGCACCCGACGGCGCAAATCTCCAGCATCTGGGCTAGCTTTCACCGCATCGTCTGGACTAATTTGTCCCAGCAACACCAACTCGCAGAGTGCCTGGTTCATCACCTGCATTCCCTCATTCGTATCCGTCTCCATCAATTGGAACGCTTCTGTTTCTTCATTCTTCAGCAAGTAATCTGCCATCGCAGGTGTATTAATCAGGATTTCATGCACCGCAGTTCGGCGACCATCTGTGGTGGGTAACAGTTGCTGGGAAATGATCGACACCAAGGATTCCACAATTTGGATCCGCATGGGATTCTGCTCTTCAGGGGTATAAATATTCAGCAGACGATTTAATGCCCCGATCGCGCTTTTGGTGTGCAGAGTGCCGAGAACTAAGTGACCTGTTTGGGCCGCCTTTAAAGCCGTTTCCACCGAGATGCGATCGCGCATTTCCCCAATCAGAATCACATCCGGATCTTCCCGCAATACTGCCCGCAGCGCATACTCAAATTCCTTGGTATGCAATCCAACTTCCCGCTGACTGATCAAACACTGATCCGACTGGTGTACATATTCGATCGGATCCTCAATGGTCACAATGTGGCGCGTATCCGACTCATTCAAATGACGAATCATGGCGGCGATCGACGTGGATTTCCCAGACCCCGTAGGACCCGTGACCAGAATCAATCCCTGCGGCTTAGCCACCAGATATTTCATCACCTGTGGCAGACCCAAGCCATCGATCGTCGGCACCTCCAGCGAGATCAGACGCAGTACGATCGCTCCCCCCGTCAAAGAGTCAAAACAGTTGACCCGGCAACGCAGAAAGCCTGGATAGTAAATTGCCGTATCCAGTTCTTGATTGTCCAAAAACAGCCGATACTGATGCTCTGTCAGCATCTCTTTCAGGTAGGCTGTAAAAATTTCCGGGGTGACGATCGCCTGATCTCGTTGCAGCAGCATCTGTCCTCGAATGCGGAACCGTGGCAGTTCCCCAACCCGAATATGAATATCAGAAGCATTTTTGGCATGGGCAGCCCGCACCAGTTGCTCGATCGTACTCACCGCAGAGACAGCAGGGGCAGCAACAGCCGGCATAGTGGCAGAAGTGGGGGGAGGAGCCACAGGACGCGCCCGAGGTACAGCAGCAGCCGGGTGGTTGGGATGACCAGGAGGAGGGGGAGGGGGCGCGATCGGGGGTTCACTGGCAGCCCGAGGCATGGGGTTACCATTCATAGGCATTTCACGCATAGGCATTTCACGGTTGGATCCATCGAGATAGTTAAATTGAGTCATGACCAGCCTGCACTAATGATGATTACGCCCCTAACTAAAACCTACCCAGCATTCTACCCACAGGGAGGTTCCCCACACAGGGAGGTAGCTTTCCTTAACTTTAACTGCCAACCGGGAAAACGTCAGCATCAGAATTTCTCAGTTCCGTGGAGCTACTTACTATAAGATTCTATCGATTGCCCCGACGATCGCTCATTTTTTTACGATTTATATCGCAATCCCTGGGATCTAGGGCATCCTTCGTGAAGACTGTCAGGAATGGGAAGGTGATTCGGTGAGCCGTCGTCCAATGCGCCAAGGTCCAATGCACCAAGGTCCAATGCGCCAAAGTCCAATGCGCCAAGCTTGGTTAGAAGAACGCTGGATCGCCCCTGCCTATAGTGGGGGTCTCCTCGCCAGCCTAGCCATCTTTTTCTTTATTGCCGCAACGACTACGCTGGCTGGCTGGCTCTATGTCATCAGTGGCATCCTGCTAGCGCTGTTGGTCATTGCGGCCATCCTCGTGCGCCAAAATTTGCAACATCTCACCCTAGAGCGCTTGGACAGCCCACCTGTGCCCGCCGGACAGGACTTAACCCTACAAATCCAAGTCAAAAACCGCAGTTCTCAACCCAAATCTCTGCTGCAGCTCTGCGATCGCCTCCCCCGAGGTTTAGGAGACCCAATTCCCTTCGTGCTGGTTACCCTGGCACCCGGTGCCACCTATACTTGGATCCAGTATCGACCTACCCATCAACGGGGCATCTATCGCTGGCAAGCCGTTACAATGCGCACAGGAGCGCCCCTCGGTTTGTTTTGGAAGACGAAACGCTATCCCCTCCCTGCCACGGCCATTGTCCATCCCCCCGTTTTACGGCTCGATCGCTGTCCGGTCATCGATCGCCTCGGTCAGGAACAAAGCTTGCAACTGATGCACAACCGCCAAACCCAATCTGCCACGGAAGGCATGACCCGATCGCTGCGCCCCTATCGCTGGGGAGATGCCACCCGACTGATTCATTGGCGAACCAGTGCCCGCTATGGAGAATTGCGCGTGCGGGAATTGGAAACCTTTACCAGTGGGCGATCGCTGACCCTCTGTTTAGATAGTGCGCGGGCTTGGCAACCGGAAGACTTTGAACAGGCGGTGATTGCAGCGGCTTCCCTCTATTTCTATGGCGTGCGGCAAGGATTAAGCATCCAACTTTGGACGGCAAGTACAGGCGTAGTGCGAGGCGATCGATCGGTCTTGGATGCCCTCGCAGCGACGAATCCCAATGAATTACTGCAAACGGAGGAGTTACCTAACGACAACTTGCTTTGGCTAACCCAAGCTCCAGACAGTCTTGCCAACTTGCCCCCAGACAGTTATTGGTTACTATGGCAGGCAAATCATGTTGCCTCTGTCAGCCAAGCACCAGGAATCATCATGCAGGGGGATCAGCCACTGCTGCCCCAACTCCAAGCCCCGATCGGATGAGCCATTACCCTATGCCCGACCCATTAGAGCCTTTAGAGCCTTCCTTTCCCCCCGAACTTTGGATTGGCATTGAGCAGTTCAATCAGGGAGAGTTCTATGCCTGCCACAACACCCTAGAAGCCATCTGGATGCAGGCCCCGGAGTCCGATAAGAAGTTCTACCAAGGAATTTTACAAATGGCGGTCAGTCTGTACCATTTGGGCAATGGTAACTGGCGCGGCGCGGTCATCTTGATGGGGGAAGGGGTAAATCGTTTGTGCAGTTATCCAGAAGATTATGCGGGTCTCGATCTGGAACATCTGATCAGCCAAGGTCAAGATCTGCTAGAAACGCTCCAACAGTTGGGTGAGCAAAATTACCAACAACTCACCTTGGTGGATCCAAGCTTGACGACAGCGAATTTAATTCCCAATGCATCCACCGTTCAACTTGACAAACCTTCCACCGATGACTGGGTGCGATCGCGACCAATTATCCAGAAAAGGGCGATCGGACTGTGAAGAAGGTTAGAAAAAGACTCCTATGGATTTTGGGGTAAACCCACCTCAAACTCTGCATCGGAAATCGTCTCCGCCCAAAATCAAATTTATTCAAATAGTTCGGCTAGTTCGGCAAAAAAATGACCCAACTCCGCAACCTCCGTGACCAGACGCACGTCATTCCCAAAGGTGACCGTGCTATTATCAAGCCCTAGGTGACTGCTACTTATAGGTGACTGCTGCTTAGGGATTCCTCTCGTTGTTAACGTGAAATCGAGCAAATACTGGTCAAGAAAGCACTGGTCAAACCGTCACAGATTCCACCATTTCTCCATTCCTAGTTCATCAATTCTGGATCACCCTCATGTCTCAGTCCCCCAAACTCATCAGCCGTCTCCTAGCTGCCCTGCTCTTACCCGCCGCTGGATTGGCTTTACCCTATTTTCCGGCAGCCCCGATCGCTGCACAAACCGCGACTAAGGCAGCACCCGCCCAGACTTCTCAAGCCATGAAGCTTCGGGCAAACGTGACGGAAGCAAATGCTAAAACGGGAATTGTGGTGGCGAGGGGAAATGTTCAAATTGATTACCCCGCTCGTCAAATTCAGGCTACGGCAGCTCAGGCGATCTACTACAGCAAAGAAGGTCGCATGGTACTGAGTGGCAATGTTTATATTCTGCAAGAGGGAAATAGCCTGCGCGGCGAAACCATCACCTACCTAGTCAACGAAGGACGGTTTGTCGCGATTCCTCAACAGGATCGGCAAGTTGAAGCGATTTATATTGTCAAGGAAACGGCGAGCAATCCTCCGGCTCCGGCTCCTGTGCCTACCAATCCTGCTCCAGTGAAGCCGACCAAAGTGCCCTTCCCCACCCTGCCAAAAGCCAGCCCATTACCCACTGCACCCAAATCCAGCAACTAGATTGACCCAATCTCCCAGTTGCCTACGATGCCTAGGAGGCTGTCAAGAACTTGCCAGTAGGACTAGCAGCCGCCTCCCTAGAGCGTTAGACTAGACTGAACCTGTTGTGCCATGATGCAACAGGCTTGCGGGATCTGTCTCGCATCGGTTTAGAGTTTTTGGGGGAGTAGGGACGCTCGTGCCCTTCCTTTAAAGTTGGATTTCCATTGCTGTTGGGTTGCAGGAGCAAAGGCTTGAAGCTGGTACTAGAGAACATTCATAAGTCCTATGGACCGCGATCGATCGTCAACCGAGTCAACCTGTCTGTGGCTCAGGGGGAAGTGGTGGGCTTGCTAGGACCGAATGGAGCCGGAAAAACGACGACCTTCTACATCGCCACAGGACTGGAAAAACCCGATCGCGGCAAGGTCTGGCTGAACGATATTGAAATTACTCAGATGCCAATCCACCAACGGGCAAGGCAGGGAATTGGCTATTTGGCGCAGGAAGCCAGCATTTTTCGCTATTTGACAGTGCAGGATAATATTCGCCTGGTGTTGGAGCAAACCCAGGTGCCTCGGCGGGAATGGGGCAATCGCTTGCATCAATTGATCGGCGAGTTTCGCCTGGAGAAGGTAGCTAACACGCTGGGCATCCAGGTTTCAGGGGGCGAACGCCGCCGCACGGAATTGGCAAGAGCTTTGGCCAGTGGTCCCGATGGTCCCAAGTTTTTGCTGCTAGATGAGCCATTTGCAGGGGTGGATCCGATCGCGGTAGCAGAAATTCAAGAGATCATTGCTCGGTTACGTGAGCGGCATATTGGCATTCTGATTACGGATCATAATGTGCGGGAGACCTTAGCGATTACCGATCGGGCATATATTATGCGGGATGGGCAAATTCTGGCTTCGGGCAATGGGGAGGAGTTGTACAGCAATCCACTAGTGCGTCAGTATTATTTGGGCGATAATTTTCAGCCTTAGGTCAATAAGGACATGATGTAGAGACGTTCCGCTGGAACGTCTACACAACAGAATGGGGGAATGAAGAAAGATGGGGCGCGGGATGATTGGGGCATGGGATGATTGGGGCATGGGATGATTGGGGCGCGGGATACGCGCCCGTACGGTTTTTGGGTGGGGCGCAGGATGGTTGGGGCGCGGGATACGCGCCCGTACGGTTTTTGGGTGGGGCGCGGGATACGCGCCTATAGGATTTTTGGATGGGGTGATGTGGAGGTTATGGCAGATTCTTCTCAGCGATTACCGATAAATTTTCTAGGCATTTCTGTGCTGGATCGCTATCTGGCCTCGCAGTTAATGTTGCCATTGCTGTTTGGGGTAGGCGCGTTTTCCTCGATCGGAGTTTCCGTGGGAGCACTGTTTGACCTGATCCGGCGGGTGACAACCATGAATTTGCCGCTGGACGTGGCATTTCAAGTGTTTCTGCTGCAAATGCCCTACTACATTAGCTATGCTTTGCCGATGTCGGTATTGCTGGGGACGCTAATTCTCTACGGGCGGCTGTCGTCGGATAGTGAGTTGATTGCCCTGCGCAGTTCGGGGATTAGTGCCTATCGGTTGGTAGCTCCGGCGATCGTCGTCAGCCTCATGATTACGGGGATGAATTTTGCCTTTAATGAAGCGATCGTGCCTGCGGCGAAATATCAAGCTACGGTGACCCTGGAAAAGGCGCTGAATGAAGATAATCCCCGTTTTCAGGAGAAAAATATTCTGTTTCCCCAGTATGAAGAGGTGAAGCGCCCCGATGGCAGCACCGATCGCACCCTCAATCGTCTGTTCTATGCCAATCGCTTTAATGGCAAGGAAATGCAGGGTTTGACCGTGTTGGATTTTTCCAAGGAAGGGCTTAACCAAATTGTGGCGGCGGAGTCTGCGGTGTGGAACTCCAAGGAAGATACTTGGAACTTTTTTAATGGCACGATGTATCTGGTTGCTCCGAATGGTTCCTATCGGAATGTGCTCAAATTTACCGAGCAGAAGTTGCAACTGCCCCGTACGCCTTTAGACCTTGCCAATCGCAAAAAAGACTGGGAAGAAATGACGATCGCCGAACTGCGGGATGCGGAAGTTCTTTCGGCACAAAGTGGTGATACTCAGGAAGTGCAACGCTATGAACAACGGATTCAGCAAAAGCTCGCCATTCCCTTTATCTGCTTAGTATTTGGTTTAGTGGGAGCCACGCTGGGTATGAATCCCCAACGGCGATCGGGGAAGGGTACCAGCTTTGCCATTAGTGTGCTGATTATTTTTGGTTACTATGTGCTGACGTTCCTCTGCGATGCGTTGGGTCGAACAGGGGTTTTGCCACCGATCGGCGCTGCTTGGATTCCGACACTGATTGGGCTAACGGTGGGGCTGGGTTTACTCACACGGGCAGCTCGCTAGTGCAGAACTATCGTTGAAAGGCTGGAGCCAGGTTGAGGGAATTGGCAGGTTGGTTGGGAGATCCGGTATTTCCTGGGTGACGGGTTCCCTTGGAAAATTTGTTACACTGAGAATATGTTTGATGAATTCTAGCGATCCAATCCTCCGTTCCCTCCGTTCGCCCTTGTGAAGTCTGCTGTGTACTCATCGTCTCAGCATGATCCAGTATCCTGGTGAACCGCCTCTATCCTAATATGTCTAACCCCATTCGCGATTTTTGGTTTCGCTATCGCCCGTGGTTGCAACCCAGGGTCTGGGCTGGCTTTTCAGTCTTGTCTGCTTCAGGGTTGGC
>JAYKGX010000131.1:0-5325 GCA_035285565.1 Synechococcales cyanobacterium
GCAAGCTCCGCCATCCACGCCGTCAAGCGCTATTGAAGGATTGGGTGTAGGCATCTCGTTACAGCACTCGTTGCAGCATTGGTTTGGCAGCGTTGGCAAGCTGTTATTTGCACCATTTGCCTTGGGAGTTTTGTTTTGGAAGTTTTGTCTGGGAAGCATCACAGATCCTGTTTTAACTCCGGAGACTCCTGTAATTTCAGATAGCGTTTTAAGGAAAAGGGGTGAGCCAGTCACCTCTTTTTATTTTCCTGGCAGTCCTAGTCTTGTGGCAACCCTAAGTCTTGTAAAAAAAACACCCCAGCCTTCCGACTTGGGTGCGTGATCAGTTTGTTTTTTCCGGTAGACGGGTCTCAATTAAACCAGCTTCAGATTGGGATAATCTTGCAGAAGATCGTCACTGGTCAACACATCACCATCTCGTTGAGGAGTCCAGATTAGTTCCATGGCGAGTAAGCGATCGCTCGATATCGCCCCTAACACACTCAATGCTTTCCGCAGATCCTCTGCACCGTTGATTCTGGGCAGGTCTACTTTCCCCTCAGCCCCAACCACCAGCGTCACCAGAATATATTCACTGGGTTGGGTTGCGAGACTGCCTTTTTCTGCCACTGCCAGCGCACCCTTCTCATTCTGCTTCAACTGACCCGACACATTACTGAGGGTTTCGCCCTTCAGTTTGCTGCGTTCTGCCAAAACGAGGCGGTTAAATTCCACTTCCGCCGCTTCTAACTTGGTTTGTTTCCCTTCCTCTGCTGCATAGGCCCAATATTCAGGATGACGCAATAGGGCTAGGGTAGACTCTTGCAGCACTTGGGCAAGTCCATTGGTGGATCCCGTATCTGCCTTCTGGGCAATGCGATTGAGATCAGTCTGTAAACTGCGTGCCTCGGCTAATAAACCCACTTGCAATTTGCTCACCGACACGGTAGGACTGCCTGCCAAATTCATGCCACCATTCTGAGCCTGCCGAAACGCCCGCAGGGCAAAATTGGCGATCGCGATGAAGATGAGCAGGGTAAACAAACCGCCAAAGGCACCGCCGCCACCCCAGAAAAACATCCAAGGAGAAGGAAAGAAGAAGAACGGACTGCCACCGCCACCATAACCACCCCCATAGCCGCCACCATAACCACCCCCATAACTGCGGGGCGCACTATAGGTTCGGCTAGGGGCAGCACGACGAAAAGAGCCGCCTCCCACCCGTCCACCATAGCTAGCAGCTTGAGCAGGGTTGACTTGGCTAAAGAGAAGGGCGATCGCCAAGGCAAACACCACAACGGATTTCAAGAGGGGTTTTACAAACGTTATTACTCGGGTTTTCATAAGTCATCCACGCCAATGCTGAGGAGTTAGCTGTGCTCTACTTGCAAGATAAGATCCTGATTGCCAGATCTTGTCTGGAATGTCACAACCTCTTTACTTACTGTATCGTTTTTCGCAGGGTTCAGGATGCGATCGTCCCTGCTACCCCAGTCGCAATAACCGAACCAGGTAGAGACGTTCCGGCGGAACGTCTCTACGACAATGGCATCGCGATACGAAAAATGGCATCGCGGGACGACGGCAGGATGGGTTTACGGAATCGTCACAGAAATTAAGGCATCTTCTGGTAGGTAGCTGCGGTAACGGCCCCCATCTGAGAGCACGATCGCAATCCGTAACTGGGCATCCGGTTCCATCTGCAAGTCTGCCCAGGGGAAACTGAGTTCTAGACAGCGATCGATCGCCACCTCTGCCCGACTGGCACGATTAAACCAACGATAGTCTCCGCCCGCTTCTTGGAACCAAATCGTCTTGGTAAGCAAATTCACCCCAAGATGGTGGTGGAAATGATAGGTCATCGGCGCAGTATCCGGCAGTTCCACCAGGGGAATTGGGCTGTTGTGCATCGTTTTACCGGGATAGAACCACAGCAAATTGAGTTCTGGGGGGCAATCAATCCCAAGCTCCGTCCCGGTTTGAAAATCTAGCCGCAGATAGAAATTCAAATGGTCATAGCCATACCACAGCTTTTGCATCACACTGCTTTGGTGCATGGTGCCCCTTGCACCCCCAATCTCCATGCGTCCGGCTTTATCCCAATCCTGCTCATCGCCCAGCCCATCGACGATCGGATGGATGAATCCTTCTGGGGCAGAGCTTCCCCTGGCGGCATGGATCTCCACTGGACGCAACACAGCATCCGGAATCGGCTCATCCAAAGCTTGATACAACGCAATTAAATGCTCCCGGAATAATTGATCAAAAATGGCATCGTGATTGGAGGAATGCCCTGCCCCAAACCACCAAAACCAATCCGATCCTTCAGCGGCATACAAGGCTTCCCAAGCCTCAGGGTTAGCTTCCTCGGTGGCCTCTGGGTGATTTGCCAAGGTTTGCCTTGCGGCTGTGAGGAGATCCCAAGCACGATTTTTAGCCGGATCGCCAATCCAAGTGGTGAAGCTACCATCAACCCAGGAGCCGCTGTGTAGCTGTTCTGTGGGAATCTGTGCCGTAGCGGGAAATTGGGTCAGAAATTCTGAAACGGTGACGAGTTGAATCTCTTTGGTCTCGCTCAGGGTTGCGTAGAGGGTTTCTAGGAAGGGAATGCCATCTTGGGGATAAAATTCCCAGCAGTTTTCGCCATCCAGGGCGATCGTTACGAGCCAAGGCTTTTCCAAGTCTGGACTGCCAGATTTCTGGCGTTGCTTGAACGATCGGGCGATCGATTCCAAATGACCCACCAGATCCCTCGCTGCTTTCTGGGATTCCATGTTGCTGTAGGTGAAGCCAATCAGATCAGACAGACGGTGATCACGGAAGACAATCGCCACATCTCCCGCTGGTGTGGATAAATTGTAGGGCTGATAGAGGAGTTCAGGTTCGGTGGTCGTGCCCGCTTCATCCCGATGGAAGAAATGTTTTAGGCTATAGCCCAAGACCGCTTCATCCGAACAAATCCACTGAATCCCTTCCTTGGCAATGTAGGGAATCACCGACGGACTCACCGATTGTTCTGAGGGCCAGAGTCCACGGAGGGGGCACCCAAACCGATCCTCATACATTTCCCGCGCTTTACGAAGATGACGCGTGATATCAGCAGGGTGTTGAAACCGTTGCTCAGGCAGAGCCATGCCAGGAACTGCCACTCGTCCCGCATCGGTGTCGGCTAGCAGGGGCATGATGGGGTGGGTGTAGGGGGTCGTCGTCACTTCCAACTGCCCCGCTTCCTGCATTTTGCGATGTTGGGGAATGATACGCGCCATGATTTCTCGGTGCTTGCTGATGATCCGTTGGCGATCGCCGAGGGTAAAGCCTTTCCCCTGTTTCAACCATGCATCAATGTCTGGATCATCCCAAAAGAGGGGATCAATCCAGCTCAAATTATGCCAAGCCAGCAGATCACTAAAGTCTGCATCAGTCCAATGGTCTAAGCACCAAGCCCGTCCCTTATCCTGGCGCTGCTCATACAACTGGCTATAGCGAGGATGGGGATCAATCATCGTGCGGTGGTGGGCATCAAAAAAATGCTCAACAATGAATTCTCGGGTGTCTGGGGTCAACTGCTCGATCGGAGTCAGGGTTGCCTTCAAATAGGGATCGAGCGCCGTCCCATTCACGTAATCTTCAATTTGCAGCATCAGAGAAGGCACGAGGTTGACCGTCTGATGCAATTTGGGATAGCGTTCCAACAACAGGACGAGATCCAAATAATCCTTCGTGCCATGCAGCCGTACCCAGGGCAAGCGGTATTCTCCTTCGGCAGCCCGACTTTTGTAGAGGGGTTGGTGCTGGTGCCAGATAAATGCAACGTAAAGCGGATGAGCCATGGTGAAACCTGCTGGATGGTGAGACCTGCTGGATGGGAACCTGATGAGGGAAACAGACTGAATCAAACGCTTACTTAAATACGTTCACGATTCAAACATGTTCACTATTTCCTTCACTGTTAATAGTCTAGTAGCTGAGTTCTGATCCCCCAAGGCTAATTTGCACCAAAATCCGCTGAAGGGCGATCGCAATGACCTTAAAAAACTATTAACTGCCAACTAAACCACAAAAAAACTGGGTCAGAAACCTTTCTGCCCAGTCACTGCCTCCATTAGCAAAACAGGCTCTCCCACTTGGCTAAATGACCTGTTCTACTTCATTAATTTCAGGAATTTGCTCCCGCAGGCGACGCTCAATCCCCATCCGTAGAGTCATGGTTGAGCTAGGGCAGGAACCACAAGCCCCTTGTAGCCGTAGTTTTACGATCGGACCGTCAATTTCAACTAGCTCTACGTTGCCACCATCCGCCATCAAATAGGGGCGCATTTCATCTAGAACATTTTCAACATTTTCACTGGTCAGAGTTAATGACATAGAATTACCTTACTCAGCGCGTTCGATAGTGCAATTTTCAGTTCTGATTGTAGCGTTTTCAAGGAGGGGATTCGCTGATTCTGAGGCATGGAGAAAGGCGATCGCAGGATTCAATTTTCTCTATAGCTGCCAACACCTTTATGCGTCTAGCTCAAAAATTCTCCCCAGTTCCAGCACAAATCCTGGCAAGGTGGGATCGCAACTGACGCGATCGGGATTTGCCAAAACTTCCACCGCCTGCCCCAGACGATAGACCTCCACTTGGCGATCCTGAGGATTCAGCAACAGCCCCAACTGCATCCCATTCTCCAGATATTCCTGCATCTTTTCTTGCAATGTAGAGAGGCTATCGTTAGGCGATCGAATTTCGATGATGAAGTCGGGACAGAGGGGCGGAAATTTCTGGCGTTGGGTTGGCGTGAGGGCATTCCACCGACCCAAGGCAACCCAAGCAGCATCCGGAGCGCGATCGGCTCCATTGGGCAGCTTGAAGCCACCGGAGGAACTGAACACTTTTCCCAGACCCGTCTGACGGTTCCAAAGTCCTAGATCAGTAATAACCTCTGCCTCTCGCTGGCTGCTTTCTCCACCCGTTGGCGACATAATGATCAAATCCCCTTGGGCATTCCGTTCAAACTTCAGGTCACGATTCCGGAGACACAGCTCATAAAACTGGTCATCCGTCAGGTCGATCGCGGGTTTGAGGTTCACTATCAGAGCAGTCATAGAGCAACTCCATCTTAGGCTGCCATTCTAGCAAGTTCTATTCTGAGAAAATTGCCCATGAAAAAGCCCCCAACTTTGGAAGCTAGGGGCTTTCATTACTTCAGCCTAAAATCACTGAGGCATGAGTCAGAGAATTAACCGTTGATTGCGGGAGCAGCGACTGCCACAGGAGCAGCCTCACCAGCAGCCAAGTCAAGGGGGAAGTTGTGAGCGTTCCGCTCGTGCATCACTTCCATCCCCAGGTTTGCCCGGTTG
>JAYKGX010000132.1:0-7409 GCA_035285565.1 Synechococcales cyanobacterium
TCTCAAGATTGAAGAATATATTGTTCTAGATGTCTTAGTCGGTCACGCCGTTCGGATCGCTTGGTTAGCAGAACATCCCCACCATGAAGCATCCTACGCAGAACATAAAGCTAACGCATGGCATAAGTTTTACACCAGTTCTCCCTACGATTGCGCCAAAGCGATCGCCCAAGCACTGCAATTCCTTACAAGCCTGGGCGAAAGTGGCAATAGCGAAACAGGAGACACACTGGGCATAGAACCAAACCTATCTAGCCTTGCTTAGCATCAATTGGGCATATTTTTGGGGTGGCTCGCTTGCACCTAACATCCTGATCAAATCGCGATAGAGATTGAGAATATTCAACTCCTGCTGAAAACAAGATTTCAAACTCTCCTGAAGCGAAGAAGCTGGGGGCTGAGCAATCACCCGTAGCGGAAATCGACCTCGTTTCTGGAGAGTTTCTAACCAAGTTTCTACCTGTGCCACCCGTTGACGCGAAACCTCGGCTTGAGTTTGGAAAAACTCGGTCAAGGTCGCTAAGTTCGCTGATGGCTCAGCCGGAAACTGATCTGCCAATTGACTGTAAAATAACGCACTCAGAACTTCTGCGCCGAAGATTTCCTGAAGAAGATGAGAAGCTTCAGGAGGCAAATGGGGGTGTTTCATGGCTGCCTCATACAAGACTAAAAGAGCATCAACTCTAAACAGCATATCCAGTATAAATAAGCACTTTTCATTTGAAAATACGATGAGTTAGAAAGATTCGGAGCATTTAGGACAAGCTTCAAAGAGTCATCGTAAGACATGTATAGCATAAATAGTACTACTGAGAAAACACCATAAAAAAAGCCTTAAGAAAACATCATATTGCAAAAAATATCAGTGTTTTTACTGAGGTAGCAACCATTTACCGACGATCGCGCAGGACTTCAATCAACTTTTCTAGCACGCTGGGTAGAGGAGCGATCGCTTCAATCCAAGCTTCTGTGACCGGGTGTTGCAAGCGGAGTTTCCAAGCATGGAGTGCCTGCCCTGGTAAGTTGACCTTAATCGATTTTCGCCCAGAACCATAAACCGGATCCCCAACGATCGGGTAACCCATGGAAGCCGTATGAACCCGAATTTGATGGGTGCGTCCAGTTTCCAAGCGAAATTCCATCAAGCTAAAATTTCCCAGACGTTCTTTCACCTGCCAGTGGGTTACCGCCCGTCTGCCCCCTTTTTCTTCAGGCACGATCGCAATCTTTTCACGCTGGATCGGATGGCGACCTAGGGGTTGATCGATCGTACCCTGCTCCGTTTTAGGAACCCCTTGGACAACCGCAATGTAGGTACGCCGTGCTGTTTTAGTGCGAAATTGGGCTTGTAAATGGTGCAGTGCCTGTTCAGTTTTGGCCACAGCGATCGCCCCAGTGGTGTCTTTATCCAGACGATGCACAATCCCCGGTCGTTGGATCCCATTGATACCCGGTAAGGTGGGACAATGGGCAAGCAATGCATTCACCAAGGTGCCACTCTCATGCCCTGCCGAAGGATGCACCACCATGCCAGCGGGTTTATTGAGAATAATCAGATCCGCATCTTCGTAGAGAATGTCCAACGGAATGGCTTCCGGTTGGAGTGCCAAGGGTTGCACTGGGGGAAGAACGATCGTAATTTCATCCCCACCAACCACTGCTATTTTTTTAGCGGCACAGACCATCCCATTAATCTGCACCTGTCCTTCAGCAATTAATTTCTGCAAACGCGATCGCGACAAATCTGGTAACTGTGCAGCCAAGTAGGCATCCAGTCGTTTTCCCGCATCCGCAACCGTTAATGTAATGTGATCCAATTCATCACTTTCTAGCTGCAATGGATCAAGGAATTCATCTGACAACATAGTTGGGCTGCTTCAATAATCTGTGAGGGCGTTACTTGGAGATTTCTACTAACGATTTAGAATAAAGTGCCTTGAACGATCTCCGGTTGTGGGTTGTTTGGCTTAGGTGGCCAAAATACACCAAGTACGACCCACGTATTGTAGGGAAACACTGTACCCATAAAGAAAAGGGTATCCTTACTCTCATTACACAATTCATCAAGAAACTTACGGCGGACACTTAACGCTGCTTGGTGTTCATCACCTAGTCGAACTACTTCATTCAGCCAAAGTACGCCTAGTTCCCAGTCCTCAATCATTGCATTGTGAGGTTTGTGGCTGTCAGTGCACTCAAAGACATAACTGAATTTGTATGGTATTTTGCGAAGAGGTTTTTGAACAGGACCGAAGAGAGTTAATTGATCAAATAGAGCCTGCCATTCGGGTTTCCATTCTGAATCAGCAGGCTCTATTTTTAGATCAAGTACTCTTGTCGGACGCACAATACCAAGAGATACATTTTCGGAATCATGGAGTGAGCGTAATTCCTTTACTGTATAAACTGGTATCTGATCAATTATTTGACGGCGATCTCTCCACCCATTTTTTGTTGAGAGTGGTTCTCCTAAAACCCTTATTGTATCTAGATTTGGCTTTCTACTTTCCTTTCTTCGATCATTACCTGCTCCACGTGGTAGAAGATCAACTTCTATCCACTGATATTTACGAAATTGCTGATTTCTTGGTCTATAGCGGTAATGTACAGGGTAAAGTCGAATCCATTCACCCTGTTCAGTCACACCAGCAGTGCACACTAGTTCTTGATAACCTCTTGATGGATGAGGATAGGTCATCACAGTTATAAGAACTTTCGTTCTTACTTCTTGATTGCTCATACTGGACATCCTAAATGCTTAACTGGCATATCAATCAAGGTTGTCAGATATTGAGCAAGAACATTTCGATGGCAGAATTTTGGGTCAGCTTCCATACAAACAAGAACACTAGGCTTAGATTTTAATAAACCAGTTACACTCAATAATGCATCCTCTCGTGAGGGAAGACTACTTCGATAACCATTAAAAAGAGACGTGTATTTGGCAGAAGAACTTAGATCATCTCGTTCGGAACCAGGTATTCCTAGTTCGGGAAGGTGTTGATAGTCTATTCCTAGAAAATTACATAATCGCGCGAGTGTACTCTTATGAAAACCATAACGTCGAGAGATAGGATTGAAGCGAACATCGATTAGCTGTGAGATACCAGATTCCATCAGAAGATTGAGAAACTCATCAACCGTTTTTCCTTCGTAACCAGCAGTATAGATGGCTTTCTCAGCGACGGGTCGTTTTTTCTTTCTTCTTCCAGGAAGATCACTGTTAACCGTAAACCATGAATATCTGTCATAAACTAAGTCAAGCAGCTCTTGACTTGATAAGTTACCATACTCGGTAGCAACATAATGGATATCTTGAGCTACATCCCTAGGTAAATTAACATCCAATTTTTTTCCTAAATCTGTTAGGCTCCAACAATTATTTTTCTCTTTTTCTAAGAAGCCATTACGAATTAGTGAATCAGTCTCCTGATTTAGGGTAAAAGAGTAGGGTCCATACCGATATGGGATGAACTGATAAAAAGTTTTTCCTCCATGAGAAGATGTTTCATGAGAAAGTAAAAATGCCCATTTCATCACTTGCAAAGTAGATGCCGTAAATCCAACTTGCTGAAGAATGAGTAATAGGGCTTTTTGACGATGTAACACTTTTTTGCCAAATGGAATAGATCGTTTATCCTATTGTCTCACAAAATAGCTTCCTTAGACGGTGTTATCGACAAAGAATATTGCACATTCTCAAAATTCTCCTAAGATTGCAGCAGTCGAACAGCGGCATACGCTATTAGAACGGCGGCATACGCTATTAGTTGTGTAGCAAACTCTATTGCCGTCCGGTGAAGCGCAGACCGTTAACTATCTAAAATAAAACCCTTGGGAAGTCGTATAAGACCTTATAAACAATTGCCAACTCTGATTTTCCCAGAAAATGTAGATCCCCAACCCAATCAACACCCATGGCAAAACGCGATCGCCATAGCGCTGGATCATCGGGGCGATCGCGGCATGATTGACCAGATAGAGTGCCAATCCACACCAAATCCCCACGCTGATTAAAAAGATCCCCAGGGTAATCACCAAGGTCACGCCATTTAAGCTAGCAAACAAGGGCACATACACCCCCAAATTGTCCCCACCGCTGAAGAAAGCTGCCAAGGCAACCAGCACCATTTGGGGATGCAACCCACGAATCCTCGGCAGCCGCTGTACCCCGATCGCCACCTCAGAGGCTTGATCCGAGTTCAGCTCAAGAGTATCAGCAGCTTTAGCATCCGATCGCATTTGCCATCCACTCCGCAACCCAAGCGCGATCGGCACCAGACCCAACAGACCCAGCCAAGGTTTCGGCAACCACACCCCACCCACAAAACCGGGCAAACTGCAGAGAAGAATCAAGCAAAATCCCAAATATTCCCCTGCGATCGTCTGCCAACGTAACTGGGGCGCTTGGGCAAAAAAGATCACCAACAAGACTAAATCATCCAAATTGGTGGCAAAAAAGGCGATCGCTGCGGTAATGATAGTGGGTAAGAAAAGCACAGTGAATCAAAAAAAACTCGTTTCTGCATCGAATTCACAGTATCACGAGGCAGAACCTTCCAGTCAGTCCTGCATAGCCTTGCTGACAGAAGAAATCCTTACCGCTATTTCCCTGGCAACACCAACCGACCCCATCCCCCAAATTCCCCACCAAGACAGCTTAAGCGTTCCGTCCTCTGGTAGGATCTACTCTGCAGAGAATCGTTGTCCTTTCCAGATAAGTTGTACTTTCAAGTCCTACCCTGACGAACCCATGAAATACCAGCGTCCCGAGAGCATTGCCCCCCACGGTGGAGAGTTAATCAATCGGATTGCCTCACCCGAACAAAAGCAAGAGTTACTCAGCAAAGCCGACTTTCTGCCCCGCATCACCCTAGATGAACGAGCGGTATCTGATCTGCAAATGATTGCGATCGGTGGTTTCAGTCCTTTGACTGGGTTCATGGAGCAGGCAGACTACGACAGCGTGGTAGTAACCATGCACCTAGCAAATGGGTTGCCTTGGTCGATTCCCATCACGTTATCGGTCTCGGAAGAAGTGGCAGCTCCCTTGCAGGAAGGCAGTTTAGTGCGCTTGGATGACCCCACAGGACACTACATTGGGGTATTGGAACTGACGCAGAAATACACCTACGACAAACAGAAAGAAGCGGTTAACGTCTATCGTACCGATGATGAGAAGCATCCCGGCGTGGCAGTCGTTTACAACCAGGGCAATGTGAACTTGGCAGGCCCCGTGTGGTTGCTAGAACGGGCACCCCATCCCCTCTTCCCCAGCTACCAGCTTGACCCGATCGTCTCTCGCCAAATGTTCAAAGACAAGGGCTGGCAAACGATCGTTGGCTTCCAAACCCGCAACCCTGTCCATCGTGCCCATGAATACATCCAAAAATGTGCCATGGAAATCGTGGATGGGCTGTTCCTGCATCCCTTGGTGGGCGCAACGAAGGAAGATGATATCCCGGCAGATATTCGGATGCGCTGCTATGAAATTCTGATCGAAAAATACTATCCCCACGATCGCGTGATTTTGGGCATTAACCCCTCTGCTATGCGTTATGCGGGGCCTCGGGAAGCGATTTTCCATGCCTTGATTCGCAAGAACTATGGTTGTACGCACTTCATCGTAGGGCGCGATCACGCAGGGGTGGGGGACTATTACGGCACCTTCGATGCCCAGCATATTTTTGATGAATTTGACCCAGCCCTGATTGCAATTACCCCGCTGAAATTTGAGCACGCCTTCTACTGCACGGTGACTAATACCATGGCCACCACCAAGACCAGCCCCAGCAAACCCGAACAGCGAATTCACCTGTCTGGTACTAAAGTTCGCAATATGCTCCGATCTGGAGAACTACCACCCCCGGAATTCAGCCGTCCGGAAGTAGCTGCAGAACTGGCTAAGGCAATGAAGATTCCCACTTAATGGGGCTGAATTGTTGCTGAATTATTAATGGGCTGAAACAGCGATCGAGGACAGAAGCGATCGAGGACAGAGGTGATCTAAATGAGAGAGATTGCCTCTGTTTTCGGTTGACTGGGTTTTCTGTATGATTGGGCGATCGCACAACCGATCGATTGCAACCGTGATCCAGCAATTTAAGCGTTGTTGGATTGGCTTACGATTTTATTCCATCCACAAATTTAAGAAACATATCAGAATTTCATGACTTCTCGTCACCTGTGTCACACTAGGATATAAATCTGTGTCAGGAGTCCTTGACTTAGGTGTCTATGAGTTAAGTCTGCATTTATAACTCTGCATTTATAACTCAGTTATTCACTTGAGTTAAGTATTGATTTTAAGTGGCGATGCTTCTGTAAAACAGCAGTCCACCCCTTCACAAGCAAGGCAGCATTGCAACCAGTTCATGGCAATTAGTGCTTATTATGGTTCGCAAATATTTTCGTAGGATGGGTCAACCCTGGTGCAAGCCATGGGATGCTCCAACCCTCACATTTGTATGAGACAAGCGATCGGTTTCTGTTACAGAGTTCTGATAGACGAGTTCGCCATCACAGTAGTAACTCCCTACGGGAACGTAATTTTATTGAGATCGAACAACTGAGGAAGTCAATTAATTGATGAATCGTTAGCGATCGCAAGCAAACCAATTTAAGGACAATAAATTTAACATTAAATCAGTAAATAACTGAATAGACTTCGACAATAAGTAGATTAATTAAGAAAAATTGATTAAACATTATATTAAACATCCCACTGTATACACTCATCGCATCGATCGCCTAACCAGAATCACTCAAGGAGAATCACAACCATGTTAGACAAAAACCTATTTAATTCAATGCCTGAGGAAATCCATGACCCAGACTATGATGGGATGCTAAATCGATCGCATCGCACCGTGACCAATAAAATCAAGGAGTTGTCAAAAATGGAATCCACCCATTCTCAAGACGGCATTCAGGAAGGGGGAACACCCGTCATCTCAGCCACCATTCAGGAAACCATTGTCTACCAAGCGGCCCTACGGCGAGGCACCCGCGATCGTCATGGCTATTTCCTGAAGAAAGTGTCTGGGTATAGCCTAGAAGGGATAGATTCCCAGGGGTGGGCAACCATTTGTACGCGCTCGGGTTCATGCCATGAGGTGGATAACAGTGCCATCCGACTTCATGCAGTTAAAAGCTAATCTTTTCAGAGGGTTCGGCACTGTCTACTTTTGCTTTAGCGATCGAGAACTGGTGATTGAATCCCACGAAAAAGCCCCCGATCGCAATAGACCGAGGGCTTTGAGCTAGCTAGGCGAACCTAGCGAGAGAATTAACCGTTGATTGCGGGAGCAGCGACTGCCACAGGAGCAGCCTCACCAGCAGCCAAGTCAAGGGGGAAGTTGTGAGCGTTCCGCTCGTGCATCACTTCCATCCCCAGGTTTGCCCGGTTG
>JAYKGX010000133.1:0-23365 GCA_035285565.1 Synechococcales cyanobacterium
CTATCTCATGCTGAATCGCCATAAGGACGCAATCACCACCTACGAAAAAGCCTTTTCTCAAGATAAGAAATTCTGGTATCCCCTCAATAATATCGGTCTGATTCACTATGAGAAGGGACGCAAAGACGATGCCATTAAACTCTGGCGGCAGTCCTTTGAAATCGACGCCAAAGCGGCCGAACCAGCCTTAGCCTTGGCCGTAGCACTGTACCATCGAGGGGATCAAGAACAGGGGCTAAAAATCGGTGAAACGGCAATTCAGCTCGACAGTCGCTACAGTGAAATTAAATTTCTGCGCGACAACCTCTGGGGCGATCGCCTAATTGCCGACACCCAGAAATTTTTAGAACTCCCTCGGATGCGAGCTGCTATTACTGAAGCAAAAGCGGCTAGTCAAGACAGTTCTTCTCCCCGTTAGGTACCGCAATGCAGAGACCTGGGAGACGGAAACTCGATCAGCAACGGCACCAGGACACTCCCAGAGAGCCATTGCAAAAAAAACTCTTTGGAAAGAAACGGGGTCGGCAAAAACTAGCGGTCAGACGCAAGCTGGGTCAGGCAAGCGAGCCAACACCCCATGCATCGGTGAGCAAACGGAAACGCTTTCGGTTTCGGGCTTGGTGGCTTAGCCTGCCGCTCCTCTTCTGGGTGGGGCAATGTCAATATCGCAGCCTGTTTACAGAACCCCAAGCTGTTTTAGTCTTAGGCGGTGAAACTAGTCGAGAGCAATTTGCAGCTCGGTTTGCCTTGGAGCATCCAGAACTGCCCATTTGGATTTCTTCAGGTGCGCCCCAGGATTACAGTGAATGGGTGTTCATGCAGTCAGGCATCAACTTACAGCGCGTTACCCTCGATTACCGAGCTGTTGACACGCTCACCAACTTTACCACCCTGGCAGACGACCTCAAAGCGAAGGGGATCACCAAGATCTATTTAGTCACATCGGATTACCACATGCGCCGCGCCAGAATGGTGGGAGAGATTGTCCTGGGCAGCCGAGGAATTGCCCTCAAGAGTATCCCCATTCCCTCCCAGCAGGAAGAAGAACCTCTGACCAAAGCCCTCCTGGACAGTGGACGAGCGATCGTCTGGGTGACAACTGGGTACACCGGAAAAGAAGGGAAAATGAACCCAGAAGAATCCAATCAATCTACTGAATCAATCCCTGAATGAATCAACGAATGAATCAACTAGGGCTTGCTAGCAAGGCTGAAATCACGAAAATGCTGGGCTTGCTGTTCAATCCTCGTTGCAAGGCGATCGCAAACTAAGTTGCAGAGATCAAAGATCAGGTCATCTGCCACGCTGTAGTAAGCCAGGGTTCCTTGACTTCGGCGCGATAAAATCCCAGCCTGCAGCATCAACTTCAAATGCTTGGAGACATTTGCTTGGCTAGTATCGGTCGCCTCAACCAGTTCCTGGACACATTTATCCCCATCTCGCAGTAAGTTGAGAATTCGCAGCCGCATCGGCTCACTTAACACATTGAAGTAATTAGCGACCTGCTGGACAACTTCTTGGGAAGGGGCAACTGGAGTTGTGCTCGTCAGAGTTGGAGGAACAATCGGTTGCGGAAGAGGCATCAACGATTCCATAGGGTGGAATAATCTGAAGGAAATGATAGGATGATCCCCACCTATTATGCCGATAATTCGCCCTATGGCAATACAGTGATTGAAGAAAAGTGAAATTTTTACACTCTAGCCCGGATTAATTCGCATTAGAACCTGACCAAATTCGACCGGTTGCGCATTCTGAACCAAGATTTCGACAATTTCGCCGTTAAATTCTGATTCAATCTCATTCATCAACTTCATCGCTTCAATAATGCAAACCGTTTGACCGGATTTCACCCGATCGCCCCTATCCACAAATGGCGGCTCATCCGGCGCAGGCGCACGGTAAAAAGTACCCACCATAGGAGACTTAATCTCTAGCAAGCGATTGTCACTCGCCGGAGGAGGTGGAGAAGGAATTGAGACAGCAGGAACCGACGCAACCTCAACCATGGGAGCGATCGCCGGATAAACCACCCCTTGAGGGTTCGGTAATGCTGCCACGCTAGTTTCCACCGCTGTGCCACGCCGCACCGTTAATTCAAACTCATCACTCTTTAATGTCAACTCTGAAATGTCGGTCTGATTCAGTGCCAGTAGCAGTTCCCGAAGTTCGCTAAAGTTCAATGCCACGGTTATCGTTACTCCTTATCAAAAGCGCCGGGCGATCGGCTGATAGCCCCCGCTTGACCCTTCTTATCCAAACATCTAGTGATTCAACTTAGTCATCCATGCTAGCCATTCACGCTAGCCATTCCCATGGGGTGAAACCACCCACAGCGCCATTCCTAGTTTTCGCGACCGAGGTACTTGTCATCTCGGGTGTCAATCCGAATTTTTTCTCCAATTGAAATAAAGAGAGGCACCATCACTTGTGCGCCAGTTTCCACGATCGCGGGCTTCGTGCCCCCCGTTGCCGTATCTCCCTTCACGCCCGGATCAGTTTCCGTCACTTCCAGCACCACGGAGTTGGGCAATTCCACTTCCATCACCTTGTCGCCCCACTTGACGACTTCCACTTCCATGCCATCTTTTAAATACTTCACGCGCTCACCAATCTGGGCAGCACTCAACCGACCCTCTTCGTAGGTCTCCATATCCATGAACACATAATCATCCCCATCTTTGTAGGTATGCTGCATGGTGGTTTTTTCCAGGGTGGCTTGAGGAACTGTTTCCCCAGCCCGGAAGGTTCGCTCCAGAACTTTACCAGTTTGTACATTTTTGAGCGTGGTGCGCACAAAGGCAGAACCCTTACCAGGCTTAACATGGAGGAATTCAATCACCCGCCAGACGGAACCGTCTAGCTCAATGCTGACACCGGGGCGAAAATCATTACTGGAGATCATGAGTCCTTATCTCGGCGGAATATTCGGCATCTCATTGTACCGTTGGGAGGGATCATTTTAGCGAGACAGAGGAGAAGCCGACCGGGAAACATGGCAAAATCAAAATGGGATGTCGCGCAAGAGTAACAGCAGCATGGCTATTTACAGGTTGATGAAAACGTGGGTGAGTCAGTCTCTTAAACCGCTGGTCACCACCATCTTGGTCACCGCAGTCTGGTCGGTGTGCTTACTCCTCAGTGGCATGTCGGCAGCACAAGCTTTGCCCCAGGGTAATGCTATTACGGATCCAAAGGCATTGTTGCGGAACTCCTTGCCGATCAACAACCCAACTGTGCGGAAATTACAAGCAACGATCGAAGATATTTCCACGCAACTGCGGGCCAATCGGCGGTGGGGGGCGGTGCAATCGGATTTATCGCGGGCGGAGCGGCTGTTGAATGACAAGGCCGCAGATTTGTTGGCGACCGTACCAGACGATCGCCAGCCCCAGGCAGAAGCCCTAATTACAGACATGAAAGCGTCTGTAACGACGATGTTGGCGGGTCTGGAAGCGAAGAACAAACAAACCACGTCCGATCAACGATCGGCCCTGTTAGATCAGATTGGCAAGCTAGAAATCCTGATGGCTCAGGGCTTCCCCTATGAAGTGCCCGGAGACTATGCCAATTTGCCCCAGCTCAAAGGCAGAGCCACGATCCAATTCAAAACCTCGCAAGGTGATTTAACAGCGATCGTGGATGGTTACAGCGCTCCAGTGACAGCAGGCAACTTTGTAGATTTAGTCCAACGCGGCTTCTACAATGGGTTACCGTTTATCCGAGCAGAGGATTTCTACGTGTTGCAAACGGGAGACCCCGATGGTCCAGAGCAAGGATTTATTGATCCGAAAACGCAGCAATATCGCGCCGTACCCCTGGAAATTCTAGTCAAGGGCGATAAGGAACCGACCTATGGCATTACGTTAGAGGATGCAGGGCGTTACCTGGATCAGCCGATGCTCCCCTTCTCTGCCTACGGGGCGATGGCGATGGCACGACCCAATGATGAGCCAAATGGCGGGTCTTCTCAGTTTTTCTTCTTCCTGTTTGAACCAGAGCTGACCCCGGCTGGGTTGAATTTGCTGGATGGACGTTATGCCATTTTTGGCTATGTCACAGAAGGGGCAAATATCCTACGCAGTCTGAAGGCAGGGGATAAAATTCTGTCTGCCCAGGTGGTCGCAGGCGCTGAGAATTTAGTGACACCGCGTACTTAGTCACGATCGCCTGGAACTGGAAGCACAGGAAGTGGGAATCCCATGGAATCGGACTGGCCAATGCTCTCGGTCGGCAACTTGGGCGAGCAGGGACTCTTGGCGCGATTGCAGCAATTCTGTCCCTCCGATGTGGTGGGGGATGATGCAGCAGTTTTAAGCAGCTTGCAGACAGCCGATCTCGTCGTCACCACTGATCTTTTGGTCGATCAGGTTCATTTCAGCGATCGCACCACTCCACCCCATGCCGTCGGTTGGCGTGCCGTTGCCGCTAATCTATCCGATCTTGCCGCCATGGGTGCCACACCGATCGCACTCACCGTGGGTCTGGGCTTACCAGGTGAAACGGCAGTCGCTTGGGTCGAGCATTTGTACCAGGGAATGGTGGATTGTTTGGCACAGTTTGGGGGGCAGATTGTCGGGGGAGACCTGGTGCGATCGCCCCAACGCACATTGGCCATTACCGCCTTTGGACAGGTTCAGCCCGATCGGGTCATTCGCCGATCGCAGGCACAGGTGGGAGATCTGATTGTCGTGACGGGTTACCATGGCAACTCCCGCGCAGGATTAGAACTGTTACTGCAGCCAAACCACTTTGCCCCGATCCCGAGTCTGGAGGGCGATCGGTGGATTGAGGCGCATCAGTATCCCCGACCCCGCTTAGATGCCATTCACCAGTTAGGTCAACGGCTAGCAGGAGATTTCACTCAGAATCCAAAGAGCTTCCGCATCGCTGGGATGGACTCTAGTGATGGGTTGGCGGATGCAGTGCTGCAAATTTGCCGTGCCAGTGGGGTAGGGGCCGAACTGGATTATCGTAAACTGCCGATCGACCCTTCCCTTGCTCGCCACTTTCCCGATCGGGCTGTGGAATGGTGCCTCTACGGCGGAGAAGATTTTGAACTGGTACTCTGTCTACCACCCCAGATCGTCCATCCATTTCTCGATCAGTTCATCGCAGCAGACAATCCTGGAGCCACCATTATTGGCAAAATCATTGCGCCACCTGAGGTGAACCTGGTTGACCCACAGCAGTTACAAGCACCCCAGAGACTCACCCTAGAAAAAGGGTTTCAGCATTTTTAACGTGAGTTCGACAATACTCGATTCCCGCCAATCGTCTCGATCGCCCTAAAATCCACCTTAATAAGTCGTCAGTTCGACGAATCCTGGCAGCCGTTGGCGCAGCCTCCCGGAACGGGATCCCTCCCCCCTAGCCCCCTTAATGCCGATCCCCCTAGCCCCCTTAATAAGGGGGAACCGAGCCAAATTCAAGGGTTCAGCGATCGTCGTTAGACTCCTTCCCACTTGCTTTTCGGTTTGAAGTCCCCCTTAATAAGGGGGATTAGGGGGATCGAGAGATTGACGAGAATCGAGTTTCGTCGAACTGACGTTAATAAGGGGAACTTCAAAAGGATTTCAGAATTTCTTCGGAATCTAGCACCTCCGAAGAGTAGGCATGATCGTAGCAATTGTCCTGCCAGCCTGAAACCGCCAGAACCCCGATGTTCCTTCAGAAATTACGATCGCCTTGGGGCAGAATCCTCGCATTGATCTGTGTGGGCAGTTTTCTCAGTTACGCCTTAGCAGCCAATCGGAGACTCTTACCTAGCCCCGCCGATTTACTGGCTCAAGTTCAACCCATTCATTGCCCACCGGATGCAACGTTTCATCCACCCCTTGCTGAGAATCAAGACTTATTAAACGGCGATCGTCCCTTGTCTCAACTCCTGCCCTCCGGCTTCAACCCTCAGCAAGTCTCCATCCTAATTGAAAAACAGCAGCAGCGGTTCACCCTCCACCTCGATCGCCGCCCCATCAAGTCCTATCGAGTCGTCTTTGGTGAACCCAGCGGGGATAAACGGCGGGAAGGCGATCGTCGAACCCCTGAAGGGATGTTTCAGATTCGAGACAAATATCCCCACGAGCTATGGTCCAAATTTCTCTGGATCAACTATCCCAACGAGCAATCCTGGTGCAAACATCGGCGCAGCAAACAGCAAGGGGACATTCCCTGGACAAGTTCGATCGGCGGCGAAGTGGGCATTCACGGCGTGCCTGCAGGGGCAGATGACTGGATCGATCGCAATTTACATTGGACCCTGGGCTGTCCCTCTTTAAAAAATCGCGATGTGGAGGAAATTTACCCCGTCGTTTCCATAGGAGCGATCGTGGAAATCCTGCCCTAGTCCCTCCTCTCTAGTCTCACCTGACCTATCCATCCCACCATCCCACGCAAAGACCTCCCATCGTAAAGACGTGCCGCTGGCACGTCTCTATCCCAGATCGGCATAAATCCACCGATGATAAAAAAATCCCCCTCCAAACCAGGAGAGGGATAGGGGGTGAGGTTAAACTCAAATCAAATGCTTCACATGGAATGAATCATTGGAAAGTCAATTACTTCCACTGGGTTGCAACCACTTCAGCAAGGTCAACAACGCGTTGGCTATAGCCCCACTCGTTATCGTACCAAGCCACCACCTTAATCATGTCACCGCCCATCACCAGGGTTAGGTCAGCATCCACGATCGAAGACTCATCTGTTCCAGCGTGGTCACTCGAAACCAGAGGTTCATCACAGTACTTAATGATGCCCTTCATGCCATTTTCAGAAGCCGCCTTCAGAACCGCATTGACTTCCTCAGCGATCGTGCTCTTTTCCACCTGAGCAACCAAATCTACCACCGATACGTTCGGCGTGGGCACCCGGAGCGCAATCCCATTCAGCTTACCAGCCATAGGCGGATACACTAATGCAACCGCTTTAGCCGCTCCCGTGGAAGTGGGAACGATGTTCATGGCAGCAGCCCGCGCCCGACGTAAATCCCGGTGACTCGCGTCCAGGATCCGTTGATCTCCGGTGTAGCTGTGGGTGGTGGTCATGGTTCCTTTGACGATGCCGAAACTTTCATGCAGCACCTTCACAATCGGAGCCAGACAGTTCGTGGTACAGCTTGCATTGCTGATGACCTGGCAGCGATCGTGGTCATAGTCTTTATCATTGACCCCCACCACAAAGGTACCATCATCATTTTTTCCAGGCGCTGTGATCAGAACCTTCTTCGCCCCAGCCTTGATATGCTTTGATGCCCCCTCTTTCGTGACAAAGACACCTGTAGACTCAATCACCAAATCGATATCCCACTCCTTCCAGGGTAGGTTTTCAGGATTTCGATCGGAATAGCACTTAATGACGTTACCATTCACCGTGATCGTATTCTCATCAGCAGACACCTCTCCACCGAACCGACCCAGCATGGTGTCATATTTAATCAGGTGAGCGTTTGTGCGGGGATCAGAGGTATCATTCAAGCCAACAATTTGGAAATTGCTGCTTTGGCGACCAGCCCAGCAGCGCAAGAAATTACGTCCAATGCGTCCAAAGCCGTTGATCGCGACTCTAATCACAGCGATATGCCCTCTGTTAATAAATACCTATTGACGAGACCAATCATATCCTAAAAGGATCCCTAACCCGCAGCTCTGAACCCATCTATCCTGCTTATCTATTAACAGGATCTGTATAAGTGAAATTGCTGAATATAGGTCACCACGCTAGGGCACAGAAAGGGATCGATCGCTTGTCCCACTTGAATGGCCGATCGCACTTGCGTCGAAGAAATTGGCAACCAAGGCATTTGCAACCACTGCCAATTCACCTGATGGAAAAAGGGATGGGAAAACGCCTGAGGTTGCTCACTGCGGGGGGCAACTAACCAGGTACAGCAAGCAGCGAGGCGATCCCCTGCCACCCAATCCGGTAAACGACGAAAGGCATCTTCTCCAAGGATCCAAGCCCATTGACGATTTGGGAACCGTTGTTGCAGAAGTTGCATAAGATCGATCGCATAGAAAGGTTCTGTAGTTGGACTTTCCCCGGTCTGGAGATCAATTGCTTTAAAGGCTGGGATCTGGGCGATCGCCCGCTCCACCATCGCCAAACGGTGCCACAAGGGGGAAATAACCCGCGATTTATAAGTTGGCTGGGCTGTGGGGATCCAGAAAACTTGATCCAGGGATTCTTGGTGAAGTGAAGCTTGAGCGATCGCCCAATGCCCCCAATGCGGCGGATCGAATGTGCCTCCCAATATGCCAGTTCTGACCATCATCTTCACCGAGTTACGCCCTGTGAGTTACAGCCGTTTTGAGATCAATCAGCCACATCCCCCTCCCCCCCTCCTCCTCATTCAATAAAGTGTTTCACCCAACTAAAAATTGCTGTAAATCCTGTGAGTTCGGTTCTGTCAGCTAAGCCATAAGACTTAGCAGTCGGCTTCAGACCGCTCCTTCTCTCCCTTTGCTCTTCAATTAAAGTGGGGCAACAGGTTCATTCCCTGCTTGCAGCAATTCCAAGATTCACTGGACAAAAAAATCAGGATTTTACTAATAAAAATCGAAGATTGTTACACCCAATACTACTCAGTCCCTGCATTTTCACAGATTAATCTATTAGTAGATTTTCGGCGCTAGCATCCTGAGCATTCATGTAATGGGTGAAGAATGGGAACATTGACATTCAGATGAAGGAGCAATCTTGCTCAGAAGAGAGATTTTGTAGGGGAGTGTTCCAAAAAAGCAATTCTTGATATGATGACGCGTGTTATCGGTGTGGTGTTTGGTGTGTGAGGAGCTGAAATGCTGAATTCGGTCAATTTCAGCGGAAAACCGTTTCATTTCATTGGGATTGGTGGAATCGGGATGTCAGCGATCGCCCATGTTTTGGCGCATCGCAAATTGCCAGTCTCAGGGTCGGATCTCCGCTTGAATCATATTACCGAGCGTCTCCAATCCATGGGCGCTCATATTTTTATCAACCAAGAGGCGAGTAATCTAGAGTACTTTACAACGCGGGCAACTGTAGCAGCGGGAACGGGATCTTCCTCAGTACCCAGTGCCAGCCAATTACCGCAGGTCGTTTGCTCCACAGCTATCAATAATAGCAATCCAGAATACCAAGCCGCGATCGCCCTTGGATGTCCCATATTACATCGCTCGGATGTATTAGCAGGTCTGATTCAACAGTATCCAAATAGCATCGCAGTCGGTGGAACCCATGGTAAAACCACCACCAGTAGCTTAATTGGCTATGTCTTACTACAGGGTGGTTTGGATCCAACTGTGATTGTAGGCGGTGAAGTGGCAGCTTGGCAGGGCAATGCTCGTGCAGGTTGCAGTGATTACCTGGTCGCTGAGGCGGATGAGTCTGATGGGTCTCTGGTGAAGTTTCAACCCAAGATTGGCGTGATTACCAACGTTGAACTCGATCACCCCGACCACTACACCAGCTTAGACCAGGTTGTAGAGACCTTTCAAACTTTTGCAGACCACTGTCAAACCGTGATTGGGTGTCTGGATTGTCCAACGGTGCGCGATCGCCTGCCACCCCATATTTCCTATAGCCTTGATCCAAGTCTCAACGCTGACTACACCGCTGAGCAAATTAGCTACACCGCCACAGGGACGATCGCTCAAATACGCGAACGAGGAACCCTGCTGGGGCAAATTCACGTTCCCCTCCTGGGGCAACACAATTTAAGCAATACCCTGGCAGCGATCGCTGTGGCTCGGTGTTGTGGATTGGAATTTAGCGCGATTGCAGAGGCCCTAACCACCTTTAGCGGGGCCCGTCGTCGATTTGAGCTACGGGGCGAAGTGAATCAGATTCGGTTCATTGATGACTATGCCCATCACCCCAGCGAAATCCAAGTCACCCTGGCTTCGGCTCGGCTCCAGGCAGATGCTCAGTCAGAAGCTCGTCATCGGGTGGTCGCTGTGTTCCAGCCTCACCGCTATAGTCGAGTCCAAGCTTTCTTACCGGAATTTGCTCAATCCTTCTTGGATGCAGATGTAGTTGTCGTCAGCGATATCTACAGTGCAGGGGAAGTTAACCCGAGCAATTTAAGTGGTCAAACCTTAGTGGACTTGATCTCAACCCACCAGTCAGATGTGTACTATCAACCAACCTTGCAGTCTGTTCAGGAATGTCTGAAAACCCTCCTACGCCCTGGAGATTTAGCCATCTTCCTAGGGGCAGGAAACTTGAATCAGATTATTCCGGCCGCGATCGCAGACCAACCCCCTATTTCAGGCCGACCCCCAGTAGAAATCTCTCAGTTAGAAACGTCTCAAACGCTGGTTCCCTCACGATCCACCCACTAGGGCTGTATCCAGCAAACCCATTGTTGAGGCAGATTTAAACTTTCAGGGAATATTAATTAGCTTGTGGTTTCCACCTGAATCTCAACCATTTTCTATTTGGATGTGCTCTCAAGCTCAGACTGCTGCGTAATGACTTTGCATCAATGACTTTGAATATAGGATGACAGCGACGGTAACACTATGACCCTCTCTTGGAACCTGCCCACTGTAGAATCTCTCGGGCTTGCAACTGCCTTTCGTTATTCTGTGTCCCTCCCTTCTCCTGCAGTGCCGACCTTGTCCTATGACGAGCCGATTCCTCTGCCAGACAGTGACTGCTTAATTACTGCCAACGTTCCCCTGGCCAAATTGACTTCCTTCCGAGTGGGAGGTCCTGCAGAATGGTATGTTGCCCCTCGCACCCTGGAGGAATTGCGGGCTAGTGTCCTCTGGGCCGCAGACTATGAATTACCAACAACTTTTCTAGGAGCAGGTTCTAATCTACTCATTAGCGATGAAGGGCTACCCGGTTTGGTGATTGGAACCCGCAACCTCCACAAAATTTCTTTTGATGCCGATCGCGGTCAGGTCACCGTGGGCGCAGGGGAAAAAATGCCCAAGTTAGCGCGGGAATTGGCAAAACGGGGTTGGAGTGGGTTGGAATGGTCGGTTGGAATCCCAGCCATGATCGGGGGAGCCGTCGTGATGAATGCAGGCGCACACACGGGCTGCATTGCTGATGTCTTAGTGGACGTCAAAGTCATGAATGCCCAAGGGCGCGTGGAAACCTTAACTCCCCAACAACTAGGCTATCGCTATCGTACCTCCAACCTGCAAAAAGGCGGCTACTTTGTGGTGGAAGCCACCTTCCAACTAGAACCAGGTCATGACCCAGCGATCGTCCAGCAGGAAACCGAACATAACTGGAGTATGCGCCATAGCACTCAGCCTTACGATCGCCCCAGTTGCGGCAGTGTCTTCCGCAATCCCACCCCCTACAAAGCCGGGTGGTTAATTGAACAAGTTGGTCTCAAAGGCTATCAAATTGGGGGTGCCCAAGTTGCCGAACGTCATGCCAACTTCATTCTCAACTGTGGTGGGGCAACCGCTAGTGACATTTTTAACCTGATTCGCCATGTTCAGCATCAAGTTCAACAGCAGTGGTCGTTGGATTTAGAACCGGAAGTCCGCATTTTAGGCGAGTTCCAGGCGGCTTAGCCCTAGAGACTTGCAGGATTGTCGATCGGTGTCATAATAAAGTCTGCTTAACTCATACCCTTAGGAAAGCTATGTCACAAGGACAGGGATTTGGCTTCGGTCTCGGTAAGATGAAGGAATTGACCGAGGCAATCAAGAAAGCCCAACAAGTTCAAGAAGGCGCTAAAAAGCTGCAAGAAGAACTGGAACAAATGGAGATCGAAGGCTCTGCTCAAGGTGGCTTAGTAAAGGTCTTCATGAGTGGGAACCAAGAACCGCTGCGGGTGGAAATTGCACCAGAGGCTATGAATGAAGGGGCAGACATGTTGTCTGATTTAGTCATGGCAGCCCTGAAAGATGCCTACATGAAATCCACCGAGACCATGCGCGGCAAAATGGAAGAATTAACCGGGGGACTGAACCTACCTGGTTTCGGTTGATCCATGCCCCGATCGCCACACACCCCATAGCCATCCCCCCGTAGAGACGCGATGAATCGCGTCTCTCAAGCGTTAATGGGTAAAACCATACCCTTTTGTTAATCGGTAAAACCATACCCTTTTGCCAACCCTGTAGGAGCAGCCGTGACCCATCGTCTATTATTCGTCTGCCTAGGCAACATTTGCCGATCGCCCTCCGCCGAAAACATTATGAACTATCTCCTGCAGCAACGCGGTCTGGTCGGTCTGCTTGAGTGCGACTCGGCAGGCACCTCAGGCTACCATGTGGGCGCCCCCCCCGATCGCCGCATGAACGCCGCCGCCCAACGAAAACTTGGGATTTCCCTGCAGGGACGATCGCGCCGCTTTGAAGCCTACGACTTTAACGAATTTGACCTGATTTTAGCTATGGATCAGGAAAACTACGAACAGCTTTACTATCTCGATCGCCAGGGACAATATCGCCACAAGCTACGCATGATGTGTGAATTTTGTCGTCAGCACGATTTAAAAGAAGTGCCCGATCCCTACTATGGCGGCGAAGCAGGGTTTGACTTTGTGATCGAGCTGTTATTAGATGCCTGTGCCGGGTTGTTGGATGAATTGATTGCCACAGGAACGATCGCCCCATCCTCCTCACCCATCCAACAATGAGCGTCAAGTCACCAGATGATGAGACATGGCAAACCGCACCAGTTCCGCTCGATTATTCGTCTCCGTTTTGCGCAGTAAATTACTGACATGTTTTTCGATCGTGCGGGAACTCAGATGGAGTTTTTCCCCAATTTGACCATTAGAATAACCTTCACTCAACCAATGCAACACTTCCTGCTCCCGTGAACTCATCTCGATCGCCTGTAAATGAGGGGTACGACGGTAGATAGAATCCGGAGTTGGGATCTCACTCAAGTCAGACTGGGGCGGCAGATCACTCGAAACCCGCCATTCCAGCATCATCTGAGTGCGATCGAGCAGATTTCGCACAATCGCTCCTAACTCCACCAGTTCAAACGGTTTTTCCAAATAGACATCACAACCCAACTGATACCCTTGAATCCGCGAGTTCAGCTCCGTCCTACCCGTCAGGAAAATTACCGGAATGAGTCGCAGGTTAGGATGGCGGCGCACCTGGCGGATGAGGCTATAACCATCCAATTCTGGCATGGCAATATCCGTCACAATCAGATGAGGACGCTCTTGCTCAATTAACGCCAGCGCCTTCTTACCATTCTCGGCAGGAACAACCCAGAATCCCAATGATTCCAAGTAATCACTGACAGCAACGCGTGTTCCCAAATCATCTTCAGCGACCAGAATGGTGAGAGGCATTCATTTATCTCCCGCAAAGGGGCGGTTCTTGTGTAGAGCAACAGCGCATCTCCCTCTAGGATAGATCGTTTCTGGCAGCCTGTCAGTCGGGAATTGCACAAGTCTTCTCAGTGAGCGGGGCAGTTGGAATGATTTCCAGGAAAATAAGTACAATGGCACTACAACCACGATCGAGCAGATCAATGAATCACAATCATGAATCACCATTAGAAGCGTAATCAATATCAATCTTGCAGCAAAACTCCCCCTCTCCCCCTCTCCCCTCTTCTCCCCCTCCCCAAATCCCCCTGTTCCCAAAATTCTCTGCTATCCTCTTGTATGCGCTTGATAAGGTAACCTGCTATGGCTCAGGAAGCTCCTAAGGAAGAACTCAATTTTCAAACCATTAGCGATCGTCTGCCCCCACAAAATCTGGAGGCAGAGGAAGCCATTTTAGGAGGATTGCTGCTGGATCCAGAAGCAATCGGCAGAATTACCGATATCCTGCAAGTGGAAGGATTTTACCTCACCGCCCATCGGATCATCTATGAAGCGACGCTGGCCTTACACCTTCAGGGCAAACCCACCGATCTGATGAATGTGGCCACCTGGTTGCAAGATCAAGGCAAATTAGAGCAAGTGGGCGGGCAAAGTCGGCTCGTGGAGCTATGCGATCGCACTGTCAGTTCGGTCAATATTGATCAGTACGCCCAACTGGTCATGGATAAATACCTGCGGCGGCGCTTGATTCGGGTAGGCAATGAGATTTCCGCCCTGGGGCATGAGACGGCTCGCGAGCTGGATCACGTCTTGGATGATGCGGAGCAGAAAATCTTTAACGTCACCCAAATGACCCCCCAGGCGGGATTACTGCCCACGGCGGAAGTGCTGAACCAAACCTTTGCCGATATTGAAAGTCGGGCTGTGGGACGCACCCTACCAGGGATTGCCTGCGGCTTTTATGATCTCGATGCCCTGACCCAGGGGTTTCAGCGATCGGATTTGGTGATTGTAGCGGGGCGACCTTCCATGGGGAAAACCAGCTTTGTGCTGAATGTGGCGCGTAATATTGCTTCTTACCATAAACTTCCGGTAGCAATCTTCAGTTTGGAAATGTCGCGGGAGCAGTTGGTGCAGCGGCTATTAGCCAGTGAAGTGCGGATTGAAAGTAGCCGCTTGCGGGCTGGACGGTTGCAGAGTCAGGAATGGGAGCCGCTCGGTCATGCCGTGAGTCAGCTATCCCAAATGCCGATTTTTATTGATGACACACCGGGACTAGGAGTGACAGAAATGCGATCGCGAGCCAGACGATTGCAGGCAGAACAGGGCGGTGCCTTGGGTTTGATTTTGATTGACTATTTGCAGCTCATGGGCGGTCAGGGCAACGAAAACCGGGTGCAAGTGCTCTCCAATATCACTCGATCGCTGAAGGTGCTAGCCCGTGAATTGATGGTGCCTGTGATTGCCCTGTCGCAGTTGAGCCGCAGTGTGGAGTCGCGCACAGATAAACGCCCAATGATGTCTGACCTGAGGGAATCGGGCGCGATCGAGCAGGATGCAGACTTGATTATGATGCTCTATCGCGATGAGTATTACAACAAAGATACAGTCGATCGGGGTGTGGCAGAGGTGATTATCAGCAAACACCGCAATGGCCCCACCGGAACGGTCAAACTCCTTTTTGAACCGCAGTATACTCAGTTCAGAAACATGGCAGCCCCCAATCGAGATACTAGTTATGCTTAGCAGTTATGAATCAGCGGTTTTCTAATCAATCTTCTACGCCCCGAGGATTTTCAAAAAGCCCTCCATCCAGTTCTCAATCGAACACTCCATCGCATTCTCAATTGCCGATCGCTTATCAAGTGCGGGAAAGTAACCGCGCTAAACGGGTGAATATTCGCTATTCTCTCAAGCAGGGGTTGGAAATTGTGGTGCCGATCGGCTTCGATCAGCGTGAAATTCCCGCGATCGCCGCTAAATATCAAACCTGGGCCGCCCGCACAAGAGACAAATTACTGCAAAAAGAACAGGCAATTCCCCAGCAAAACCGCACGCTTCACCTGCCTAACCAGATCGAATTTCAGGCGATCGCCGAAACCTGGCAAGTGGAATACACTCCCGCCAACGTCAAGCACATCAAAATCCAACAAATCCCTGACTGCATCATCCTCTGGGGCAACACCCCCAACGAAGTCCTCTGCCGCAAAGCACTGAAAAGTTGGTTGATCGGTCGGGCAGAATCCTTTCTTACCCCTTGGTTACAAGCTTTGAGTCAAGATTGTCATTTACCGTTCAATCAAATTACCGTACGGGGACAGAAAACCCTCTGGGGCAGTTGTTCCACGGATAAGAATATTAGTTTGAACTACAAGCTTCTCTTTCTGCCGCCTCAATTGGTGCGCTACGTGCTGATTCATGAACTCTGCCATACGATCCACATGAATCATTCCACCGCTTTTTGGCAACTGGTGCAGCAACATGATGCGTTCTACAAACGTTGGGATCGGGAATTAAACCAAGCCAGCCGCTATGTCCCCAAATGGTTGGATACCTAGGGGTGCAGGTACAGAGCTGCCAGGGTATGCTACCTCCTGCCCTGTCTGGATGTTTGACGATAATCAGGGTGGAAACGCTTGGGGGGTTGGGGTGTGGGAGAGGAAGGGTTGACAGAAGGCTTGACCATTATTAGGAACTCTGGAATAGAATCTTGCTCCCCCTCTCCCCACCGCGAGGCTTACCCCTTCGCAAAGACTTCTGCCGCCGCCGCAATTCCGGCTCCTGGGGTCACGTCTTTGCAGCCCAGTTCAATCAACGTTGCTTCCAACGCTGCGATCGCGCTGAGGATATCCCGATCGCACACAAAACCCAGGTGTCCAATCCGGAAAATCTTGCCTTTCAGCGCATCCTGACCACCTGCCAGGGCGATATCAAACTTCTTGCGCATGAGCGATCGCACCTGTTCCGCATCCACTTGAGTCGGCATCACAGCAGTAATGGCAGGGCTAGCACAATCATCAGAACCATATAACGATAGACCCAACGCTTTAATGGCAGCACGGGTGGCACGTTTCTGGCGATCGTGGCGGGCAAAGATCGCTTCCAACCCCTCATTTTTCATCAACTGCAACGCCGCCTGCATGGCGAAAATCAAGTTAATCGCAGGAGTAAACGGGGTCGTGTTTTTAGCCGCATTTTTCCGATATTTACCCAGGTCGAGATAGTAACGGGGGAGCTTGGCCGTTTTATAAGCTTCCCAAGCCTTCTCACTCACCGCCACAAAACCCAAACCGGGAGGAATCATATAGCCTTTCTGCGAGCCAGAGGCTACCACATCCAAGCCCCACTCATCCACGGGCACATTGCAAGCCCCCAAACTGGTGACCGTATCCACCATGATCAACGCACCATGCGCCTTCACATATTGGTTAATCGTTTCCAGATCGTTCAGCACCCCTGTAGAAGTTTCGCTGTGGGTAACGATCACGGCCTTAATTTCCCGCTGGGTATCGGCTTCTAGAATCTGGCGAATCGTTTCTGGATCAAGGGGTTTGCCCCAGTCCGATGTGACCCGTTGTGTATTCAACCCATAGGCATCCGTCACTTCTGCCCAGCGTTCGCCAAACTTGCCATTACTGCCCACCAGCACCTTATCGCCAGGGCTGAGGAAGTTGATGATTCCGGCTTCCATGGCTCCTGTGCCACTGGTGGCAAGAATCAATAAATCATTCTTCGTTTGGTGCAGCCATTTCAGATTTTCTGTCACTTCTGCAAAAATGGCGCTGAAGTCCCCACTGCGGTGGCCGATCGGATGTTTTGCCATCGCTTGTAACACGCGCTCTGGCACAGGGGTCGGCCCTGGGATCATCAGCATTAACTTATCGTCCATAACCTCTCTTCCTTCTTTAAGCCACCCTTCATACTAACCCAAGCTATCCTGACCCAAGAGGGATCCTTGCTCAAGTTTTTAGATTCTGTGATTTTAAAAAACAGGTGACTTAACAAATTAACAATTGAGGAGAGCCACGATCGATCGCGCTGGAACGGGACTATTTTGAAAATCAACAGGATCCCGAGGGGCGATCGCATCCAAGACAGCCGCAACAGCACAGGCAATCTGCACGGCATCCTCAAAGTCAGGAATTCCAGAATGAAATGCTGTATCCAGGATTGCTTGAGTCACCGGACAAGCTGTTAGCAACTCTAGTGTGGTTCTCAAAATGTGTCTAGCGGTCTCTATACTGCGAGTTTGTCTCCTACTAATGTAGAAAATATCAGTAGCACTGGATGCAGAGAGAAAACCTTGGACAGTTCCCGATGCAATAGCATCAAACAGTTGACTGCTTTCCAGATAAAACGGTTGCCGCTCCAAAAAGAAATCGAGAATGATATTGGTATCCAGTAAAATTCTCACTTCAAGTACTTCTCTACTAAACGTTCTTCTCGCATTTTCTCAATCTCTTCATCCGTAGGTGCAGGTTCACTAGGTCGTTTTAGGCAACCGCGAAGTTGCTCCACCAATCTGATTTTGTCTAATGGATCTGGATGGTTAGGTTCAGTGAGATCACTAGATTGGCTTTGGGTGTGAAGAGGGGGAATCTCTTGCTGGAGCGATCGGGCGATCGTCGTGATCAGGGCAAGTCGTTCTGTCACAGAGAGTTGATAAACTTGGCGTTCAATTTCCTGCAAAGTCATGATGGGCTGCCGGAGGAGTGTTCGATGCTTCCCATTCTATCGAAGCGGCACTCTTTCGCCTATTTCGCCCGATAGCCGCGTCGGTTTTTGAGAAAGTCTGGCAGATCGCGCCGGGGCGGCAAAGCACGTCGTAGACTTTGGATTTGCTCCGAGGTGGTGGGTTGGGGCAGGGTTGCCATTAGCTCAACGATCGCCTCTGGTAAGGGCGTGCTCATTTGTTCTAACAACGCCTTCAAACTCAACATCTGGTGCTGAATTTGATAGAACCGATCCTTCCAATGCTGAACGGCCGTTTCATATTCACTCGCCTGTTGGGCTTGTCGCAGAATTTGCTCCTGCATTTCCGCGTTCTGTTGCTCTAGAGCAAGGATGCGCAATTGGGAATCTTCTCGGTCCTGCTCCAACTCCTGGCAAGCTTGCTGGAGAAACACCTGGGTTTGCAGTTGCTTCGCCAGTTCCATCTCTAAATCAAACACCTGTTGCTGCAGGGTATGGGCATTTTCGGAATGGGGCAAGCTGGGTAGCTCGGGGGTGCGGGATTGGCGCAGGCGATCGCCCGAATCCTCCCACAGTTTTTGATACCAGGCTTGAATTTGCTGTTGAGCTTGGGCAAACCGGATTTCCAGCCTTGTGGAAGGTGTATCTATGGGTAATGGGGCGATCAGGGAGTCAGAATTGAACTGTGGAGTGGTGTTGCCTTCAGGGGAAATTGCGGCGATGGAGTGTTGCTGAGACCATGCTTCTGAGGCTTCTAATAAATGATGGTCCAGGCAATCACGTTGGAAAACCTGACTCAGGGCGGTCTCCTTATCCAAAATTTGTTGCTTCAGTTGCCAGATCGCTTGCTGTTGCACATTGGCAAATTCTTCCGTATCGGCAAGGCGCTCTTCCAACCATTCCTGTTGCACCAGTTGCGATCGCAGTTCTTGCAAATGCAACAGGGTTTGATCCAGCGCCTGTTCCAGTTGGGAAATTCGTTCTGTCTGATGCTGAATTAACGCCATCGCCTGGGTCAGTTCCACCAGGGTGAGTTCAGCCATCATCCCATCCGGATCCAACAAATCCGCGTCAAACAGATCTGGAGAGACATTCACTAGAGCATCAGAAGACTGGGAATCAGCAGATTTAGACATTAATTCAGAATCGCCAAAACTGAGGAACCAGAATGAAATAACATCAATCCTGAGACTTGCTCCACCTCAGAAGGGGGATCAGGAGTGGGGGAGCGGTGTGGTCGCACCTCCTTCCCGGTTTAGAGACCACCGATATTCCACCTCAATCTTCGATCGTGCCAGATCCTCCTCCAATTGTTTCTGTTGGGCAAGGGCTTTACGCAGGGTGATGATCAACTGCTGGATTTGCTCTCGACCGCGCGATCGGGGGGGTACCGCCAGAATTGACTGCCGTTCCAGCAACTGGAGCAGTAGCTCATAATGCACATGGGAGGGCAAGGGAATAGATTCTTGGGCAGGGTTCGATCGGTCAGACATAGATCATCAGTTCTCTGAATCGTTGTTCGCTTGAAACCACTAGGAAATAGCTCACAGACTGCACTTCCGTTCACGATGATTGGTCAGCCATGATTTTCTGGCGAGTCACATCGCTTCCGGAGAATCCCCGGATAATTCCTAGTCTGACACGGGTTCCTAGATCCAGGGAAGGGTTAGGCAAAAAGTTGCTGAAGCGCAAGACCAGGATCGGGTTGCCGCATCAAGGATTCTCCAACCAAAACGGCATTGGCTCCAGCTTGTTGTACGGTCTGCAGATCCTCAGGGGTATGGATGCCAGACTCACTCACGATCGTCACGCCCTTCTCCGCCAGTTGAACCTGACGAGCCATGATGAGATCCGCTGTTGTTGCCAAATTGACCGAGAAATCCCGCAGATCCCGATTATTGATCCCCACCAGTTCCAACTTGTCTAACCGCAGGACTCGATCGAGTTCTTCCAGAGAATGGACTTCCACCAAAGCTGTCATCCCCATCGCCTTAGCAATCTTCAGAAAATATTGCAGATCCCGATCGGACAGAATTGCCGCAATCAGCAAAACTGCATCTGCCCCATGCAACCGCGCCCAATACATCTGATAGGGATAAATCACAAAATCCTTACAGAGCAACGGCAATGTCACCGCCGATCGCACTTGGGCTAAATAGTCAAAACTACCTTGAAAGAATTTTTGATCGGTCAGTACCGACAGACAGCTTGCTCCACCCGCCTGATAAGCCTGCGCGATCGCCACCGGATCAAAATCTTCTCGAATCACCCCTTGACTAGGGGAGGCTTTTTTCACCTCTGCAATCACCGCTGGCTGGGTCTGCCCTTGCCGAACAGCCTGTAAAAAATCAAGAGGGGGTTCCAGATCTTTCACCTTCTTCTGAAGATCCAACAGCGGCAACTTATCCCGCAGAAAATCCACCTCCGTCTCCTTCTGCCAGACAATCTTCTCCAGAATATGACGAGGTTCCCCCTCCGGCGTAGCAATGCGGTATTGCAAATCCAGCACTGCGATCGCAGGATTAGGCGGACGACGACGAATTTCCATAATGATTGACCCCAAATACCCCAAATACATGAACCCTAATGCCCAGCCCCAGCCCCAGCAGCCCGTTTAAATGCCTCATCCAGCACCTCACATAGCGTCGGATGGGTATGCACCGAAAATGCCAAATCCTGCACAGACACATCCTGAGCGATCGCATTCGCCGCCTCTTGGATCAGATCCGCTGCGTGAAGTCCAAAAATATGAACCCCCAGAATTTGCCCATTATCCGGTCGGAAAATGACCTTCGCTAGCCCATCGGTTTCCCCTTCCGCCAACGCCTTCGCATTGCCCTTAAAGTAGGTACGCACCGCACTCACTTCAAACCCTTCTGCCTTCCCCTTCTCCTTCGCTTGGGGTTCCGTCAATCCTACAAAACTGACCTCCGGATGGGTAAACGCCGCCGCTGGGATCGCCTGGTAATTAATCGTGCGGGGGCGACCACAAATGGTTTCAATCACCGCCATCCCTTGGGCAGAGGCTGTATGCGCCAGCATCAATTTTCCTGTGGCATCTCCGATCGCCCATAAATGGGGCACCGCCACTCCTGCCTTGGTCACCGCGAGATGATCATCCACCGGAATGAACCCACGTTGCAATTCAATCCCCAGATCTTCCAAGCCCATATTCTTCGTAGCAGGCACCCGCCCCGTGGCGATCAAGCAGGCATCTACCTCCAGCGTTTCCACCACTTCCTTGGTTTTCGTATCCGCCAGTTCAATCACCACCGGCGAACCAGGGATCACCTTAGCGGCTAAAACCCCCACCTTGGTTTCAATCTCACGTCCCTGCAAAAGCGATCGCTGCGCTACTTTGGCAATATCAGGATCAAAGGTGGGCATGAGTTGATCAGCAGCCTCAATCATGGTGATTTCACAGCCCAGGGCGGAATAGACGTCTGCAAATTCCAAGCCAATGTAACCACTGCCCACGATCGCAATCCAAGCCGGCAGGGATTCCAAGTGAACCGCATGATCACTGGTAAAAACGGTCGTACCATCAATTTCTGCACCGGGCGGAACAAAGGGCACGGATCCGGGGGCAAGTAAAATATCTTGAGCGGTAACCGTTTTTTCACCACTGGGGGTCTCAATCATCAATTTCTGGTCAGCAGCCACCCTGGCATGGCCTTGGATGACCTCCACCCCAATGCGTTTCAGGCTATTCGTTAATCCATCCCGCTGCTTGGTCACCACCGCATTGGCATGGGCAGCGATCGCCGCCCGGTCAAACGCCACCTCTCCTACAGCGATCCCCAATTCCCTTAAATGTTTAGCATCCTGCAATTCACGCACTCGCCCCGCAGCAGCCAGGAGTGCCTTGGAGGGAATGCAGCCTCGGTTAACACAGGTCCCACCCATGATGCCCGCTTCCACAATCGCCGTTTTTAACCCACAGGCAACCGCATGGAGCGCCGCCGCATGTCCCCCTACTCCTGCTCCCACAATGACCAAATCGTAGTCAAAAGCTTGCGTCACAATTTCCTCCAACTTGCCTGCTCGGATGCCAACAGGCTGACCCAACTGGATCGATTAAATATTAATCGATCGCTTTACAAAATCATCAATATTACAGGGTATCAGGTCTCGGGCCCTGGATTAGGATTTTAGGGGGCTGGCAATCCGACCCAAAATTCTGGGCACCCTAGACATTAAGAGCGATCGCACCGCATGATCTGGGGTGAGTTAATGACCCTACCGCATGGGAGTTTCGTCATGAGTCAAGAACAGAGAGAGTTGCGTCGTGCGGCTGCTAGAGCGTTTATGAACTCTCTGGAGCAACTGCAAGACAGCCTGGGCAGTGAGAAGCCGGATGGCAAATCCCCCAGGGCGATCGCAGCAGAACCCACCCCAAAACGGCGCACACAGAAACCTAAAGCTCCCCTTGAAGGGGAGCCAGCCCACATTGCAGATGCCCTAGAAGAAGCGGTGGCAGATATCGAGCACTTCATGCAGAAACACCCCGCATTTCCCCTGCCAGAACAGGATTGGGGAGAGCAGGACTGACCCGAATTTCCGGCTTAGCGCGCCACCGGACGGTCAACTCCTCTGGCGACGCACTTCATACATGAGCAGTGCCGCCGCGATCGCCACATTCAGGGACTCAACTCCATCGCTGAGGGGAATTTGCACCGCTTGATTGGCGATCGCTCTGAGTTCTGGCGAAAGACCTTGCCCCTCATTCCCTAACAGAATCAAGGTTGGGGGGCGAAAGTCCACTGCCCAATAGGGCTGTTGTGCTTGGGGTAGGGTCGAAATGACTTGGAATCCTGCAGCTTGATGGTGTCGGAGGGTGTCTACCAACCTAGGGGTTCTGGACATGGGTAGGCGAAACCACTGCCCCGCCGAAGCCCGCAGCACCTTAGGGTTATCCAGATCCACACTGGTGTCGCTCAGCCACAGTCCTTCCACCCGCGCCGCCGCCGCTGTCCGAATCATGGTGCCCAGGTTTCCCGGATCCTGAATGGCTTCTAAAGCCAACCCAAAGGTGTGAATCGGCGGCAATTGCTGATGCCAGCGAGGTGCAGTCGCCACGACCCCATCCGGAGTCACAGTGGTAGCGATCGCCTGCAAAACCGACTCGCCAATCAGTTCGACCCGCTGCGATTGGTGGCAACACTGCTCAAAGAGTTGGGGATACTTGTCCTGCCAATCTTCGGTACAACAAAAATTTTCAAACGCAACGCCTACACCCTGCGCTTCCTGAATTAAATGCGTGCCTTCTAACAGGAACAACCCCTGTTGCGATCGTTCCTTGGCTCGATGCAATTTCCGTAGTTGTTTGACCAACGGATTTTGCACACTGGTAATCATGAGCTTTTTGGAGCATTTGCAGCTAATGTCAAATTAAATGCGGAACCCGGGACTTGAACCCGGAAGTCCTTG
>JAYKGX010000134.1:0-12364 GCA_035285565.1 Synechococcales cyanobacterium
ATTCCCTACAACCTGTCGCTGAATTGGCAGCGTATCAATATGTTCAGCTTCTTCTTCCGATTCTTCTGTTTGTCGTTGAATTGTTGGAATCGTAGAATTTTGAGGGGCGATCGCAGGTTCACTAAAATCTTCAACCTGTCGTTGAATTGGCAGCGTATCAATATGTTCAGCTTCTTCTGATTCTTCTACTTGTCGTTGAATTGTTGGAATCGTAGAATTTTTAGGGGCGATCGCAGGTTCACTACTCCCTACAACCTGTCGCTGAATTGGAAACGTATCAATCTGTTCAGGTTCTTCTTCTGACTCTTCAATTTGGCGCTGTACTGTCTGCGGGGCGATCGCCGATGGTTCTTGGGGTTGAAAGGCTTGAAATGGCTCTAGAAACGCTTGAATAGGAGAAACCGTTCCAGGCGAAAAAATGGATGGATCTAAAACCGTCAGCGATCGCGCTCCTAAAGGCTGATTAAATCGCAGTGAACCATCAGCTCGCATCGCTCCCAAAGGTTGATGAGGCAGCAACGGTGACTGGATTCCCAACGGCTCGGGATTCACATCAGCATTAGAAGTAGCAATCTCTGAACTCATAATTAAAATGTAAATTAGACGCTAGGTAAAATCTCCAGAGGCATTGCGAGGATTGCTAGGTTGGCTGCCACTATTGCCCTGGGGTCTTTTCTGGACTTGTAACCCCTCATAAGCAATCGTCAACTCCTCGATCGCTGCACTATTCCCACTTGCTTGCAAATTCGGCGTTTTCCAGGCAACAGGCACTGCCCCCATCAACGTCCAAGATTGCATGGTTTCACCCGCTTGGTTAAACACCAAAATGGTAATATTCCGTCTAGTTGCAACCTTCTTGTTCTGATTTTCTTGCTGAGTACTGAGATTCAAAATTGCCTGTATCCATTCCCAAAATACAACATCATCACTCATCCCCCGCTTTAAAGTAATATCATTAAATTTCGTTTGCTTTAAAAAAATACGCTGCTGATTATTCACCCCCCCTTCTAAATACACATCTTTCTCCACCTGCACATTCAAACCAGAGCATTCCGTAAAAGAAGCTGCAATGCTGCCGCCAATCTCCACATAAAATCGATTCGTTGTAATGTAATTAGCACCATAATTTTCCGCCATTAGATTTGCCTCCCATAGCCTCGATCGCGCTCTCGTTGATAATAAAGATCCTGCTGCAATAATTGCCAAACTAACTGTTCTAAGCGATAGATTTGCACAGGATTCTGAACCAGTTTTTCAACAAATTGCCCCATCTCTTTCAATTGTTTTTCTTCCATGAGTCCAAACGGTAAATGATATCCCGTCGCGATCGTTTGTGGAACCTGGACGGTAACCGATTGAGACGTTTGAGAAGATTGCTGCGATCGGGGTTCGGATTCCATAATATACCTCATGATTGGGACTGTTGTTCCGCATCAGCAGGATTGGGATATTCCCAGGCTTCTACTTCTAGATTCACAGGCTCTTGCAACTCTTCTAGATTATTTTCAGATCGATTGGCGATCGCCACCCCATTCGATTCCATGACAACACCATTCGGCTCTACTGACAAACTAGGAGGCAAGTCCAGATCTGGTGCTGGCTCATGGGTGACCGAATTAGCTGGAAAAACGGGATACCCTAAAAGCTGCGATCGCACCGACCGCGATCGATCGAGGAGTTTTGTAATTTCCTCTGTACGCGAGGTTTGCTGTTGTTGTTGCTTCTGTTCAATAATTTGATGTCCTTGTTCCGAGAGCCATTGCTGACGAAGCTGCTCATATAATTTTTGCGTTTCTGGAGAATCAAATTTGAGATTTAAAATATCCTGTCCTAAAGCCGTAGCCCGCTCTTCCTCACTCAAATCTAACCCATCCCGCTGCGATCGAATCTGACGTGCCTTTCTGACCAAATTTTCAAAATAGTCTTGACGGCTCGTGCGGGATTGCTGCAACTGCCCAGACACCTGCTCCTGAAGCTGCTGAAAAAATGCCTGAGTATAGCCCCTCCGCGCAGCCTGACTGAGAACACTCACCGTGACCAAACTGACCCCCAACCCCCAAGCAACCGGAATCACCGGAATCCACCACCCCATGGTAAACAGCCCGTAGGCGATCGCCCAAGTACTAGCAAACGCCACACCACCCAGTAAGACCAACACCCAAGTTTTACGGCTGTAGAAAGCAATCAACCCACCCACCAGCACCCACACCCAAATGTAGAAAATTTCCGTCCATTCTGCCCAACTGATAATGCTATTTTGTTGATTTAAAGCAGTGCTTAATAAATGACTCGCGACTTGTGCATGAACATAAACACCATGCATTTCTCGCATTCCAGGCTGTGTTTCTAAAAATGGCGTTTTAACGGTATCTTTAACAATTTGCGAAGTATATCCAATCAACACAAGACGATCTTTCAACAAACTCTCATCCACCTGTCCTGCTAGAACATCTGCCATGGCAACTTCTCGCACCGCTTGATGAGGTCTGCGATAATTCAGCATAATTTGAAAATCATTCGCTTCCGCATTCACATAACTGCCATGGTTATCCCGCAAACGCTCCAGCCTCGCCTTCCCTGCCTGAATTACTTGGCTAGAAAGGGGCTTAACCGAAATTTGTTCCTGCTCCAAATAAATCATCGATAATAAAAATGCCAGCGAGGGCACTTCATTATCCGCACTCACATCATTACAAGTATGAGTTTGACCAAACTTAACCGCCGTGGCTTGTGGTGTTGAAATCAAACTCGATCGCCGAATCGTACCATCAATATCAGTGGGCAGATCGGCAAAGGCAACCTGACCCTCGGGCGTATTGGGAGGTGCAGGCACACCGGGATCATCCGTGGAACTTAGCTTGCAAGCCATGATGATATTAGAATTGTTCTGAATTGCCTGAAGCAGTTGTTGCCGCCCTTTTGCAGATCCCTGAGGCACATCTCGCCCGATATCAACTCCGATCACCCTAGGTTCATAGGTTTCTAGTTTCGTCAGCAATTCTGCTAGCGTTCCATCATGAATCGGATACTCATTGCGCGTTTGAATTTCCTTTTCTCCAATCCCAATCACCACAACTCGATTATCGGTAGGTTTCTGCGGATGCCAACGCACCATCTGGTCATAGGCTTCCAGCTCAGCTTTCTCATAAAACCGAACTTGCCGTAACCCCACGATCGCCCCAGCGATCACCAAACTGGTTAACCCCACCCAGGTCAGCAAGGTTTTCACAGTGCTGTTCCGAAGAGCGGGGCGGGACTGCTTTACAGCGGACTCAGGTAGGGAGGAGTGAACCATAATTCGGATTCCACTTCAGTAGAGGATTCGGAGGTTAGAGACCCGGAGGCTAGGGACTGGGAAGTTGTGGGCAAAGCTTTCTGAATTTCCAAGACCCAACGACGGCGATCGGCATGTTCTAACCGTAAAATATCATCCAACGACCAATGAAAATGCAAGGCAAGACAGGCTACCTCCTCATGCAACTGGGCTAAGGGGTAGCCAAGCACTCCCCCGCCAGCACTAATTCCACCTCAAATTGCGTATTACAATTAGGACATTGGCTAGCAACTTTGGCATTTCCCTGTTGATTAATTCGGTTGTAAAATTCCCTGAGATATCCTAAATCCTGCGTGAACAAATTTTCTAACTGCTCAGGTGTCACCAACTCTAGTGTTCCCAAGTGCGTAATGACTTGAGAAAGCATCATCAAAGTGGCATAGGCAGAATTCTCTCGCACGCGTCGATCGCGTTGTACCAGCAGTTCATCTTTGGCAGTAGCTAACCGCATAATCCCACGCCGATGCACCTGTCCTGTCTCATCCATCAATCCGCGTGGTAGTTGAAAATTAAACTGAGTAGATAGCATGGTCTTGCCTCATGTCGTCAAAATGAGTGGCATCGGTGGCAGGGGCGATCGGCAGTTCTAAATCCGGTTCCAGTTCCAGCTCGTTAATATGACGGTAGAACTTTTGTAAGTAGTTTAAATCGCAGGCAAACAAGCCCTCCACCACCCGAGGTGTCATTTCCTCTACAGCCCCTAAACAAGTGATTACCCGCGAGAGAATGATCACCGTGGCATAGGCAGGATTGCTTCGCACTCTGGGATCTCGCAGGGGCACGATTTCATCCATCGCTGTGGCTAAGCGCATCACGCCTTTGCGATGGAGCTGTCCGGCTTCATCCAGATAACCTTTGGGTAATAGAAATTCAAATTCGGTTTGCATTATCCCCCCGGCGATACCCGCAGAAATTCACTGACTGCCAACTCTACTTCCTCAATCTGAAATTCTCCGGCTCCGGCTTTCAAATCAGCAATCTTGTAATTAATTGGCCATGCGCCTAAAAACCGAAACCTGGCTTTGATGTCACCCCCTTGGTTGTAGATGGTAATGTCACCATCCTTGCGGGCTTTTGCCCATTCGCCCCTTTCCACCTGCTCAAACCATTGCCACATCGTTTCGGAAATGGTCATGCCAAATTTCAAGACAATATTGTCGCACTTGAAATTACCGGGAATTTTCGTGCGCACCACCCGTCCAACTTTCAACTCCCCCGTTCCCCACTTCTGCGGCGTGACCTCACAAATTTCAATCACCTCCTGCGATCGCTTGAAGCCTCGGCATTCCATAAAGTACCCATCAATCAATTCCTTAGAATGCTGAAGACTTAACTCCAGGTAAAAGCGGGAAGTGGTTAAAATTTCATAGTTAGGAATCGCATCATTAGCCATATTGACCTCATCAATGATCGCGCTGACAATAATTGCGCCGGAAATGATTGCGCCGGAAGGGATTGTGCCGCAGAAAAAGCGATCGCTATTGCACCCGATGGCAGGTTTCGTAGGCGATTTCTACCTTTTCCGTGAATAACTCGGTCGATCCGGGTTCCATTTTAGAAGTTTTGTAAGTTTTTGGGAAAACCCCCGTAAACGACCAGCGCGCTGATTCTTCGCCCCCCTGGTTATACACCGTCAAAGAGGCTGTTTTCGTGCGATCGCCCTTGTTGCTGGAAATCCCACCCGCCATCGGTCCAATTTCTGGATGGGAAGCCCGGTACCAATCATGCAGCGATCGATCTTCCAACGTTGCCACAAACTCAATATTCAGCACACCGCTGGAAACCCCACTCACGGTTGCCTGCATCCGACTTTTGCCGCCCTTGGTCACCCCAAAAGACTTCTTATCACCCGCCGCATCCAAGGTGAGTTTAATCCCACCCACTTTTTTCACAACCAAATCGCTCATACCATCGATTTCCAAGTAAAAGCGAGAATTCGTCAAAATCTCTTTCTGTTCCATAGAAACCTCATCCAAAATAAAAATCAGAACATACCCTGTCAGCCAGAGCTCGCTCTATGCAAGATCGCAACAAGTTCACTCCCTACTTCGTGCGTTTAACATCTTCACAGACCAATTCATAGGTTTCAAACGCCAAATCTGTGCCATCTGCGGCAAAATCAGACACCTTGTAGCTCTTGACCCAAGCATTTTTGATTTCCCAGCGCATGATTTCCTGATCACCGGGATCGTAGGCAACGATCGAGCCATTTTTGCGATTGTCGGACCATTTACCACCACCAGAACCCGCGCCACTGTAGCTAGTGGGCATCGTTTGTTCCATCCATTTATAGAAATCCGTATCCCCTTGCATGAGAAAGATTTCCAAAGTCACGGTGGGATATTCTTCAAAGCCCGTCGAGGTACTTTGCCGCACGGTTTTACCGTCTTTTGTAGACATCAATGCCTTTTCGTAACCCTTCACCTGTCCCTGAAAGGCAACTTCCTGTACGCTCTTCAAGGGCTTTTCAGTCATGCCATCAAATTCAACGTAAAATCGACTCGTTGTGATCGGTTTTAAATCTGCCATAGCGGTTACTGAAGAATAGAGAATGGGAAATGGAAAATGGAGAATCGGGAATGGAGACGCGATGATTTACACCTGATCTTGGGTCATCGCCCCTCAATCCAAAATCCAAAATCCAAAATCGTAAATCCTGGCGAGCCGTTGGCGCAGCCTCCCGGAACGGGAATCCCCCTAGCCCCCTTAATAAGGGGGAACCAAACTATAACTAAGCAAGGCGCGATCTCTACTATCTCAGTTCAATTGTTCGGTGGTTTGAAGTCCCCCTTGTTAAGGGGGATTTAGGGGGATCGAGAATTTAAGGGAATCACGTTTCGTCACACGGAGGTGAATTGGGGATTCCCCATTCCTGTGGGGTTACCCTTCGTTATCCGTAGGCGACCACTGGCTGATGCGGAAGATGACGAACTCTGCCGGACGCACCGGGCAAACGCCAACTTCTACATACAAACGACCCAACATCATGGTTTCTGGGGTATTCAGCTCACCATCGCACTTGACGTAAAACGCCTCTGCCGGAGAAGCACCAAACAACGCCCCATCGCGCCACAGTCTTGTTAGGAAGCCAGTTACCGTCCGAGTCACTCTGGCCCAGAGATCCTGATCGTTCGGTTCAAACACCACCCACTGCGTTCCCATTTCGATCGACTTTTCAATGTAGCTCACCAAACGCCGCACGCTGATATAACGCCATTGAATGTTGTCTTTTTCCACGAGGGTACGCGCACCCCACACCTTGTAGCCGCGACTGTAGTTGTTAAAGTTGCGAATACAGTTGATCCCTTCTGGGTTGAGCATTTCCTGCTCACGCATATTAGTCTCATAGGCCACGCCAATCACGCCTCGGGGAGTTTCGTTGGCAGGAGCTTTAAAGACCCCCCGTGATTCATCCGTGCGGCACCAAATGCCCATCATGTGACCAGAAGGGGGAACCAGAATCGGCTTGCCACCATTGCGCGGATTGGCCACCTTAATCCAGGGATAGTAGAGTGCGCCAAACATGGAACGACGGTTAAAGTCCTTCAGCCATTGATAGACATCCTGGGGCTTTTGTTGCTCGGGTGCCACGGGGTGATTGCCCTTACCCGGTTTGACTGGGGGCGCATCCAACACCGCCATCCGATAAGCAGGGCCCGGCGCAGCATTTTCGCACAGGCTCAGCATTGCTTCCATCACACCATGCACTTGATCCAAGCTCAGCATGGATTGGGTATTGCCAAACTCATCGGCGATCGCCTGTCCATTGGCATCCCGCAGGGGTTCTTGGAACAGACGCATGAGGTCAGGGCAAGCCACCATGGCCACTTCGTCAATTTCAAACAGACCCTGAATGCCATTGCGATCTTTGCGCGCACCCTGGAGATCCCGAGGTAGGCGTTCCGGGGTTCCCACGTAGGGCGGCGGAGCCACTTCATAGACCCCATTGTTGGGCCGACGAGACAGGGGCTGACCGGATTGGGAAATATTCAGCACGTTGAGGAACGGTGACTCCCGCAAGGCCTCTTCCACATAGGTTCCCACTTCTGTCGCCACCTGGGGATTCATAGTCAGGTGCTCGATCGGCTCTCCCAACTGTTCTGACCCTTGGTAAAGCGTCACTTTAAAATATTCCCCAGTATCAAAAGGCTGGTCTTCCTCTGGGGTCTCGGGCAGGCGTTTGGGGGTCGAATCATCAATGCGCACTCGTAGCCGTCCGGTCGCCGCTGGTAGGGCTAAAGCCCCATTGCCAGACCCATTACCAGACCCATTGCCTGAACTGCTAGCGGCCTTGAGACTCAGGCTAATCGAGGGTTTGCGGGCAGAGGTCAAGACTTTGGTGACGCTTTCTTCCGCCATGGGCTGGGCTGAACCGGGCAACCGAGTCCCAATGCTGACCACCCAGCAGCGTCCGCCACCGTTGTCAAACCAACCCTTGACGGTAAAGGGTAAATAGGCATCAAAATCCGTAAAACCGGGATGCTCTGACCCTGGCTTCGCGAAGTATTCTAGATACTGACTCCAGTTGGTGACCAGCATCGGCTTGAATAGCTCCGCATCCCCTCGGACATCTTCTGTGAAGCCGACAAAGCCTGCCACACTCATGCTGATGCCTTCGATGGGACGACTGCCTCGGTCTACCTCCTCAACATATACACCTGGTGCAAAATAATCCAATGCCATGCTGGGATATCCTCCATTGAAATCATGAATTGGGGCGCGAAATCCTTCCAGCGGTGAGATCTTGATCGGTTCTCTAGGGTGCAACGAGGCGCAAGGCCACGCGATCGCGAATGGGAACGGTTAGGGTCACCTGGAGGGACAACCGCAACGGGGTTTGTAAGACTTGCCAGAGCAGCAATGTTTCAGGCACGGTTTGGTTAGAAACTTGAATCGGCAATGCGCCAAGTCCCCGCAGTTCCGGCATGAGTACTTGCTCCGGCAGAGACTGGTATCCGGACAACACGGTCACCATTTCAGAGAGGAGGTGTTGTTCCGCCAGTACGGTATGGTCGATGGCACTGACTAGAAAAATTAAGTCTAACCATTGCGGTTCTTGACTTTTTTGAATGTGATAGCAATATAGGTTTAAACAAGGTTTGTGGTGATGAGCGACTCGGGGATGCTCAAAAGAGATGCTATCCTTTTCAATCAGAGGTAATGCACTGGACAGAAATTCCGCCAGCGTTTGAGTCGCTGCAACAATCGTAGTGCCGTGCCTTGGGTGAACTAGGCTATGACGCTCCCATAGTAGAAAGGGAGATCCCTTGGCGGTTAGTAGACTTTAGTTAGGAGTTGGGCAAAGAAGTCTATGTCCGGGTGTCTACCAAGACTGGTAAGGAATTTTTAAAGAAAGTGTAACAATCTATCATTTCTTCAGGAAATGTCCGGGAATCTACGTAAAGAGGAGAGAGATCCGATTAGTCCCTAGGGAGTACCTCCAAGCTATGAAGCGATCGACCTAAAGTGCATAAACCTAAATGGTTGGTTCTATATAAATCCGTCTGAGGTCAGGAAACAGGTCTACCAACGAATTTAAACGAACTTTTAGAGATCAATTTGGAGATCTTGTTCTATGCTGTCCCAGCTCAGTTTACCGGGGCGGATCAGTTCTTCGATCGCTGACCCCCGCCAGCGCGTTACGACTTCTCAACCTTCAAACGCTCGTTTTAGAACCGGCTCCCCAGCCCAGCCCCCCCCTGCCGATCGCACTGACCCTGGAGGGGCTGCCCCTGGATCGATCGAGTTTCCGATGGGGATCACGCAATCCTTGGAAGCCTTGGTACGCCATGGGGCTTTAGCAGGAGCTTGTACTGTTTGGTTTGATCGCATTCGACAGCAACCGCAAATCGTGTTCGCGCTATCGCCTCAGGAAAACCTGTGTCCCATGCCGCCTTTGAATGCGATCGCCCATTCCCTGTCCCAATCTAAGACCCCGTTGGTGGCACAACCGCTCGCTTGGGATCTCTTACCCAATTATCACAGTGTTGTCTGTGGATTTGAGCAGGGTTCTAGCGGGATGGATTACGATCCAGTCGATCGTCCAGTCGATCGTCCCGTGGATTGCCCATCTGATCAACTAGCCTATCTCCTCGGATGGGGACGTGACCCGTTGCAACCCTGGCAGGTCTATATGATTGAACAGCAGGCAAAATTGTTCCAGCAATCCTTGCAACAAATTAATCAAACAGAACAATATCACTGCACCCTAGGTCAATTAGAAGAATCGGTGGCACAAACCTTACGCAGTACGGAACATCAGCTTCGGACTCCCTTAGCCTTAATTCAAATGTATGTTGATTTAGTAGCTGCTCAGGAATTGCCTAACAATTTGCAGGAGCCGATCGATCGCATTCAAACAACCCTGAATAAGGTAGAAGATAGTCTGCGCCACCTCTGCCAGGGCAAATTACAAGCTCAACCCCAACGGCGATCGATGGATCTCCGGGAATTATTGCTAGAAAGATTGGAAGTCTTGCAACCTTGGCTAGAGGAAAAACAAATCAATTTAGCCCTAGAGTTGCAGTCTTGCTGGATTGCGATCGATCCGTGGCAAATGCAGCAGGTGTTCCAAAATTTGCTAGAAAATGCCCTGTTTTTCAGCCCGGTGGGGAGTACATTAACCTGTCGCTGCTGTACCTTTCAGCAGGAGGTATTAATCCAAATTGGGGATCAGGGGCAGGGGCTGTCTCTGAGTGATCAGCAGCACTTATTTGAACCCTACTATACCCAGCGCCAGGGAGGAACGGGTTTGGGGCTAACGATCGCGTGGCAGGTGGTGCAAGACCATTGTGGGCGGATTTGGGCGGAGAATCTTCCCCAGGGTGGCGCACAATTTTCAGTGATTCTGCCTCGTTAAATGCTAGTCACTCCTTTCATTCGATCCAGTTTTTATTGCTCCTTGCGATCGCCTAGCCTTCACCCATGGTGTTACACTCATGACCCAAAATTTTCACCTTCCCGCTGGAAATCACTCATCTGTTAAGAACCATTCTCATATTCCTCATGGTTACCTGAACAGTCATCCTAATCATCATCCTAGTAGTCATTCAAGCGTGAATGCAGCGATCGCTCAACCCATTTCTGTACTCTTAGTGGATGACAATCCCGACTTTCGCCAGGGGCTAGAATCATTGCTAGAGTTTTATAGCACCACTGGAACGCTGAAGTTTCGGATTGTGGGACGGGCTGCCTCGGTGGAACAAGCGATTGCACTAGCAACACAACAATGTCCCAGCTTGGTGTTATTAGATTTAGAATTGGCGCAATCCGATGGCATCCAATTTTTGCAGCAATCTCCCCAAAAGCAGAGTCGGGTCCTTGTGTTGTCGGGGCATGATGATGATGATTGGGTCTATCAAGCCATGCGAGCCGGAGCAAGGGGCTATGTTTTTAAGCATAAACTTTCCACCCAGCTTCTAGAAGCAATTCAAGTCATTCTGCGTGAGGAAATTTATCTGTCCCCGGAAGTCGCCACTTGCTTTTTTCGTTCCTTTCATGCACAACTGGGGCGATCGCTACCGCAACACAACACCACAATTCATCTAACAGAGCGGGAACGGGAAGTGTTGCATTGTGTCGTGCAGGGAGCCTCTAATGAAGCGATTTCAGAACAGCTCAATATTACCGTGGGAACCGTAAAAGCCTATGTCAGCACCATTCTAGATAAGATGGAAGTCCGCAGTCGCACCCAAGCGGCTCTCAAAGCCCTTAAAACCGGACTGATTGAAAATTAAAATCCCTCCTGTGGGTATAGCTCCCATAAGCCAAAATCCATCCTCCCAAGCTCCAACAATTTTAAATTATGGCTAATCATTTAGCGATCGCCACCATTACCGCAACCCTGCAGCGAATGCTTCAAGCAGCCTTGCAGGTGGATGTAGAGGGTGCTCGGGTGACTACAGTTCGTCCCAGCGACATTGGTAACGGTACTCCAGAAACAGGGGTCAACCTCTTCATGTATCAGGTGGTTTCCAATCCAGCCCTGCATAATATTGATGCCACGCCTGCGCGATCGCGGGGGAATCCGATTCGACGGCAGGCTGCCCTGGATTTATATTACATGTTTACCTTCTATGGCAACGAGAGTGAGTTGGCTCCTCAGCGCATGTTGGGGAGTGTGGTGCGCAGTTTGAATGATCAATCGATTATTTCCTCAGAAATGCTGCGGGAAACTTGTTTAGATAGTCGTTTTAGCTTTCTCGATCGATCTACCCTAGCAGATCAGGTGCAACAAATTAGTTTAGTGCCTTTGGATTTAAATTTAGACGATTTATCGAAAGCTTGGTCTGTTTTTTTCCAAATCCCCTACAGCCTCTCCGTTGCTTATAAAATACTCGTGGTGATGGTGGATGGGCAGGAAACCGCGAGCCGTGCATTGCCCGTGCGCTATCGTCCCAATGGGGTTTCACCATTTTTACAGTATCCCCAGGTCGATCGCGTTGTCAATCAAGCAGGGGGATTAGAACCCATTTTAGCCGATAGCACGTTAGTGATTCGGGGTAGACAGTTAAAGGGCTTGGAAGCGACTCAGGTCCGCTTAGGGGGTCAAATAGGGGGTCAAATTGTCACGCCCACCCAAGTCAAAGATAGCGAAATTATTTTGCCCCTCAACTTGCTATCGCCTGCTGATTTACGCGCCGGAGTCCAGAGCCTTCAGGTAATTCACCCCACCCAGGATCCCCAACGAGGGACTCAACCGGGGGTAGAATCCAGTGCGGTGCCCTTTATGTTGCGATCGCGCATTACTCAAGTCACGGTCTTAGCAACTGAAGAAGTGGACGATCGCATTTATCATGCCAGACTGCAAGTGGAAGTGGATTTGCCCGTGGATCCCCAACAGCGCGTGATTTTAGTGTTGAATCAATGGTCGAGTGAAGCTAGCAATTCTGCCTTGTTTGAGGCCGATCGCCGCTCTCAGACCACGCGATCGTTGACGATCCCCATACAATCGATTCGTCAGGGTGAATATTTGGTGCGTTTATTAGTAGATGGTGCAGAAAGTTTACTCGAAGTCGATCGCGATCGTGA
>JAYKGX010000135.1:0-6910 GCA_035285565.1 Synechococcales cyanobacterium
AGTAACACTCACCCTCCAACAGGATAAATAGAAAAAATCACCGCTCCCAGCCTTCCTGCAAAGCTGGGACTTTATACTGTCAAAACTCACCCTCGATCGCAAGAAAGATTTTCAGAAAAACCCACCCTCCTCTCACTCATCTCTTAGACCTAGATCCTTAGGCAGATCCACCCCAGAAGCCCTTTCATCACAGCAATCTACAGCCATATAAAAACTGAAACTCATATTTTTTCCCATACAAATTACCGCACCCCATAGATAGACGACAGTCAATAAACCTGCTATATCTTCTATATGAGTTTTGTGATAGTTCAGTTGTCACAAAACTGTTATTAGATCTACAACTGAACTCAGGCAATCCAGATTGGTTTTCCATGTAAGACTAGGCACTTCATTGCAACTGAGAAAGAATTACGCCTGAAACGATCTGATCACACCTTGCATCTCCAGAAGTTTCACAACTTAATGCTCAACACAGCACACAGTGTTGACGAAATCCATCAATGATCCATTATTAGAATCCTTTGTTGGAATCCTTCCAATTCGCACGTTGAAAATTATCGATGGCTCTACCTTAACGATCGCATTTTTGCTGTCGTAACCATCCCTATTGTCTCCTATTCAGCTTTCATCATCTTCTAGTGGCTGGTTTCCCCTCAGGTTACCAGACCCCATTTCATGCTGTCCAATTCATGAAGGAAATTATCATGTCATTCAAACCATCATGGAAACTTTTGTCTCTGCAACCTGCGCTCTTCATCATTGCGATCGGCTTCCTCATAACCCAACAGAAACCTCAACCCGTCCGCGCCCACGGTTCAGAATCCCACCAACCCGGATTGAGTAACTCCTTCAGTTTTTCCACACCCTCCAACTCCCAAGACTCCTCTCTCAGTCACCGAGACATCGACACCGTTCAGTTTGCCCCCGGTGAAGAACAAGCCATGTACGATCGCATGAAGCAAAAAGGCATCGGCATCCTGTCAGACGACTCCTGGGAACTTGCCCAAACCCCCTTAGCAGGCACCGAGCACATCGTCGGCAAATGGGAAGGACCCTACGACTGGCCCGTCATCGCCATCCATGCCACCCTCATGCCCAACGGTCGAGTCCTCGCCTATGACTCCGTAGGCGACAATCCCACCGAAAGTTACACCAACCACACCTTCACCCGCGCCACCGTTTGGAACCCCAGCACCAATTCCCACTCAAGAGCCGACGTCAACACAGGCTACAACATTTTCTGTAGTAGCCTCACAGTGCTGCTCGATGGTCGCGTCTTCGCCGCCGGAGGCAACAAAAACAGCAATCTCGACGGCATCGACAAAACCCACTTCTTCAACCCCAGCAGCCAAACCTGGAGTCGCGGTCCCAATATGCTCCAAGGCGATCGCTGGTATCCCTCCGTCACCGCCCTCTCCAACGGCGACTCCCTCATCTCCGGCGGCGGCCCCACCATTCCCGAAATTTTCCAACGCAATGGCAGTTTTCGTTCCCTCCCCGGAGCCAATGCCCAAATCGCCTCCGATCGCACCTATCACTGGCTCAAACAAGCCCCCAACGGACAAATCGCCTATCTCGGTCCCGATCCCACCCTCTACTATCTCAACACCAACGGCAACGGTAATTGGTTCAACTTTAGAACCCGCGATCAAATCAACCGCAGCTATGGCAGCCACGCCATGTACGCCCCCGGTCGTGCCCTCGTCTCAGGGGGTGGCAACTTTAACAGCAGCGCCGTCACGATCGACTTAAACAACGGTACCGTCAACAACACAAGATCGATGACCTACCAACGGCTACAACACAATTTAACCGTCCTACCCAACGGTCGAGTCCTTGCCACAGGCGGAATGCAAAACACCTCCCAAGGTCTCGTCGATGTCAACAAAGGCGTATTTGCCGCCGAATGGTGGAATCCCAACAATGGGCGCTGGACGACCCTAGCCAGTATGCGCGTCACCCGACAATACCACTCGATCGCCCTCCTGCTCCCCGATGGTCGCGTCCTCTCTGCAGGCGGAGGCATCTGCGGCGCTTGCCAACAACAAGGCTACATCGCCAAAAATGCCGAAATCTTTTCCCCCCCCGACCTCTTCCGCAACGACGGCACCGGACGACTAGCCCCCCGACCCAGCATCAACAGTGCCTCCAGCAGCCTCACCTATGGGCAAACCTTCAATATTTCCACCCCCCAAGCCAGCGATATCAGCCGAGTCACGTTAGTGCGCTTTGGCGGAGTCACCCATTCCGTCAACATGGATCAACAATTCGTCAGTCTCTCCTTCAACCGAGGTTCCGGCACCCTGCAAGTTACCGCTCCCAACAATAACCGCACCGTTCCCCCTGGAAACTACATGCTCTTTATCCTCAACAGTGACGGCGTACCCTCCGTTGCCAAAATTCTCACCCTGTCTTAACAACTCAAAGGTTGACGGAACCAACGATCGCCGCTAGAGTACTATGGATTAAGCAGCAGACGATGATCCCATTTTCTCTGCCTAAGCCCAAAAACCTAGCGCGATCGCCATGAGATTCCAGCTCAAAACGATCGCTAAGCCCCCAAGCTGTCTAACCCAGCATGGTGACCTGGACTGCATTTTAGCATTCCGCGCCGCCCTGTTTTGTCATGCCAGACAACGGGGCGGCTAGTTTTTTGGGTTCTCCTCGTCCACCTCATTCCTGTTTGAGGAAAACCCAATGAAACGCTATACCAAACAAATCAACCTGCAACTGAGCGGGGATGCCGATGCCGTTGAAGCAACAATCAGGCTTTTGCATATTCTCAACTTCATCAGCGCCCACGCCTGGAGCCACCCCGTCCGCAAACGAGGCGAACCCACCGTCATCTGCGTTGCCACCCGAGAAATCATGCTAGAAGCCAATTAGAGAACGCAGGAGCAGAAGTTGAACTTTTGCAAAAGTTCAACTTCTGCTCAACCATCCGATCTGCGAAGATACAATGAGCTATCAGCGTTTTGGGAGACTTTTGGTATGACTCCTCTGGAACTACAGACCCTCGGCATCACGCTCCCCCCCACCCAAGATGAACTGCCCTGCAGCGATGGCATTCCCATGGAAACAGAACGCCACAATCTACAAATGAGAATTCTGATCGATGGCTTGCTGCCTTGGCTGGCATTGCGGCAGGATGGCTATATCGGCGGCAACATGTTTATCTACTACAGTTTGCGGCAGGTGAAAAATCAAGACTTCCGAGGTCCCGATGTCTTCGTAGTGCTGGATGTACCCAAAGGAGAACGCAAAAGTTGGATCTGTTGGGAAGAAGATAAAGTCCCAGATGTGGTGATCGAACTCCTGTCAGACAGTACCCGTGAATTTGATAAAACTGAGAAAAAATTGATCTACCAAAATCGAATGCGAGTACCAGAGTATTTTTGGTATGACCCCTTCAACCCCAGCGATATTGCTGGATTTTACATGCAGAACGGATGCTACCAACCCATTGCCCCCAATCCCCAGGGGTTGTTAGTGAGTCAAATGCTAGGGCTAGCTCTAGTGCGCTGGCAAGGAACCTTCAAACAGGTAACCGCCACTTGGCTACGATGGGCTGATTTACAAGGTCAGATTCTGCTCACGGATGAAGAACTCGCCCAGCAAAAAGCCGATGAAGCCCAGCAAAAAGCTGATGAAGCCCAGCAAAAAGTCGATGCCCAAGCAGCTCAACTGCGCCAACTGGTGCGCCACTTAATGGAAACCGGGATGCCAAGCGATCGCATTGCACAACTAGCAGGTTTAACCCCCGCACAGCTTGAAGAATTAGAATAACCTGCAGCACTGGCAACAGCCGCCTCCGGAATTGAACACCCCGAATCAGCAAAGCTTCTATACAATGGTTCTATGCAATAGTTCCATGCCATGGCAAAGTGTCAGCAAAAACAGGGTCGCGATCGATCGTTTCCCACAAACTAGCAGACATCCCCATTCAAGCACTGAGTTATTGCAGCACTGAGTTGTTGAGGCACTGAGTGCATTAAGGTTGTTAAGGCACTGAGTTTAGGAGTAAAAATCCGTGGAGTCCCGTTATAGTCCCGTAGAAATTGAGGAAAAGTGGCAACAGACCTGGCAAGCCCAAGGACTGCACCAAACCGCCACAGACAGCAGCAAGCCAAAATTCTATGCGCTGTCCATGTTTCCCTATCCTTCGGGCAATCTTCACATGGGACATGTACGGGTTTACACCATTGTGGATGTCATCGCCCGCTTGAAGCGAATGCAAGGATTTAGAGTACTGAATCCCATGGGTTGGGATGCCTTTGGCTTGCCTGCCGAAAATGCCGCGATCGAACGCAATATTCACCCCGCCAAGTGGACCTACAGCAACGTCGCCCAGATGCGCAAACAATTGGATGCCCTCGGCATCTCCTTTGACTGGGCAAAAGAAGTCACCACCTGCTCACCCGACTACTACAAGTGGACGCAGTGGCTGTTTCTACAATTTTTCCAAGCCGGTTTAGCCTACCAAAAAGAAGCATTAGTCAACTGGGATCCCATTGATCAAACCGTATTGGCGAATGAACAGGTCGATAGCGAAGGGCGCTCCTGGCGATCGGGAGCCAAAGTAGAACGGAAATTACTGCGGCAATGGTTCTTCAAAATCACCGACTATGCCGAACAGTTACTACAGGACCTAGACCAACTTCAGGGCTGGCCCGATCGCGTTCGCTTAATGCAAGCCAATTGGATCGGCAAATCCACCGGAGCACAGGTCACCTTTAAAACCGAAACAGGCGACGACTTAGTCGTCTACACCACCCGTCCCGATACCCTCTGGGGAGCCACCTTCATGGTCATTTCCCCAGAACATCCCCTAGTAGAAAAGCTAACCCAACCCAAACAAGCCGCCACCGTCACAGCCTACCAAGAAGCCGCCGCAGGCAAAAGCGAAATCGATCGCACCGCTGAAGGCAAGGAAAAAACCGGCGTATGGACTGGGAGTTACGCCATTAACCCAGTCAATGATGCCCAGATCCCCATCTGGATTGCCGACTACGTGATGATGGATTACGGCACAGGCGCAATCATGGCCGTCCCCGCCCACGATCAACGGGACTTTGAATTTGCCAAAAAATTCGGCTTAGAGATCAAAGTAGTCGTGCAACCTGAAGGCGAGCCCCTAGACGGAGCAACCCTGAACCAAGCCTATCCCGATGACGGAGTCATGATCGCTTCTGGACCGTTGGATGGCACCCCGGCAGGAAAAGGCAAGGGCCAAAGTGTAGAAGCAGCCGTGCAATGGCTAGAACAACAAGGCAAAGGGCAAGGCACTGCCAACTATCGCCTGCGGGATTGGTTGATTTCGCGGCAACGCTATTGGGGCTGCCCAATTCCCATCATCCATTGCCCCGATTGTGGAGCAGTTCCAGTCCCAGATGCAGATTTACCCGTGCAATTACCCGAAGATGTGGAATTTTCTGGCAAAGGCTCTCCCCTGGCAAAATTAGAGGCTTGGGTAAACGTCCCCTGCCCCAGTTGCGGCACACCTGCTAAACGGGAAACCGATACCATGGATACCTTTATGTGTTCCTCCTGGTATTTCATGCGCTATCCCGATGCCCAAAATGCCAATGCCGCTTTTGATCCAGCGATCGCCAATGATTGGATGGCAGTGGATCAGTACGTAGGCGGCATTGAACATGCAATTCTGCACCTGTTATACTCCCGCTTTTTCACCAAAGTCGTACGCGATCGCGGCTTACTAAACTGTGACGAACCCTTCCAACGACTCTTAACCCAGGGCATGGTGCAGGGCAAGACCTACAAGAATCCCAAAACAGGCAAATATGTAATTCCACAAAACATTGCCGATCCAACTAAACCAATTGATCCAGAAACTGGAGACACCTTGGAAGTTGTGTATGAAAAGATGTCGAAATCCAAACATAACGGCGTTGCCCCCAGCGATGTCATTAGCAAATACGGTGCAGATACCGCACGCATGTTCATCCTATTCAAAGCACCCCCCGAAAAGGACTTGGAATGGGATGATGCCGATGTGGAAGGACAGTTTCGTTTTCTGAACCGAGTTTGGCGCTTAGTCACAGAAACCGAGATTCAAACCATTCCCACCCAGTTTCCCACAGAACTATCCAAAGACGAGAAAACCCTGCGGCGATCGATTCACACCGCAATCAAAGAAATCACCGAAGATCTCAGTGATGAATACCAGTTCAACACAGCAGTATCTGAGTTGATGAAACTAAGCAATGCATTAAACGATGCACCTTGTAAAACCTCTCCCATATTTGCTGAAGGGATTCGCACCTTGTTGTTACTATTAGCCCCCTTTGCACCCCACATTACCGATGAACTGTGGATCACGATCGCTCCACCCAATACAATACCCAGCTCCATTCACACACAAGCCTTCCCAATCGTTGATCCGACCGCATTAGTAGTAGACGAACTGACGATCGTGATTCAAATCCTAGGCAAAACCCGAGGAACCATCACAGTGCCCGCCAGTTCCAGCAAAGAGGAAATTGAAGCCTTGGCAAAAGCATCAGAAGTAGCCCAGAAACACATTGCCGGCAAAGAGATCAAAAAAACGATCGTCGTTCCTGGCAAGTTAGTAAATTTCGTCATCGCCTAACCCCCAAGCCCCCAAATGTGGGGGCTTTCGGCAGGATTTGTCGCATTGATTGTTGGATGGGGTATAACGCGGTCAACCCCAATTCATAGAAGTTTGACAATCCAAAATCGCCAATCCAAAATTGGCATTACCCGATCCGCTTTTGTTCACTCCGGTAGCGTAGCACCTCAGCAATCAGAGCCACCGTACCAGAAGTCAGCATCAGCACCACACTTAGCGCATTCATATCCGGTTTCACACTCAACCGAATTCGACTAAAAATTTCCATCGGCAGCGTATTCGCCCCTCCCCCCGCCG
>JAYKGX010000136.1:0-5690 GCA_035285565.1 Synechococcales cyanobacterium
GCAATATTCATCAACAAAGCGAATCGTCGGTTTAGCCTCTCTAGAAGCGGGCATAGGTCGTGAGGTACCCTAAACTCTACTATCTCTATTCTAAATTCCTCTCAACAATGTGACCGAAGAGGGTTAAAGCAGTCCATGGGGTCTATCAATTGCAAACGGGCGAACCCTATTGGATGCCAGAACTGGGATTAGGGATTGGACGACATCCAGGAAACATTGGTGGATTTGCACAAGAAATTTTGACTTGGTTTGATGCCAACGGCGATCGCTATCTCAGTGCAGAAGAACGAGCGGAACGGCTGGAAGCCTACTTGCGATCGCAGGGCATTGACCCCAATCAACTTCTTGAATAGTTCACGATGCCAAACTTCTTGCGGCGGCAAAAACCTGATTTGCCCGAGGGGTGCCCACATAGCGCCAATGCCAGGGTTCATAGCTCACCCCTTGAGGATTATCCCGAGGAAACGATCGCTCAAACCCATAGGCTTGGGCATTCACCATCAACCACTGATAGGCCATCGTTTCTTCAAAATTCACCTTCACATCCGTATCCAATCGCGTCACATCAGCAATATCCACCGCATAGCCTGTATGGTGCTCACTATAGCCTGCGGGCGCACTCCACTTTGCCGCCTCTGCTGGACTGCCATGTCGCTGTACTTGCCGCGCAAACAATGCCTGCTGATCCGCGATCGATCGAAACCCTGAAATCGCCATCATCTGCACCCCTTGCGATCGCGCTGCCACCACCATCGCCACAAATGCCTGCACAGCTTCCCGATCCATCCACTCTTCTCGCGAGTAATTATCCCGCACAAAATATCCTACCGAACTCAGCCGATCGGGCGCTGCTTCTACATAGGGAAAATGCCCAAACGATCGCGCTTCACCTCCACCGTGACCTTCTATCCCCTGAGCACCCACAGCAGAACTCGCACCTGAAGCAGACTTGGGTAAATTAGCAGTCGGTGACGGCAATGGCAGGGTTGAAAACTGAGGTGGAACCTTTAAATTCGACTGAACGCCAGGTTGAACACTAGATTGAACACTAGGTTGAACATTAGACTTGACATTAGAGGAAACATCAGATCCCGTAGAAGTTGAAGAACTTGAACTCAAGAATTCTGATTGCTTTTGCAAATGAGAGGGACGAGAAAAAAAAGTTTCTTCCAACTGTGCTCCCAACATCAAGACCAACCCAGCACTGATCAGCGCGATCGCTAAAAACCAAATCTTACGGCGAATAAAACTGATGATGTGGGTTAATAAAGGCATTCGATACACCTGGGGGACTTATTCGTTGGAGATAGCTTAATAGATCTACGCCTTAATCAAATTCCAACTAATCAAGCTCTAACAATTGTCCTGCAATCCAACCCTCTGCACCTGATTTTGGGAAATAGACCTTATACCAAGTAAAGCCTCCTTGATCCTGCGCACTTTCAAGAATTGTAACCCGATCGCCGGGATAGGCATCATGCACCGATTGATAACTCGTACCCGGTCCTACCCGAATATTTTTAGACCCCTTGGCACCCACGATCGTGGCATTGGTTGGATCCCCATTGTCATCGGGATGGTTGTCCATCGGCGTTTCCTCCGCTGGGGCGGCTGGCTTGTCTTTCCCTTGAGGATCCTCTGAGGTTCGTTTCTCGGGTGGTAATGAGTTGGACGGTGGTGCAGTCTGTGCTCCCGATCCATCCGCCACCGCGCTATCTTCATCATCCATCGTCAACAGTTGATCGGCTACCCAACCCTCCGTTTTCCTCTTCGGCACATACACCTTATGCCAGAGATAGCCACCCTCACCCCGACTCGTTGCCAAAACCTTGACCCGATCGCCCGTCTGAATTTGATTCATGACGGAATAATTCGTACCCGGTCCCGATCGCACATTTTTCTCCCCTTCCTTGCCCACCACCGTAGCATCCGTCCCCGTTGTATCCACTGTTAAATCCGTCGCACTCGGACGATCCGGCTCCGCTGTCGCAGAGGTTTTGGGAGATTTCTCGGCTGGGGTTGTCGTTTTCTCTTCAGAAGTGGATTTTGGCTGAGCAGGCATAGAGGCAATCGCACTCGGACTCGACTTGACCACCGAGGTCGGCTGGGAACCCCCAAAATAACTGCGCGCCAGTAATCCGCCTGCCAGCAAGGTCATCCCTGCAATTCCCCCTACAATCGCTGCGGTTTTCCAACTCGATCCACCAGAGGGAATCACCACAGGTTGTCCCGAGGGCGTACTGGCTGGAACAGGCATTCCAGGTGTTGTCAGCGGGGGTTGGGTGACGACAGGCTGGGTGGATTGCAGCTCCTGCGACCCTGCACCGGAAGGAAACCCAGGACTCACCGCTTGGGTTGGCAGACCTGAAGCGCCGATCGGAGGTGGAGTCGGTATATGCGGCACAGAGGGAGTCGGTTGATGGGGCGTTTGCAAATAGGGCGCACCCTGGAGCGGAACCGCAGACTGATCCAAAGCATTCAGGGCAGCTAACATTTCCGGAGCCGTGGTGAACCGCTGCTGAGGATTCAAGTGCAACGTGTGATCGATCAAAGCCGCAAATCCAGAACTGACCTGCGGGGCATAACTGCGCCACTGAATTGCCCCCGTCATGGGATCGGTCGGCAACTCCTGCGGAATTTTTCCCGTCAACAAATAGATCGCCGTCAGCCCCAAGCTATAAATATCACTGGCATAGACCGGACGACCCGCCAACTGTTCCGCAGGCATAAATCCTGGCGTTCCCACCACGATCGAATGCGCACTCTTACCCTGGGAATTAATCAGCGTTCCCATTGTTTCCTTCACCGCCCCAAAATCAATCAGAATCGGCTTTTGATCGGTTTGGCGTAAAATAATGTTGTCAGGTTTGATATCACGATGCACAATCTGCTGTTGATGCACATAGGCGATCGTGGGCAATAAATTTAACAACAGCAATCGGACTGTCTGCTCATCCTGGCAACCCTGGTGTTGCACCCGTTGCGTCAGCGTATCTCCAGCAATGTACTCCTCCACTAAATAGAAGAGATCTGCCTCGGAAAAATAGGCATATAGACGCGGGATGTACTCATGTTCCCCCAGCTTTTCCAGAATTGCTGCCTCTCGTTGGAACCGATCCTTAACGATCTCATAAATTTGCGGCTCACTATGCAACGGCTTCAACTGCTTCACCACACATTGCCGCACCGAAGGCATCTGGTGATCTCGCACTAGGAAGGTTTTCCCAAATCCTCCATCCCCCAGTTCTCGGATAACTTCGTAGCGATTATTCAGGCGACCCGATGGTGTTTGCATGACGATAATGAGACCTAATAATTAAGACCAATAAAAAAGCGATCGACTAACAACTAGCCTATCTATAGCAATCCTCTGTCAGTTGTAAGAGTGGGACAGGCTTCTAGCCTGTGCAGGCAGAATTCCCACTCCACAAATCAATTAGGATTGCTATATTAATAATTCCCAAGCTTCTAGCCAGATTGCTTCTAGCCAGATTGCATCCAACTAGATTGCTCTACACCAGCAGCGCGATCAACATCTACCAGTAGATTCCCATCCATGCCCGCTCTTCCCGGAAACCCTCCCAACAAATTACCGCCCCCAATCCCCACCAGAAACGACAAAAGGGATCCACCTCATCGATGAATCCCCTTTGCAAATCAGTTGGAATGAGTCTTCAATCCCGTGATTACCCAAAAGGCGATCGCCCCTTAAAGCGGATGCGACAGCAGATCGGGGAAGAAACGATTGAACTCAATTAGAATGCCAGCCGTAAAGGTCAGCAATGCGAACAGTAAAACGGGTGCCGTAGACAAGTAGCGAGCCATGAAAATGCCTCCAAACAAAAACAATCCAAACAAAAGCAGGGATTTTAAGCAGAAAATGGATGACGGCAACCCCTAGCACTGAAAAACGTCTGAGAGACTGCCGAATCCAGCTAAGTTAAGGCGATCGCCTAGCGAGGAGAAACCGTGATTTCCCCTTCCTTGGCAAACATCTTACCTGTAGAAATTTCTGCAAACGCAGTAGCAGGCCATGCAAAGCCACCCAACATAAACTTGAGCGCTAAGGGCACATCAATGACCACTTCATTACCTTCAGGGTTATCGCCCTTCTTGATGGCAATCAGGTAGCTACGACCTGCCCAGCCGATCCAGCCAGCGATATAGAGGAAGAGAATGCCAGGAATGATGAAATCGCCCATGTGAGAAGGGTTATCCACAATCAGGTGGGGCAAACCCTCTTCACCACAGAGCAGACCAGCTTTGCTGTACTGTTCATAACGGCGAGCAGCGGTGGGGCTAGCAGAAGCCTTCATCCGCTGAGCAAAAGCAGCCGATTGGCTACAGGGGGTGAGATTGTCGTATGCGGCTTGAGCGGGTGCGGCGGAAACGAAACCGAACCACAGCGCGATAGCCAATACGAAAGCAAACAATCGTCGCATGGAGTTGTTTCCCTCTATTACAAATTGCTAAGTTTTGTGAACAAAAAGATTTACCTTTTTGTAAGAATATGAGGACGAAAGTGGCTGGAACCAGATCTCTACTCGCTTGCACCATAAGGGTTTAAGCTAAGGAGGTAGACCTATTCCCTACCAAAAGTTACCAGCAAATGGCAACCGTTTTAGCTATTGAAACAAGTTGTGACGAAACTGGGGTAGCAATCGTAAAAAATCGTCAAGTTTTGAGCAACGTTGTCGCATCCCAGATCGAAACCCATCAACAGTACGGTGGGGTCGTACCAGAGGTGGCTTCGCGGCAGCATGTGGAGGGGGTCAACCTGGCGATCGCCCAGGCGTTAACCGATGCAAACCTGACCTGGACTGAGATTGACGCGATCGCAGGCACCTGTGCCCCTGGTTTAATTGGAGCCTTGCTGGTGGGATTAACCGCTGCAAAAACCCTGGCGATCGTTCATAACAAACCCTTTATCGGGCTACATCACCTAGAGGGACATATCTACGCTTCCTACTTAAGTGAACCCACTTTGGAACCGCCCTTCCTCTGCCTCCTAGTGTCGGGAGGTCATACGAGTCTGATTCATGTGAAAGAGTGTGGTCTCTACCAAGTCCTCGGGCAGACCCGTGATGATGCAGCAGGGGAAGCATTTGATAAAGTCGCTCGGCTGCTCAAACTGGGCTATCCTGGGGGTCCCATCATCGATCGTCTCGCAGGAACCGGAAATTCCCAAGCCTTTCCCTTACCGGAAGGTCAGATCCGCTTACCCCAGGGAGGCATCCATCCCTACGACTCCAGCTTTAGTGGGTTAAAGACCGCCGTATTAAGGCTGGTACAGACCTTAGAAACTCAGGATTCAGAATTGCCGATCGCCGATCTCGCAGCCAGTTTTCAAGCGACCGTTGCTAAAGCGTTGACCAAACGAGCGATCGCCTGTGCCCAGGATTTTGGCTTAACCACGATCGCCGTGGGAGGAGGCGTAGCTGCCAACCGAGGGCTAAGACAACACCTCACCACCACCGCCGCCCCCCTTGGGATTCGTGTTCTGTTTCCCCCAATGAAATACTGTACCGACAATGCCGCTATGATCGCCTGTGCGGCTGCCGATCACTACGATCGGGGTCACCGTTCCCCCTTAACCTTAAATGCCCAATCCCGCCTCTCAATCGAGCAAGTCATGTCCCTCTATAGCAATCCTAATTGATTTGTGGGGCGAAATTCTGCCTGCACAGGCT
>JAYKGX010000137.1:0-3237 GCA_035285565.1 Synechococcales cyanobacterium
TGAACATCGAGTGATGTGCGGCACACCATTCATCAACGGGTTAGTCACTGCCCAAGAGGAAGGCCTCGACCTCAATCTCAACCAGCATTTGAGGATCGACAAGGCGACTGACCTCCACCATCGTAGCGGCGGGGCGAATCTCCCGAAACACCTCGCCGTGAGCTTGTCCACTCTGTTCCCAGTCGTCGATATTGACCACATATAGGCGGGTATGGACAACATCCTCCAACTTGCCCCCGACTTGATGCAAGGCTGCTTCAATATTTTTTAGCGCCTGCACCGTTTGCACATAAGCATCGCCCGCCCCGACAATCTCACCCTGTGGATTGGTGGCCGTGGTTCCAGCAACCCAGATGTGATTGCCCGCTCGCACCACCCGAGAATATCCGACGATCGCCTCCCAAGGGGTTCCACTTGAAAAATTTTCACGCTTCATACGGATTATTCAGGTAGATTACCTAGACCATATAGATTACTCAGACCAGGCAGATTACTGGGTTTAGCAAGGAATTTTCCAAATCGGCACCGTTCCACCCTTAACTCATCTCCAACATTCGTTGAATGGGACGTAATGCTGCAACTCGAACGTCCTCTGGCAACACAATTTCAGGCTGCCGATGTTTCATTGCCCAGTAGAGTTTTTCCAGCGTGTTAAGCCGCATGTGTGGGCATTCGTTGCAAGCACATTGGTTCATTGGTGGAGCTGGAATAAAGTGCTTGCCGGGAGCTGCTTTTTGCATTTGGTGCAGGATGCCTGCTTCTGTAGCCACGATGAACGACGTGCGATCGCTCTGGCTAGCGTGATTGAGCAAGGCAGTTGTCGAACCAATGTAATCAGCATGGGTTAATACGGAGGGTTCACATTCGGGATGGGCAATCACTTCTGCTTCAGGATGGAGCACCTTTAACTGAACAATCTTCTTCTCGGAAAAGGTTTCGTGTACCATGCAACTTCCCTGCCACAGCAGCATCTCTCGTCCGGTTTGTTGCATGACATACCGGCCCAAATTGCGATCGGGAGCAAAGATAATTGGACGATCGGCAGGAATCTGATTAACGATTTTGACTGCATTAGAACTCGTGCAAATGATGTCACTCATGGCTTTGATCTCAGCCGTGCAGTTGATGTACGACACCACGCAATGATCCGGATGAGCAGCTTTGAACTTGGCAAATTCTGCCGGAGGACAACTATCTGCCAGCGAACACCCCGCATTCAGATCCGGCAGTAACACGAGGCGATCGGGATTGAGGATCTTGGCAGTTTCTGCCATGAAATGGACGCCCGCAAACACAATGACATCAGCGTCTGCGGCAGCGGCTTGCCGGGATAATCCTAGGGAGTCCCCAATGTAATCCGCGATGTCTTGAATATCGGGATCTTGATAATAGTGCGCCAGAATAACCGCATTGAGATCTCGTTTTAGCACTTGAATTTCTTCAAATAAATCACGGATAGGCGGGCGATCGCATTCAGAGTTTTGGTAAGAAATTTGAGTGGCAAACACAATAATTAACCTATAACTTGCAGTTTTCCCAGAATTAGCTGGACTAAGTCTTTTAATTATAGTTTTTTTTACCAAAAACTAGTGGAGGAAAAGTGGTAATTTTATAAAGTGAACGATGGGAAGTAAGATGAAGTGTCTTAGCCCCAAGGCTCGATCATTCCCCTGGCTCTCTGCGCAAATCAACCTTGCAGACGCGGTTTGGTTGGAACGGCTTGGCAGGGGCAACAGAGTGAAGGCAAGTCAATTCTCGGCAATTCTCAAGATTGTCTCAAATGCTGGAATTTGGAGAAGCTAGAATTTACACAGGTAACAGCAATGCTCCGGTTTTTGACCAGCAAGTCATCTTACCGCCCCCATATTTAGACCAGATATTTAGAGAATTGGGATGAAGCTAGACGTCCCTCACTCACCCCTTGCCCCTGTATGAACGCACCAGTGAACTGGATTCCACATCCCACCCAGGATGGTTCCTTTACATTTTTCTCGGAAGCTTTCGGCGAGGCGTTTCATAGTGTTCAGGGTGCCCGTTCAGAAGCATTCGTAAAGTTTGCCCAAGCTACGGATCTGGCTCAGCAAGCTCAACGCGGTTCCCTCAAGCTATTGGATGTCTGCTACGGTTTGGGCTACAACACGGCGGCGGCGCTGGAAACCCTTTGGGCAATTAATCCTGAATGCCAGGTCGAACTTTATGGTTTGGAACTGGATGCCACAGTTCCCCAAGGTTCGATCGCCGCTCCATTGCTCGAAGTCTGGTCGGCTCAAATTCAGCCGATATTGCGATCGCTGGCAGAGCAGTTCACTTATCAGGACAATCGCCTCCAAGCCCGTTTGTTGATAGGCGATGCCCGGCAAACCATTCAGACCTTGAGTCAGATTCCCTTTGCTGCCGATGCTATTTTTTTCGATCCGTTTTCGCCTCGTCGTTGCCCCCAGTTATGGACAGTAGAGTTTTTTCAGCAGGTTGCCCAATGCCTGGCCCCAGATGGCAAACTAGCAACCTACTCTCGTTCGGCTTCAGTGCGATCAGCCATGCAGTCTGCTGGCTTGTCCATTGGCACCATTCCCCTCGTAGGAGATTCTCCACCGCATGAGTGGGCCCAGGGTACCGTGGCAGGATTTCATGCCAGAGCACTTCACCCTTTGTCGCAAATGGAACAAGAACATCTGCAGACCCGAGCCGCCATCCCTTATCGGGATCCCACTCTCTCGGATGACACCTTAACCATTCTGAATCGGCATCAGCAGGAGCAGCAACAATCCTCGTTGGAGTCTACTTCGAGTTGGAGACGACGCTGGGCGATTCAATAAATTCAGCTAGCGTACCGGAATAAAACAATGGTTCGGAGGAATCTGTTCGTCAAAACTTTCAGCAAATCTTAAGGCGATCGTCATCTGTTCCTCAAAGGAATTCGTCATCTTAGAAATATGGCTCATCGGCTGTGAAGAGTTTTGTTTTAGGTGAGTCGAGTGGAGACCAACATGAAGCGATCGATTCACCACCTCATTGTCAGGCTGGATCAAATTTTGGAAGACTTGGAAGACTTAGAAGCGTCTTTTGGTCATTTAGTTCAGCAAGCGAAGCAATCATCCCATGTAACGCTGCCCTCCAGCAAGTGCTCAAATGCCCGGGTTGGGTAGAAAAAATCCTGCTCGTTCGCTGTGGCACAGTCTAAAAAGATTCGCTAGAATAGGTCAGATGCATTGCCCCTGGAGAGGTGGCTGAGTGGTC
>JAYKGX010000138.1:0-3212 GCA_035285565.1 Synechococcales cyanobacterium
AGACTCAGTGAGTTCGGCTGCTATGCAGTCTGTATTCGACTTAGTCTTTGCCAACAATGAACAGGAGTTTCGGCATACTTTAAAGCGTTGCTGTTACATTTTAGTGAATAACTGGGATGCAACTCGACACTTTAAACCGATTCAAGACTTAGTTCAGATCTTTTCGGATCCAGCTTGTAAGAATTTGACCAATTCCACCACGCTGAAGCGGGTAAGGATCTGGATCAATAATTTTGTTCAAAGCAAAGATTTTGAAGAACTGCGGCTATTTGCATCGCGCTACGATCGCGGATCAGGCCCGTGGGCATCTCGTTATACATCTTATTTGTTAGTGCCTCAATACACTAACCATAACAACCCGATCGAACAACGAGAGGCCGCAAGAGCACTATCTCGTCAACTTAAAGACCGATTCAAATTTGATTTGGCTATGTATATTGCCAAATCCCAAAGTAGTTCAGGAATTGAATCCCCACCCAATAACCCTACTGCTCTAGGGGATCAAGTTCTCCGTCTGATCAAAGTTATCGTAGCTAAAAAAGGCCCTTTTAGCTATTTCAACTTGGCTAATATTTTTATTAACCAAACTCAGAACATTGACTACCGACAGTTTAAGCGTAGCTTGCAAACCTACCTCATGTTTTCTGTAGTGAACCAGACGTTTGCTGAAACTTTGAAAACCAAATTGCAATCTAAGCTGGAAGAGCTATATGTTAGTCATCATGATGATTTAATAACAGATGCCCTGATTCTAAGAACCTGTAATCGTGTCATTGATTACCTCACTACAGAGAATCAAGTTGAACCATCTCCTTTGTTTATTTTGCTGTTATCTCAAGGGAACCCAGTCACATTAGTTATTGTGCTCTTGAAAATAATCTTAGTGTCTAAGAATTCTCGAACTCATTTAGAAGGGCGAATCGCTGAGTTGATTCGTTACTATCAAAATTACCCAGAAGATGAATGTGCCTGGGTAGTTAATTTCTTAGAAGTCTTCAATGTTACCTTTACTATCCATGCCGAAAATGTCCAGTACAATCTGGTTCGGATGGATTCTCAAGGATCTGATTTGCCGCCTATCCAATTTGATCCAGATACATATCGAATTTTCTCACAACTTAAAGAAGTGTCCTGGTTATCCGAGCAGCAGGATAGCCTGGATCTAGCAATAACAGACGATAATGAACTTCCACCAGAAGACCCCCAAGCGTTATGAGATTGCTAAAAATCTTGGCCCTGTTGATTAGGTAGTCCAGGTTGGGCAACTATGTCGATAGGTAACCGCTGCTCATCCAGCCATGCCAATCCTGCGCCGATCGCCTCGGCTAACACACTCACAACCCGATACAACGCCACGATACTAAGTAGATTACCAGGGGGAAACCGAGGACTTAAAAGGGCGATCGCCATCACCTCAAATACACCTGTCCCACCGGGTGCTCCTGGTACAACCATGCCTAGCAACCAAGCCAAACTAAACACACTGAGGACTAAAGGCAACTCCCTAGGCACGATCGGGTTAATGGCCCAAAAGATACTCAAAAACCCTAAGCCTCGCACGAGCACAAACGCCAAGGAGCCAATCAGGGGCAGCATCGGGTACCGTTTTAAGGGAACAGGGTTCACAATGCCAATTTGAGTATTTTTTTGGCGGTTGAGGTACTGAATCACTGGATTCAAGAAACGCGGACGAATTGCTATCAACACCAACGGCAGGCCCAGCCATTGGCCAATTAAACCGAGCCATCCATAGTGGGCCAAAATCTGGGGACTACAAAGTAAGGTAAGGGTAAACGCTGAAGCTGCCATCAGCAGGGGTTCCAATAGCACGCTAACGGCTGCGGTACCCAGATTGGCTCCTGTCTGCTGGGCTGATTGAATTCGGCCATAGTAATGCCAAATATTGCCAGGGAGATACTTGGCCATATTGGTTTTGAGGTAAACCCGAATCAGCCAACCCCAAGACACGGGTTGTTGCAATGCTTGTAAGGTGAGTCCCCAAACCCATCCAGCAATCAGATGGGCTAGAAGGGTGAACCCCAACCCGATCGCAAAGCAAGCCCAAGCCGATGGTGGAAGCGTGACTTCGAGGACATGCTGCCAATGTTCTCGTAAAACCTTGGCGAGGAAAAATACACATCCTCCCAGAATTACCCATCGAATGAGTGGTTTGAGCCGATGCAAGGGACTTCCTGCTTGTGAATCATGAAAGGACTAGGGGGGCCAGCGATCGCTGTCACTAATTCCCCCCAGCTATGACTAGATCAGTTTGATGCTACGGAAAGCGTAGTATAAGCCGATCGCGGTGGCAAATGCGCCGCCCAGCAGTAGAACGTAGCTAACAAGAGCCATGCCTGTCTCCTCATCATCTATCTAACAAAACTATACAGAACTATGACACGCTCAAGTAGGATGCATCAAAGAACCGACGCTTTCCCTTGGGATCGTGGGCATGGCTCTTGTGCTGGTATTTTATGTTGATCACTCATGTTGTCTATGATTCCAGTTGACCTACCACAAGCTGCTTATCAGATTCAAATTGCCTCAGGAGGCTTGGATCAGCTAGGAAATTGGTTAACTGACCTAGAGAGTTTGCCACGTTTGGGCCGCAAGGTTTTGTTAGTTTCTAACCCAGCTATTTTTCGCCATTATGGCGATCGGGCCATAGCCTCTCTGCAAGCAGCTAACTTTGATGTGGCCCATTGTATTCTGCCTGCTGGAGAGCGCTATAAAACGCCTAAAACGCTGCAAAAAATCTACGATACAGCATTAGCCCATCGGCTAGAACGATCATCCACCCTGATTGCCTTAGGTGGGGGAGTAATTGGTGATATGACTGGGTTTGCCGCCGCCACCTGGTTACGTGGGATTAATGTGGTACAAGTGCCAACCTCGTTACTAGCGATGGTTGATGCGGCGATCGGGGGCAAGACAGGAGTCAACCATCCCGAGGGCAAGAATTTGATTGGAGCATTTCATCAGCCTCGGTTGGTGGTGATTGATCCAGATGTATTAAAAACCCTACCGCCGCGAGAATTTCGGGCCGGAATGGCGGAAGTCATTAAGTATGGGGTGATTTGGGATGCGGATTTATTTACCCAACTGGAGCAAGCTGCTCGCCTAGACCAACTGCGCTATATCAATCCAGACCTATTGCACACCATTTTGACTCGATCGTGCCAAGCGAAAGCTCATGTTGTGACTAAGGACGA
>JAYKGX010000139.1:0-8052 GCA_035285565.1 Synechococcales cyanobacterium
CCTCGCAGTTACGATTCATTGAACTGAATTTCAAACATTTTCTAGGACGCGCACCTCATAATCAAGCAGAGATTTCTGAACATGTAAATCTCTATATTGATCAGGGATATGAAGCAGAGATTAACTCCTACTTGGACTCAGACGAGTATCAAAACAACTTTGGAGAGATGGTGGTTCCCTATCATCGTGGTTTTGAAACCCAACCTGGTCAGTCCACCACCCTAGGGTTTAATCGTCTGTTTCAACTGTATCGGGGATATGCGACCAGCGATCGCAGCCAAGGCAGTCGTAAAGGCTCCCTGGCAGAAGAACTGGCTCTTAACTTGGCAACCCCCCTACGACCCTCCACGCTGGGTGGGGAACTGGTGGGTACAGCGGGTGGCAGTCGGGGTCAGATCTATCGGGTGCGAGTGACCCAAGCGGCCAGTGGTCGGACTCCGCAGATCCGTCGCGGCATCAGCGAATATCTAGTATCCTACGAACAGTTGTCACCCACCATGCAACGGTTAAATCAACGGGGTTGCCGAATCGTCAGCATTTCTCCTGCTTAGGGCGAAGCTTGAAGGCGATCGTCTCAATGGTTTTAACCTGTCTGAAGATTGAGTTCTGAAGATTCATTTCTGTGTTTAGCGTTTCAATAAGGAGAATAGGCTGTGGCTATCACAACTGCGGCATCTCGGCTGGGCAGTGCTGCCTTTGACGATACGTCTGCGATCGAATTACGTCCCAACTTTACGCCAGAAGAAGCCAAAGCGGTTATTAATGCGATTTACCGCCATGTTTTGGGGAATACCCACCTGATGGCAGCCGATCGCCTAACAGCCTTGGAATCCTTACTGGTAAATGGTCAACTGTCGGTTCGGAACTTTGTGCGGGCATTGGCGAAGTCGGAACTGTACAAAACTCAGTATCTCTATCCCCACTTCCATACGCGGGTGATTGAATTGAATTTCAAACACTTGCTGGGACGAGCGCCCTACGATGAAGCAGAAGTGATTGAGCACCTCGATCGCTACCAAACCGAGGGCTATGACGCGGATATTGATTCCTACATTGATTCCGTCGAATATGATGCCAATTTTGGGGATTCCATTGTGCCCTACTATCGGGGATTTGCAACCCAAACTGGGCAGAAGATGGTAGGATTTCCGCGCATGTTTAAGCTCTATCGGGGCTATGCAACGAGCGATCGCTCCCAAGTGGCAGGAACCGCTTCTCGGTTAGCAGGTGAATTGGCGCGGGGCAGTGCTTCAGCGGTAGTTGCAACGGCTGGAGCCGGAACCGGGTTTGCTTACCAGGCCTCGGAACGGGGGGTTACGCCCAGTCGTGCCTTTGGGATGCCGATGTATGGTGCAACCCGCCAGTACCGCATTGAAGTGTCTGGCATTTCACTGCCCCGCTATCCCAAAGTGCGTCGGAGTAATACCGAGTTCATTGTTCCTTACGATCAACTGAACAGCACCCTGCAACGGATTAATCAGTTAGGTGGAAAAGTTGCCAGTGTAACAATTGCGCAATAATGTCTGCTGACTGAGTTTGTTTTTCTTGACTGTGATATGCGATGCGATCGAGATTGGCTGTCCTCCTGCAGGCGATCGATTGCATCGCATTCCCTGATTTCCTAGTATCCCAGTCTCCATTGCAATTCGTCTCAATTAGTATTGAAGGAGTTGTATTATTCTATGCTTGGACGTTCTATCTTAGCTTCGAGCACCACAGCAGATAACCGCATGTTTATCTACGAAGTGGCAGGTCTCCGGCAGAATGATCAGACCGATCAAAATACCTGTGCAATTCGCAGTAGCAGTACCGAACGCATTCAAGTGCCGTTCAGCCGTATGAATGAAGTGATGCAGCGCATTAGTCGCCTAGGGGGCACGATCGTAGCAATTCACTCCGCAGCAACGCCTGATTAGGTAACTTTGGTTGCACCACAGCCAATCCAAAGCACTAAATAACAATCACCTCACCTGCGGGTGATTTTTTTTACCAGAAAATTGGGTCTAAAGCCTCCCCCTTCTAGGGGGACTTTCAAAATCTTTCGCTAATCAATCGATAATCTTATGATCAACCTACTGTCGTAAGAAGTAGGAGGAAAGACCCATGTTAGTGCTTGAGTTCAAAACCTATGGCAAGCCTGCACAGTTCAGCGCAGTCGATGAAGCGATTCGGGTGACTCAGTTCATTCGGAACAAGTCGATTCGATTGTGGATGGATGGACAGGCAAAATCCTGGGTGGAACTCTCCCGCCACTGCTCACGACTGGCGAAAGAATTTGACTTTGCCAATCAGTTGAATTCAATGGCTCGGCAAGCAGCAGCGGAACGGGCATGGGCAAGCATTTCGCGCTTCTACGACAATTGCAAAAAGCAGATTACCGGTAAAAAGGGATTTCCAGCTTTTCAGAAAGATTGTCGCAGTGTGGAATATAAAACCTCTGGCTGGAAACTCTCAGATGACCGTAAGTCCATCACTTTCACGGACAAGTGTGGGATGGGTCGATTGAAAATGAAAGGGACTCGTGACCTGAATTTCTATCAAATTGACCAAATTAAACGAGTACGTTTGGTTAAGCGGGCTGACGGCTACTATGTGCAATTTTGTGTATCAGTAGACCATCTTGAAACCGTTGAGCCAACAGGGAAAGCTGTCGGTTTGGATGTGGGCTTGAAAGAGTTCTATACTGATTCAACTGGCGAAATGATGGAAAATCCTCGGTTTCTACGCAAGGGCGAAAAAGTTTTGAAGCGTAGTCAGCGTGGAGTTTCCAAGCAAGTAAAGGGTTCTAAAAATCGTGGTAAAGCCCGAGTGATTTTAGGTAAGCGCCATCTCAAAATAAGTAGGCAACGTAAAGACCATGCCATAAAGTTGGCGCGGTGCGTAGTCACGTCAAACGACGTTGTAGCCTACGAAGATTTGAGAATCAAAAATATGGTGAAAAATCACTGTCTGGCCAAATCGATTAATGACGCATCTTGGTATCAGTTCCGGTGCTGGCTGGAATACTACGGCAAAGTGTTTTCCAAAATCACGATTGCCGTTCTGCCTGCCTACACAAGCCAAGAATGCTCTAGCTGCGGTGCAATGGTTAAAAAGTCTCTGTCTCAACGCACTCACTCTTGTCAGTGTGGATGTGTGATGGACAGAGATCACAATGCAGCTAGAAATATCCTAAGTCGGGGATTAGCTACCGTAGGGCATACGGGAAGCCTCATGCTAGACATGGGAAACGCTTGGGGAGATGGAGCCTCTACTGGTGTTGGCGAAAGCCTGCTTCAGCAAGCACTATCGTAGAGCCAAGAATCCCCGCGCCTTTAGGACGGGGAGTGTCAACTTAGAAATCAGCATTCAATAAAGCCCCTAGCGCTTGAAAGGTGGAGAATTGGGCAGGAGTCAGTCCGGTCACTTGGCGGATGTTGGTATTTTCATAAGGGCGGGGAATGCGGTAGTAGTAAGGCAATGCAACGAAGCTGTTATTTTTTGAGGACGGTTGTAATTCTGATACCGGTGTCAGCAGTATTTCTGTTTTAAATAAGAGGCAAGTACTGTCATCAGTGCCCACGGCTAACCAATCCCCCTGCGGACTGAAACAAAGCTGACTGCTGTAGGCGATCGCGACGGGAAGGGTGATTTGACATTGTCCCGTTTGTAAATTCCACAAGCGGAGTTGATTGTCTTGACTAATGCTGGCCAGATACGCTTGGGTCGGATGCAGCGCGATCGACACAATGCTAGCTGGAATTTCCGCCAATTGCGATTGTAGTTGGAATGGGTCTTGTTTTGCTTTTCTCCGCATTGCCCATTGCAAAATTACCCCATCCGCTCCAGCGCTGAACAACCTGTCGCCTGCGGGGGTAAACACGACACTGTTAATCCGATACCGATGGTGTCCTAGAGTTTGCACACAAGTTCCCGATCGCAGATCCCAGCATTTAATTTGTTGATCCCATCCTCCACTCACCAACCATTGCCCCGTTGGATGAAAGGCGATCGCCTGCACAGGATTTTGGTGTCCTTCCAGGGTTTGGAGACAGATTCCCTGGTTGACATTCCACAGTCTGATAGTGCGATCACCGCTGGCACTGGCTAACTGGCTACCATCCGGACTAAAGACAAGATCGCGCACCCAGGTTGGATGACCAAACAGAGTCGCCATGACTGCCCCATCCTCTAGCCGACAAATTTGGATCGTGCCATCCAATCCAGCGCAAGCCACTTGAGTTAACGTGGGATTCAGAGCGGCGGTCATGGAATTTTTTGTCGGCAGGGGTTGGGTCTGAAGACAGGTGGAATCCTCGATCGCCCAACGTCGCAACCGTTGATCGGCACTAAAGGTGAAAAACTCACGATCGCCCCAGGCCACCGGAGTTGTCGCATTATGATAGCCATGCAGGGTATCAATACAATGATTTCCCTGAGCTGCCCAAAGCCGCACGGTACGGTCTTCCCCGCCACTCACCATTTCCCCCTGGGCATGACTCGCGATCGACCAAACTCGTCCTTGATGCCCCTGAAGGATTTTGAGACAGTCCCCTGTTAACCAATCCCAGAGGCGTATGGTGCCATCATCACTGCCGCTCATCAGTTGACCTTGATGCGTTAAAGCTAAACTCCAAACCCGATCGCGATGTCCTGAAAGCAGCGTGATGAACTCTCCCGTTTGGTAATTCAAAATCGTAATCTCACTATGTTCTCCAGCGATCGCAATCCAAGGTGTTTCATCGTCTGAATGCTGTAACCGTTCTGGTGCAAAAGCAATCGCATGAATGGGGGTTTCACAATGCCAAGTTTGCAGACAAGTCCCCGTTGCAATCTCCCACAGCTTGAGATGCTGATCTAAACTGCCGCTGGCTACCCATTTACCATTCGGTGCAAAGGCGATCGTTGGCACAATATCCTGATGTCCGGTGAGCACCTGTTGCAGTTGTCCGGTCTGGAGGTCGATCAGGTGAATCGTTTGATCTGACCCACTACTGGTGAGGAGTCCCTGGGTTGCGGTTGCCTGGGGATGAAAGGCGATCGCCCCCACCCCTTCCGTATGAAAGGCAAAATGCTGAAGTTGTGTTCCGGTTTGCCAATCCCAAACTGACACCGTACGATCTAGACTGCCACAGGCGATCGCCGCTCCATCGGGACTGAATTGCAGGGAAAAAATCCAATGGGGGTGGGCTAGAAAAGATTGGATCTGTTGTCCGGTGGAGGTTTGCCAAAGATGCACCCAACCACGATCGTCTCCATAGGCAATGATGGGTTCCTGGGGATGACAAGCCACAGACAGCACCACGCCAAATAAATCCGTCAGGGCACATTGCTGGAGATCGGACTCGCTTAAATCCACACCATGCAATTTAGCCGGACGTAAATCTGCTTGCCAGAGCACCAAGTGAGATAAATCAATCGATCGCCATTCTGGTTGAAGCTGCGTCAGTAAGTTAAACAGCGTTCCTCCCAGATAACCCACCCGTTGGATCGGCTTACCCTTGAAACTTTGTAGTTGTTTTAGCAAGGTCTCATGCAGTTCTTCTTGCGTTTCAAAGCAAGCTTGCAAGAAATCAATCACTGGCTCTATCAGTAATCGCTTTTGTGCGTCCCTAATAAAATCCTTCGCATTAGCAATTAACAAAGGATGAAATCGTAACAATTTCTCTACGCTATCTAAAGGCGATCGCAGTAATAAATGTAATCCATGACAAACCTGTTCTAAGAAACGACGCATTACATATTCCATCACCGCAGGCTGTAGCGTATACCCCATCGGCGTAACTTCTAGGATCAATCGACGCTTCAAGCTTTCGAGCGTGGCAGAAAACTGCACTTTAGAGTCTGGCGATAGCAAGAGATCCTGTAACCGACTTACCAGAATGGGCTCACGGGCGATCGCCAACCAAATTACCACTTCTTGCTCGCGATCGGACAGGCGATCGTAATGTCTTGCCAGTAAGTCTTGGAAATCGCTAAAAATGAGTGTGCCTTGATGGAGTAAGTCCAAAAACGTTGCTATATCGTGATTCAATACATCTCGAATGCCCGCCGCCACAATCTTCAGCGCCAGCGGATTTCCGGCATAATGATGGACAATTTCACGATAATCTCCCGTAGGCAAGCCCCCCACCCGTTGCAAAATCTCATTGCCCACCCCGGCTGACACCCCCCCTAAGGAGAGCGATCGCACCTTTTCTTCCACCAATCTAGCCATGGTGCGAGGGGCTTCTCGGCTGGTCAGTACCAAGCAACTCTGATGCCGTTCTTCCCCTATCCGCCGCAATAACTCCCCATAGTCTTCATAGCCAGGTTGAAACTTGCCTTCCCCCGCAGGTGTGGTCAGAATGGATTCCAGATTATCCAAAATCAGTAAACAGCGGCGATCGCGGAGTGCTTTTAAGAGGTGATCAACGCTAAAAGGCTGATCCTGCAACAGGTTCAAGCTCCGTAAAAGTTGGTAACCCAATTCACAAAGTGGGGGAGCATTCCGCAGCGATCGCCAGAGAATCTGGGAAAAGTGCGATCGCATTTGTTCTGCCAATTGCACGGACAGAGTGGTTTTGCCCATACCACCCATGCCCAGGATGCTGATTAGTTTGCACCGTTCCTCCACCAGCCAGGTTTGTAGGGTTGCCAGTTCCGTGCCCCGCCCTTGAAAATGGCTAACTTCGGGAGCCTCTCCCCAATCAATTTCACCCACGGGATGGGCTGCTCCTGGGGTAGACAATTCCGCGATCGCCTCCCAGTTCGTTTCCCCCACCGCCGCACAAATCCGCATGAAGGTCTCACGGCTCACCCGCTCCCGCCGCCAGAATTGCTTCAAAGTCGCTACTGAAGTCAGCGCTTGCTGTGCCCACACGGTCGATTGTCGATTCCAGCCCAACCGTTTCCGCGACCGATCGATTGTCATCAACCCCTGCGCCGATGCAGCCACTGAATTTTCCACCCGTTTCCCCCCTGGTCGCAAGGATGAAGCAGAACAATGCTCCAAGCAACCCACAACTGAAGTGAGTATAACGCAAATCTGAACTGCTGGGGGAGCCAGACTTTCTGGAGGGATCAAGTGATACTGTCCATACTGTCCTTTTGGAGATCTAACTTTAGGTATTTCTGACTTTATGTATTTCTGACGTTACATATTTCTAATTTTACGTATTTCCGACTTTACATATTCCCGACTTTATGCATTATTATCTTATAAGTTGAGCCGTTGTAATAATTATCTATCGTGAATCTATAAGTGCTGCCTATCACAATACTGTTCGGCACGATACCACTCGCACAATACTGTATGCTGAGTCCAAAATCATGGCTGAAGGTCTTGCCTGTTGTACTCCTGAGTTGTGTTCAGGTTGTGGGAATAAGTGAAGAAGCGCGATCGCAAATCATCGTGCAACAATCCAGCCATCAAAGTCAAGAAATCGATCAATTAATCAAAAAATTTAGAACGAGAAAGAATCGAAAAGAAACATTAGAATCACTAGCGAAAATTGGAGAACCCGCAATTCCTAAACTGATTTCACTGCTCAAAGATCAGAACAAAGAAGTCCGATCGCTAACAGCATCCGCATTAGGCAGGATGGGCAAATCCGCCAAATCGACCATTCCCTATCTGATTCCACTGCTCCAAGATGAGGATTTCGCCGTACAATCATCCGCCGCTGAAGTGCTTGAAAAACTGGGCGATCGCAGTCCTAAATAACTCGTGAGTTCCTGGCGAACCAACCCCAGCCCCCACCGACCAAGTTTTACCGATCGCCACCACTCTACCCAATGTGAGAGTTGTTACAATGCATCAAGGAGCGATAAATGAGAAGGTCGCATGAACAAAAAGCAACTCTCTGAGCGGGATATCTGCACAAAATACATTACCCCAGCTCTTACTAGAGCAGGCTGGGATATTCAGACTCAAGTTCGCGAAGAATTTGCGCTGACTCAGGGGCGAAATTTGCCTGGAAAGTTTCAGCAAAGGAGATTGCAGAACGTAACGGCGTTGTTGCATGAATCAAAAATAAGCAACACGATTGGAATAAAGGTAGGAATTTCTAGGCTTCAAGGCAGATAGAATCC
>JAYKGX010000140.1:0-5588 GCA_035285565.1 Synechococcales cyanobacterium
GCCCCAGCAGGAGATCTTCATCCCCCTTGATGGTCTGATCGAGGGAAATGTAGAACCGAACTTTGAAGTCAGCAGATTTGATATTCCCTTCATTCTTAACCGTGAAGGTGACTGGGATGACGGCTTCCTCAGGGGCTTGTCCGTCTACCAGGGGCAATTCGACGGAAGCTGGCACAGTGAACCCAACCCCGAGTAGGTTGACGATCGGCAAGTCGCCTCGCAAGTTCAGCGTGTAAGGCGTTGCTGTGTTCGTCAAGTTCCCGGTGGAAGAGACGCGGATATAGTAAGTCCCGTTCTGCTCTAACGCGAGAGTGCTACCGGCGGTATAGGTAATCTGGTTCGTCAATGAATCCTTGAACAAATCCAGTTTAATCTGGTTGCCATTGCCCGCGTCCATGCTAAAGATGGTGGGAGTACCATCGATCGTGAACTTGTAGAAATCGGTCGGGTTACTGGAGCGTAGCGAATCTGAGTAGCTTCCTGTGCTGTCACGTAGTCCGAGTTTACCGACATCGAAGGCGCTGGCGAGGGAGGTGCCTGCTGTGCTCTGGGGAACGCGTTGCTGTTGGGCGCGGAGGTAGTTAACTTCGCTATAGGCTCCATAGTTGATGCTGGTAAACTGATAAGCCTCAGGGATTTTCAGTGCTTGCCCATTGAATTCTAAAGCTTTCCCTTCAGTGTAGGTTTTGCCATTCATTAACCAGGCATAAACTTGTCCATCCCGACGATCGCGCCAGACGATATCTGCCCTGGTATCCGAATTCAAATCGGTGGCTCCCAGAACGACAAAGGAATCCCCAATGGGAGGAATGACTCCTTGGCTATCACTCACTTCACCAGTTATATTGCCATCAAAGGTGAGGCCATCACTCGTCATGGCCCAAAGAACGGTCTGGGCGATTAAACCATTACGCCAGAGAATATCAGCTCGATTATCTCCATTAAAGTCTGCCACCGCTGCTACTTTATAACTGGGTGCCACACCTGCGATCGTACGCGTAGCTTCTGGATTGCCTAACCCATTCATGCGCCAGAGATAGACTTCGTTCAAGCTTTCATTACGCCAGAGAAGATCTGCTTTGCCATCCCCACTAAAATCCTTCAATCCCAAAATTTGATAATCCTGGGAGGGGGCAACGGTTGAGGTAAACCGCCGACTGCTCCGACCAATGGTTTCAATTTCCAGTTGATTCGTAACTCGATTTCGCCAGAGGGCATCAGCACCAGCCACCCCATCAATATCTTCTAGCCCGACAAGATCCCAGTTATTATCTCGTCGCGTAAGGCTGCCCGCAAAGGTTATTGTGCTGTCTTCAATGCTCCAAAACACGACATCCCCTGCAGTACTGCGCCAGAGGGCATCACTTGCTCCATTGCCATCCAGGTCTTTTACCCCAATAACGCGCCACTCTTGACCAACCTGTACCTCATTCCCCAAACTGTCTTTTACTTTTGGATCCGCTATGACCGATACACCATTGGTTTTCCAGATAATGAGTGTGTTATCCCCACCATTGGCACGCCAAAGGACATCACCCGTGCCGTCACCGTCAAAGTCACCCGTGCCCACAATGCTATAGATCGGATCAATTGCGTAGGCTCTGTTTTGCGCCAAGGTGGTGCCATTCATCTGCCAGGTGAAGGTATTGTCGCCGGGTAACGTACCCCGCCAAAGAAAGGACGTGGCATTCAGTTCGGTGCTGACAAACAGCGAGAGAGCATACTCTGCTTCTGTCTCATTGACGGTTGTATTATTCGGCAGGCGATTCTCTTGCAAATCCACCTGAATATAGTAGGTGCCTGCGGTGAGATTATTCAGGGGCGAAGTATAGGAATCTGCCAGAGTCCCATTGTTACTAACAGGAAGCTGAATGAGGTCATTCTGGGTGGGTAGTCCACTGGCAGGTGCCTTATAGAGCGCTAGTTTAGCATTACCCGTCAGGCCTTGTAGTTCAAGTTTACCACTGCTGCTGCCGGTGAGCGTAACTTTATAGTAATCAACAGTATCTCCCTGGGCTGAGAGAAGACCAGTCCCTGTAAAAGCGCCCGTTGTGGGATTTTTTAGAAGATCGGAAGCAGTTGCAAAAGAATTGTTGTTTGGGTTGGGAGTAGCTGGCATAGTGGTTAACCTTAACACTCTGGCGAAACTCGAATCTGGCAAAACTCGAACAGGGTCTGCGGGTTAGTGTTCCCGATTTCTGAAAATTTGTTACAGAAAATAGAGGAAAATCTATCTCAAGGAAGATCTCATAGGAGAAACTCTATTTCCTGGGTGGGGTTAGTTTGAGTGAATGGGCGATCGTTTTAGTGGCCATCTTAGGAGGCAGGAAACTCGGGGCAGATCAGCGTTAACTCGGAAATTCATCATTTACCAGGCGTGACCCTGAGTCTGCAAGTCTGTGAATGTTCTCACCTTGTCTACCAAGCGTCTACCAAGCATCGTCTAACGCTCAATCTTAGGTCTAATATTCAATCCCAGCCTGTGCTTTAATTCCTTGTTCCCGGAAGGGATGCTTGACGAGCGACATTTCAGTCACCAGATCCGCTGCTGCAATCAAGGCTGCTGGTGCGCCACGTCCCGTCAGAATCACATGACTCCCCTCGGGTTTTTCCTGCAATCCAGCCAGCACGGTTTCCACTGAGAGATAGCCTAACTTGAGGGCAATATTGACTTCATCTAGCAGAACCAGGTGGTAGTGGGGATTGCGGATAAAGGAGAGGGCTTTTTCCCAAGCTTGCTGCGCCATTTGCATATCCCGATCGCGATCCTGGGTTTCCCAGGTAAACCCTTCTCCCATGGCATGGAACTGGATCTGCTCGCCCCACGGGGCAAAGGCTGCTTTTTCTGCAGGCTCCCAAGCGCCCTTGATGAACTGAACGATCGCCACTGAATAGCCATGACCGAGCGATCGCAACACCATTCCCAGGGCAGCGGTGGTTTTGCCTTTGCCATTGCCTGTGTGGACAATAATGAGACCCTTTTCCTGAGTGCGTTCTGCGAGGCGTTGTTCTTGGACTTGTTTGCGCCTTGCCATCTTCTGGCGATACTGGTCATCGGAAAGTTTGAGATCAGCAGCCGTTTGTTCTAGGGTGGCGGGCACTGGAGTTAAATTGGGGGTTAAATTGGGGTTGGTTGGGTCGGCAGGTGGGCGCGCGATCGCATCATTGCTGAATGCATCATTACTCAAGGTCATAGGATCCATAATTTCGGAATAGCCAAGACTCCCTATGATAGCGGACAGGACAAAATTTAGAGCCGCCAGAATTGGGCAGGGGGATCTGCAAGGGAATGGGCAAGGGAATCATTGCTGGGTGATGCAATGGGCATCCAGGACTTCTGTGTTGCCAAAGGTTGCGTTGTGACAAGTCTTGCGGATCTGAGCGATCGCCCCGAGCTGACCCACTTTCAAACGAGCTACGATTTGCTGCACCTGGGGTTTAAATAAATTCATCCAACGATAGTTCAGCAGATAATTGGGATCCGTGGCATTGCGATCGAACAGCCAATAGTCGATGTGGTACTTGCGAATCAATTGCTGGGCAGGGGCAAGGCTAGGGCTATATTGAGCTTGCAACAGGGCTTCGGTGCGCGATCGCATTTCTTTGTAATAGCCGAGGTGAAAGGGAATGGCATATTCCTGGGCGGTCAAGGTCGATCGTTTGGAAAGCAGGGGCAGATTGCTGCCGTCAATGCCTAGATAAGCTGTGAGGGTAGTTTTAGGGGTATTTTGCAGAAATTGATAGAGGGCAGGATTTTCGGCTAAGCCGTAGCCTGTGTTGGGGAAATTGCGCCAAGCCAAATGGGGATACACCGCTAGCAGAACTAAACCAAAGCCCAGCCCCCCCAGTGCCAAAGGTCTTGCCCAGGCTTGCCGCGATCGCAGCCCCCAATGCAATAGCGCTTGCAACCCCACTGCCAGAACGATGCCCGCTGCCGTTGCCATGACAACGCGAAAACTGTGGGTGATGTAGCGACTGGGAAAATGTATTTTGGCAAACAGGGCATGGGCGAGGAAAAATCCCCCCAGTCCAGCGATCGTAAATTGGGGTAACAACCTAATGTCAGCGTTCAGCGGTCTGAGTACTTTTTTGAGCCAGGGAGACGATTGCATCATTAACCAAGGCAATAGCAGACTGAGGGCTAACCAGGGAGGATTGAAGCTAATTTGTAAGCCACTGTCCACCCCATCAAACCAATGCTGAAACCAGTTGCTTCCAAAAAAAGGTAACCGTCCACCGGGCAGAAATTCTGGCATGAGGTGGGCTTGGGCGGCCGTGATGGTGGGAGCAAATTGGGATTGGCGGAAGATGTAGGGCAGCAGGGTGGCGATCGCAATACACAACGCACCGATCTCTTGGGGGACGGGTAATAAGGTTTGCAATAAACTGCGGTTCGGATTCGATTCAGCTTGGGTTTGGGTTTGCCAAAGGGCTATCGCCCAGCGGAGGATGAGAAAAATGCTGACCAACAGGGCTGCTAACGGACAAAACAGTCCCATGGCAATCACAGTTAGCCCTAGGGGCAGCCAAGCCCGCCGTGCCAGATAGTACAGAAATGCTGTTAGAAGCAAGGCCCAAAACGATCGCGGCGCACCGGAAGCCAGATCATCGCGCTGCCAGCAACTTTGCAACAAGATCACACTACTCAAGAAGCCCGCGATCGCCAAGGGAAATAACTGTACAGTCAACCGATAGCCGTACCATGCCAATAGCAGGCTGATTGGGAGTGGTAATAGTTTACTCAACGTGAGCGGATCAATGTCCAAGCTCGTCATGCTGCGATAGAGAAATCCTAAACCCCAGGGAGTAACCGATTGAAAATAATCTGCCATCAGATCCTGCGGAAACAGTTGCGGATCGCGGAAGCGTTCCATCCACAGCAGATAAACTCGTGCATCATCCTGAAGGATCCAAGGACTGGAAAAGCCTTCCCTCAACACAATCCCCGCATAAAAAGCGGCAACGGCCAAACTAAGGGTGAGATAAAACCAGTGATGGCGAATCGTTGGCGTAGAGGAGGAGTGGCTAGGGGGGACTTGACCTGGAGGGGCAGGCTGACTGGGTGGTTGACTGGGTAAAAGATTTAACAACACAATAAAGTACCCCAACAATTTAGACATGGCTTAGACAGGGCAATTCAGATTCGAGTGCTAACCCCAAGCGGAAGGCTGATGCATCGCCTCAAATCCTCAGAGTAGATGTTCTAGAAGGTGATTGGTTCAATTTCAATTCTGTATAATAGTAGTTAGAGCCAAGAAATCTGACCTAGTTTTAGAAGATATTGATAGTACAAACGTAGCCCGTCATGATCTGGGACTGCTGGTACCGTTGCCACAGGTGAAAGGCTGTGGAGCGAACATAAGATTTGCAATTTCCTGCCTTCTTGAACAGCGGCTATAATCATGCTCATCAATAGTTCCTCCTGGAAAGCACCCATGTCCATTTCTCAACCGTTATCTCCCCCTCCAGGGTTTGCGCAACTTACTAAAACCCAGCAAATTGATTATGTTCAGCAACTCTGGGATTTAATCGTCACCACACCCGATGAGCTTCCGGTTCCTGCATGGCATCTAGAAATCATCCATGAG
>JAYKGX010000141.1:0-26626 GCA_035285565.1 Synechococcales cyanobacterium
GTACAGAAATGCTGCAAAAATGGGATAAACAAAGGCTCTTGCTGTCCCAGAAATCAAGTCATCTCGCTCCCAGAGGGTTTGGCTGAGCAAGAGGGAACTGCAGAAAGCGGCGATCGGTGTAGGTAACAATTTTAAACTCACTCGATAACTGTAGTAAGTCGTTATCACAGATAATCCGATCGGCACCAGTTTGTTGAACTGTAGGGGGGGAATTCCCAAACTTACCATCAACCGATATAGCCATGCATAGCCCGTAGGAGCCACCGATTCAAAATAACGAACCATCCCATCATTGGGAAACAGAGTTGGATCTAACCAATGCTGCATCCAAAACACATGCTGGCGGGCATCGTCCTGAATCACAAATTCCGCCTGAAATCCCTGCCGGATCGACAAAAATGCATACAATGTTGTAATCAGCAAGCTCAGCCCTAACCATCCCTGAAATATTGGCGAGTTTTCTGGCTCACCCATTTGCCCGCGCTCGGGAACAGATTTGAGTTGCACCATTGGAAGTTCAATCCTGTCATTTATTGGTAGTTGCTCGTGACAAAAGAAACACTGCTTTTCTCAATAATTATACCTGCTTATAATGAGGAAGCTGGCATTCAATCGGTCATTACCGACCTAGCAACCACCTTGCAACCGATGCAGGGACAGTATGAAATGATTGTGGTGAATGATGGATCCCGCGATCGCACCCGTGAACTACTGCGTGAATTAAAGACCAGGCAGCTCATCCCATCCATGCGGGTGATTGATCATCCCCAAAATCTTGGCTATGGGGCTGCCCTCAAAACAGGGATTCGGCTGGCAAAAGCACCCCTAATGGTGATCACAGATGCCGACGGTTCCTACCCCAATGAACAGATCCCCCACTTAGTCCAGATATGTAAAGATTTTGACATGGTTGTGGGTGCAAGAATTGGCGATCAGGTGACCTATCCCCTCCTGCGCAAGATTCCCAAATGGTTTCTCGTCAGATTCGCAGAATGGATAACCGGGAGCAAAATTCCTGATCTCAATAGTGGGTTGCGAGTTTTTAAAAAACGCATTGCCCAGCGTTTTTTGCCGATCCTACCAGATACCTTTAGTTTCACAACTAGCATTACGATCGCCATGTTAACCAATCGCTATGCTGTTCACTACGAAGCGATCGACTATCACCCCCGCTTAGGACACAGCAAAATTAAACCAATTCAAGATACATTACGATTTATTCAACTTATTTTACGAATTGGCGTATACTTTGCCCCCCTAAAAGTCTTTCTACCCTTTGCAGTTCTTGCCTTTTTTGGATTTCTCACTGCATTAGGCATTGACATCTTTGTGCGGCGGGATCTGACAGAACGAACCCTGCTGTTACTCATTGCTTGGACTCAAACCGCAATGTTTGCGCTGCTAGCAGACATGATCGATAAACGCACCAAACGTCCCTAGGCGAACCAAAATATCTGCACCAGCCACCTTAATCCAATCTCCCCGATTTCTCCCCGTTTCTTCCCCTATTCTTTCACCCCAGCCAGGTATTATCAATTACTGTAGTGCGGTTTGATGAGAGTCTAAAACTGTCAGTCTAAAACTTTACTGTAGACGTTGGTTTTTCTTGTGCTGGATAATGAATCGGATCTCAAGTCAGAAATTTACTCAACCATTGAGAATGTTGATGTACGGGTTCAGTTTCAGTATTGCTTGCAAGCATTGCAGCATTGCTACCGTAATTACATGATAGGGCAACTGAGTTCCAGTGAGTATTTCGCCCTAGAAGGCTTGATTGTTCAGGTCACCGGGTTAGAGATGGAACAGATCAGTCCGTTAGTCCTATTCAATGTTTCAAGTTTGTCCGATGAGTGACAGTGGGTTATCAGGAATAGTTCAGCTCATCTGAGGAAATGAGCTAATGTTACTGATAATCCTTTTTCTAATTCCACAATTGAATAACGTCTGAAGAACGTCAGTTTATTGCGACAGATTATCGCCCCCTCAATTCCCCAGCATGGGAGATTTGGCATCGTTCGGGTTGGGTATCCCCCCTTTCCTAAATTTCCCACGCCAATAGAGTTGACGGGAACCCGAATCGCCGCTAGAGTACTATGATTAAGCAGTAGAGGATAATCTGATTTTCTCTGCCTAAGCCCAAAAACCTAGCGCGATCGCAATGAGATTCCAGCCTCAAAACGATCGCTAAGCCCCCAAGCTGCGAGACCAGCATGGTGACCTGGATTGCATTTTAGCATTCCGCGCCGCCCTGTTTTGCGATGTCAGAAAACGGGGCGGCTAGTTTTTTGGGTTCTCCTCGTCCACGTTATTCATGTTTGAGGGAAACCCAATGAAACGTTATACCAAACAGATCAACCTGCACTTGAGTGGGGATGCGGATGCCGTTGAGGCTGCGATCGGGCTGTTGCATCTTCTCAATTTCATCAGCGCCCATGAATGGAGCCAACCAATCCGCAGACAGGGCGAACCGACGGTCATCTGCGTTGCGGCTAGAGAGATCATGCTAGAAACCGATTAGACTCAATCAAACGTTCAACTTCTGGAACTCTCGTTTAAATGCAAGCGCGATCGTGGACAGAAGTTGAACTTTTTTTAACTGCAGGCGCGATCGGGGTTATCTCAGGATATACGCGCTTCACGCCTGAGTTGAGGAAAGGAGCGATCGGATCTGTGGCGTTAATTAATGGATTTAACTGCAAATCCCTTAGCTAGGCTGGATTGCAGCAAAAAGCCCCCTAGCTGACGGACCAGAGAGCTGGAAAAATCTTCGAGTTTTGATGCCGCGGAAAGTTCTCGATTTCTGTTTGATTGGAATTCGATCGAGTTGAACCCTACACCAGCCGAGAGTAGTATTCAACCACGAGGAGTTCATTCACTTGCAATGCCACCCATTCTCGCTCAATCACACTATTCACCTTGCCCTGAAGTTTATTTTTATCAAACTCCAAGTGGTTAGGGAGGTTAGCCAAACCGGGGTATTGCAGATTTGCTTCAACTAACTTCCGGGACGCATCACGCTGACGCACTGAGATCTCTTCACCTGGACGGCAGTTGTAGGAGGGAATGTCCACTACTTTGCCGTTGATCGTCACATGTCCATGGTTGACTAGCTGACGGGCGGATGGAATGGTGGGAGCCATGCCCATACGGAACACGGTATTATCCAAACGCATTTCCAACAGTTGCAGCAGCACCAGCCCGGTGGAACCAGAAGCCCGACGAGCCTTTTGCACGTAGCGACGCAGTTGCTTTTCGCTCAAGCCATAGTTGAAGCGAAGTTTTTGCTTTTCTTCCAGACGGATGGCGTATTCCGATCGCTTGCGACGGTTTTGACCATGCTGCCCAGGGGGATAAGCCCGACGAGCCGATTTACGGGTTAAGCCGGGTAGCTCACCCAAGCGGCGCGTAATTCTTAAACGCGGACCACGATAACGCGACATTAGAACTTCCTCTACTCGAAAATAGTCACAGCTTACTAGATTAGCATTGAGGTTATCGGGTTAGCAAGGTTCAGTTGAAAATTTGCCGAGGGAGTTGAGGGGAGGGAGGGGGGGAGTAGGCTTTATCTCATCGTCCTGGCTAAGACGGGGCGATCGCTGCTTTTAGGTGTTTTAAAATCTGGAAGACTTCGTAGAGTTCCCGGTTGGCTAGGGGAAAGAATAGGGAATACAGCTTGGAAGCGCTATATTCTGCAGGGGGAGTAGCCGTTAGTTTGAGAAAGATAAATTCATCGCCATTGCTGACGAGACCATAGACCGGGCGATCGGGGTGGGGGTTGCCCATCATATCGGCGAGGGCTTGGGGCACTGCTAGGGAGACCATAATGGTGCGTTTGGCTTCCACCACCAAGACCCAGATCTGATCCTGCACAATCAACGTATCGATTCTGCCCCGGAGGATTTCCTCATCGCCTTCAAGAGCATAATGCACCGTTTCCTCAGTCCGCACCCGAAATTCCGGCTCATAAAAGCCCACCAAATCCAGCAGCGGAGAAATGAGCAGTTTATCCACCGCTCCTTCTGACAGCGAGCCTTGCTCTCGATGAAGGGCAAATCGCTGATGAAGTCGATCTAATGCTTCGATTTCTACAGGCGTTAACTCTGGTAGGTCTTGATGCCACTCAGGGAAAAAATTAGGATCTGCATTGGGATAGAGGGCAAACCGTCGTTTTAAATCCGCCGTAGATAGGATCGCTTTTGTGATGGGAATTGTGGTGGTCATCGCATTACCTTCACGCTACTGCCATTATGACCTGCCCGACCACAAACGTACATCCGTATCGATCGCTGGCATAGCACACAACTCCAACACCCCCTCTCCCCCTCTCCCCCTCTCCCAAGTCCCTCCTCACCCCAGACAGTCATTCAACACTTGAACAACACGTTGCTGCATTTCAGCGACCATTTCTGGGAACATGGGCAGGGATATCACTTCCTGAGCGGCTTGCTCCGCGATCGGCAGTTGTCCCACCTGATACCCCAAAGCTTGATACACGGGCTGTAAATGCAGGGGGATGGGATAGTACACCATGCAGATCACTCCTTGGGCTTGGAGCTTTTGCCGTAGGGCATCCCGTTGAGCAGCATCGGCTCCCTTGAGGCGAATGGTGTATTGATTCCAGACCGATCGTCCGCCCATGGGTGCTTGGGGTAGGACGATCGTCTGATCCAAACCAAGATTGGTGATCAGGTCTTGATAACGGTTTGCTACGGTGGTGCGTTGTTCATGCCAGCTTTCCAAATAGGGCAACTTGACGCTGAGAATCGCCGCTTGAATGGCATCGAGCCGGCTGTTCACCCCCAATTCTTCGTGGTAGTAAGTTCCCGTGCGACCGTGATCCCGCAGAACCCGAAGGGCTTGGGCGATCGCCGGATCATGGGTTGTCACGGCTCCCCCATCCCCACAGGCTCCCAGATTTTTGGTGGGATAGAAGCTAAAGCACCCAACATCTCCGATCGATCCGGTTCGTTGCCCCGCCCAGTCTGCTCCTGTTGCTTGGGCACAGTCTTCAATCACCCGTAAGTTATGACGTTGGGCGATCGCCATCAAAGTCGTCATATCCACTGGATGCCCGAACAAGTGAACTGGAATAATGGCTTTGGTCTGAGGGGTGATCGCCGCTTCCAGTTGCCTCAAATCCAGGTTAAAGGTGACCGGATCAATGTCAATGAAAATGGGGGTGGCTCCGGTGGCGCTGATCGTTTCCGCTGTGGCAATAAAGGTAAAGGGCGACGTGATCACCTCATCCCCCGCTCCAATACCCAGGGCGCGCAGAGCGAGATAAAGGGCATCTGTTCCAGAGTTGCAGGCGACACAATGCTGGGTGCCAATGTACTGAGCAAGCTGCTGTTCAAACCCTTCAACGACTGCACCGCCAATATAGCGCCCCGAAGCCAGAACTTGGAGCACTGCCTGGTTAATTTCATCGCCAATGAGCTGAAACTGTTGGGACAGGTCAAAAGGAGGAATTGTAGTCACACCAGAACACCGAACGAGGATATTCCCGCCATTGTTTCAACAAACTGCGCCAATGGCAATATGTTTTCCCAAGGGTAATCTTTCCCAAGGGTAATCTTTCCCAAGGGCAATCTATTGGGCAGGGTGATGGCTGCATTACCCCACTCTGGGCGGCAAGGCAAAGGGCTTGACAGGATCGCGCGCGGGGGGAAGGAGGCGTTGGGGGCTTTTGGCGGCGGGGAGAGCGGGGCGGGGGCGGTAGACAGGACGAACGGTGATCGATTGGGTCTGGGCTTGGGCGATCGCCATCAGAATCAGCAAACTTCCCACCAGAAAGGTGGCCATCCCGGTCAAAAACAGCAGCAGAGACAGAAGAATTAACTCATTCCAAGGCAGCAACGATCGCAGCCCCACACTGAGGGCACTGGCAATGAAGAGGAGACAGGTGACATTGATGACCAACAAAGACCGTTCATTGTGCCGAATTTGCTGTTGCAGGCGGCGAAGATGGCGGGATCGCAGTAAACGGGATTGGAACCGGCGATCGGATTTTGCCAACCGCAAGCGCCGCTCTAGACCCTGCTGCCGAATCAAGAGACTGCCCAGGATGGCTCCGCTGGCTAGCACCATGAGCACGGAGTTGAAAACAAGTTGGATGAGTTGTGTGGTTTGTTCGACAGTCATTACGCTCGCACCCCCTACCCCAGATCCGTTGAACGATCGAGGCTGATTCGACGAAGTGCTGATCAGGATAGCACAATCTAGAAAAATGAATCAGTTAATTTGTACTATTTTATATTAATAAATTTTTATGACGGATCTTGCAGGGGGCGATCGGGAGACTGCTTCTCTGCATTTGGCTGATCCCACCTCGGTAGGGATGCCTGTCCCGACGGATCGTTTATACTGCGATCGCTGTTGGGTGGACTGTGGAATGCAAAAGGCTGAACTGAAATCGAAATTGCGGAATTTTTGGTGGAAATGGCGATCGCGGGCGCTGAAGTTGCAGCCGATCCAGGCATTGAGTGGGTACGAGGCTGAATTGGGGGTGATGCACCAGATCCTCTCCCAGGTGAAAAGTGATCCGCGATTTGCGATCGCCGTTCCACCAGAGACAGCAGCTCATTTGCCAGCCACTCAAGCAGTCTTGCAACAGGTGCAGGCAATCTGTGGTTGGAGCCACTATTTTGAGAGTTCCAGTGCCCGATATCAGCATTATTGGGCCGCTGCAATGGGCTTACCCAAAACAGCGCAGATCTTGGATGTGGGTTCGGCTCCTGGGCATGTGGGCATTGGTCTGTATCAATTGGGGTATCAGGTTACTGGGGTCAATTTAAGTCCGGTCTATCGCGATCTCTATCCCGATCCAATTTGGGTGGAGCGGTTTCAGGTCGTAGAGCATGATTTAGAAAAAGCGGATCTGCCTTTTCCCGATGCGTCATTTGATGCGGTATTTTTTACAGAAATTCTAGAACATATTGCCATTCGTAATCCCCAGGAAATTCTGCAGAATTTACGACGCTTATTACGATCGCAAGGACAATTAATCCTTTCCACTCCCAACATTTGCAACTTGTCTAGTCTCTATACCTTGATGCAGGGTAATAATGTGTTCTGGAAGCCTGCCCTATTTTATGGCAGTAGCGATCGTCATAACCGGGAATATACCCCTACGGAAGTGTTTGACTTAGTAGAATCTGCCGGATTTTCCAGCATTCAAATGTATGGCATCAACAGCAATTGCAATTGGCGTGATGGTACGAATAAAGCAATGGGCAGTCTATTAGCTAATTTGGGTGAAGATCATCCCTTCTTACGGAACACCATTATGGTTGTTGCTCAAAAATAATGATGAATTCAATATTAATACGGATTCTGTTAAGTATTTATGATCTACTTGCGGAATGTGGGTTCTAACACAGCAACCTTGATCTGCTCCGATCGCCCATCCCCCCTATCCACCAACCCCACCCAAAATCTGATCAGCCGTCACCGCTAACCCCGTCAGCACCTGCGAAACAATTGGCTCATCTCCCCGAAACCGCAGCGGCTCACCATATTCCGTCTCCTCACTATCCATCACATAAATCGATAGCATGGGACGTTTTGGCCGACCGAGCTTCATGGTCAGCGGTTGGATCGTAAATTTGCATCGGCATTCCCTCAATTAGCTCATACAGTCGATCGCTCCCTTCATCCCAAGCCAAAAATTCCTCCAGGGACATTGGCTTAGGAGCGGTAGGTTCTAATGGGGGGATAAATGCTTGAACCACAGAAAATGCTCCATCAACGATTCACAAGATCAGCGCTAAAAGATAAAAACGAGTCGAATCGTCCAACCGGATTCCTGGCGCACTAATTCAATCTGCCGCAGAAATTCTCGGAAATAAAAACGTCGCTCAGATTCCGATAAATCTAGCCAAAACTGCGGAATAGAAACCGTTTGGGCGATCGCTTTTAAATTCACCGGGGGCAGTTGTGCCAGTTTATTTTGCAATTCTGCAATTTCCGTCCGCAGATTATACGCTCTTAATTGTGCTGAAGCGTCATCTAAAATGCCCTGATTGACTAATTCCGGCAACTGGCTAATCACCTGCTGTTTTCCCGCGATCGCCTGACTTATGCCCTGTTTGACCCGATCTAAATCTGGCAAAGCCAAGCCAGCCACGGCCCGAGGTAAATCTTCACAAATCCGATCGATCGTCGTTTGCAAAATCTGATCGTAGGCGATCGCTTTACATTTCGAGCGTTCTGGACAATGCATCGGGCGCAGGTAAAGATATTCCTTCACAGCCGTTGTGTTCCGTTGCGCCACCTTGGACTGCACCACCCGTGTTACAGTCATTGGCGACTGACACTGCTGACAGATCACCAATCCTGCTAGCGATCGGGGCGCACTGGCAGACCGACTGGGTAACCGCCGATTTCGCCGCAGGAGCCGATCCACCTGGGCCGCCTCATCACTGGACAAAATTGCTTCATGGGTTTCTGCAATGGTCTCTCCCCCCTTGTATTCCAACGCACCACGATAGACGGGACTGGTTAACCATCGCTGCCCGGTGGAAGGAGAAATCCGTTTTCCATATTTTTTAGCAATATGCCGCACGGCCCCTCGCAAGGAGCCAAACAACAGAAATTGTTCAAAAAATTCCTTCACCACCAGAGCCGTACTGCGATCGACCACATAGCGATTGCGACCTCGCCGATACCCATAGGGAGCCTTGCCGGGAGGGGGAATGGCTTTGACCCGATTGCGCGCATGACCCTGCCGAATCCGCCGACTCCGTTGCTGGGTTTGAATTTCCTGAATGAGGCGCAACATATCTGCCCGCACATCTGCTGCTGGAATGGCACTGGCTGGAATGAGATTTGTCGGAAGAGGACTCTTTCCAGGATCCACGGGATCAGTCTGTTCGACTAAAATCAACCGAATGCCCAAGGCTTCCAGCGCCGCCACCCGATCGCTCACTTCTTGGACAGAATCTCCTAATTCCTCTAACCGCCGTACCAGCAAATAATGAGCCGATTCCATTTGGCGATCGCGTTCCTGTTGGCAATCCCGTAGAAGTTGTTGCAATTGAGGTCGATTGTGGCATTGGATTAATTCGCCCGATGCGATATCGCCTGACCCTGATTTTTTGATTTTATCGAGGGGCTTATAGATGGTTTGACTCGCTAAATCTTGATAGATGCGATCGCATTCCCAGCCCCAAAGTGTTGGATCGGGGGTAGGTTCCAGCAAGGGATCACTATACAGATAAGCCAGCAGCCGCATTCTAGCCTTCTCCTAGCTCCAGGATATTACCATCAGGATCTTGCACAAATAAAGCGGGTCTGCCAGATGCACTCATTTGGTATTCATAGCCATGCTGCTCTAGCGTTTGCCTTACCGTTACTAAATCTGCGACACGAAAGGCAAGATGCCGATTTCTACCCCACTTTTCCGCGATCGGCTCCAGCGCTACAAATTCCTGATTGGCAATCAGATGAATTTGCATTCCGCCAATTTCATACCAGGCACCCGGAAATTTCAGATTCCGTTCAACCTTAGTTAAACCTAGGACTGTGCCATAAAATTGTTCCGATCGCCCCAGGTCAGAAACGACGATCGCGGCATGGAGAAATTGTTGAATCTGCATGATCCCGCCCCCGACAGAAGAACCAACTCCATTCTAGCCTGCAAAGCGGACCCCAAGATTGCCGCTGAGGTGACGTGGATCCCCATAGCGCTTGCCCTTAAGAACTTGTTAAGACTTAGAGACCTTTCTTATTTCTTCGCTACTGTGGAAAGTAGATAAGATACCTCCTAACTGCGTCTCCCGCCCTATCAGAGGAAGGCTTTTTAGCTCCAATGATGGGGTTTTAATTTGTCAGAGAATATAACAATTTCAACAAAAAACCCGGAGCAGTTGCCCCAGGTGCTTCATATTTAGTAATCCAGTGAAAACAACTCAGTAAAACCCTCGAAGAGTTCTTTCCAAGCCTGATAAAACTAAACTGGAGTCAATTCCAGTCAATTCCAGTCAGTCCCAGTCAATTACATCAGACCTAATTGAGCTAGGATGCCACGACCTGTCAACAATTCCGTTGCAAAACCAATCGCCAAACCGAGCATTGCCAAACGACCATTCCAGGTTTCAGCGAAGACGGTAAAGCCTGCTTTCGGTGCGTTATTTGCCATGACAAGATACTCCTTAAAGGGTGAGAGATGGGGGGTTCGATCGGGTTAGGTCAAGCGGTTGAATGATACGCTTGTTTACACACTTTAACATTTATTTACAAAATTGGCAACTGAGTTTTGGGAGGGGGAGAGGGGGGGAGGGGGGGAGTTCACAATTGAACCAACTCCAGAATCCAGGTCGCATCTTCTTCTGATAACTTCGGTGATAATGGCTGCTGATAATCAATTGCTAATTCAAAGCGTGCCTTATCGTAGATTCGATGCAATAAGGGCTGTAGGTCTAGCAAAACTGTGGCATCACCATTTAGTGGTACAGCGATCGCAGGAATGGGCTGACGCAAATTAAACGCATATAACTGGGCTTTAGGTCGCTTTTGGCTAGTGCTGATTAAAATTCGATAATGGGATGAGATCGCGCCTGTCATGGGTAGTGCTTCTCCACCGCGCAATAAATCAATCTCGACTAAATGCGTCTGGCTCATCATGATCTGACGACGTTTTTGTAAATAGGCTTCTCGTCCTACTTTGGAACGTTTATTCTTTGGGGATAGCAGTTCAATGACCGTGACCACTCGCCCTGTTGCGACTTCCCGGATTTCTAAATACCGCTCTTGGACTTCTTCTTCCAAGGGGATTTCCACCGTGATCGGCACATCCACAACCGCAGTGGAGGCTATTATCGCACTTTGCGGAGCTATGACTGATACGTCTGGTATACCAATTAAAACGGTCTCATCACCCTGATCCAGATAGACCCGCTTCTCTACTGCTACGCGGTAATCACGACTGAGGGTTTCGTCTAGGGCATCAGCGATCGCAACAATCATTCGGCTATGGAATTCTGACCATAGCTCTGGGGTTTCCAGGAAGGGATTCATGCCGGGTAAGGGTGAGGGCATGGAAAGGTGTAGGGTACCTGCACTAGCTTGACTGAAACAGCTTTATTGTAGCGTTCCTTGTCATGCGTCAGTTCAGCATTCAGCCGATTGATGTTGACGAATCCTGTTGAGAATGTCTTGCTCATCTTGTTCAACAGAATATAAATCCCAGCGCAACTGAAGATTCATCCAGAAGTCCGCAGACATCCCAAAAAACTTGGCTAATCTCAATGCCGTGCTAGGTGTTATCCCACGTCGCCCATTAATCATTGCATTTGTAGGCAAGCGTGACTGAACTGGCTCCGTGGCAACCTTCTTTTTGGGAACTAATTGCCGATCGCATCTGACTAGAATGAATGAAGCAGAAGAATTCGTGAGCCAGAAGGTGGGACCTCGCGTAGAATGCAACAGTCCCGACGGTAAACAGTCCCAGAGGCAGAGGGCGCGATCGCATTCCTTGCCATCGCCCAGAGTTAGGAATTCGGGAATCCGCACTTGTAGAATATCAGCAGGGATCTTGTGCAGCATCGAGATGGAGCAATGAAATGGAACCGTTGAGTTGTGTAATGGCTAATCTCCAAGGGGCGATCGCCGGGTTGGGCGGTCATCTCGGGAATTGGCTGCCCACAGCAAATGGTTTATATGCACTAATCGGGCAACTTCGCCTACCCTGGCTAGATGCGATTCATCAATGGTTGAAAAGTCCAGAGGTCGGGGCGATCGTTGGGCTGTTTGTTGCCTTTTCCAGTGCGATTACCTTTCTCTCCAGTCAGACGGAGGCGTTGCAAAAGTTGTTGGAAGGGATACAAAAACTGGTGGGTTTGCTGCGTCCCCCTACGAAACCCCAGACCATCATCAACACCCAGGAAAATCGCAAAAAACTGCTACGGGTGCTGAAGAGTGAACTGGCCCGACGGCAACGGGATTCCTTGCATAACCTGGTGATGATTGACATGATGGTGCAGGAACAACCCCAACAGGTCGATCGCGCTCAACTCTTACCCCTAGCGCCAGAACCCGAATCGAAATTAGAACGCGTTTTGCAGGTTGGCAATCAACCCGGTGTGGCGATCGGCAGCAATCGTAGCATTTTTGAGATCTACAACCAAATTGATATTGATGGCAAGCTGTTAATTTTAGGCAATCCCGGTTCTGGAAAAACGACGGAGTTGCTTAAGTTTGCTGCAGCATTGTTAGAGCGGGCAGAGCAAGAGGCTGGTCAACCCATTCCCGTGATTTTAGAACTCTCGGCTTGGAAGGACGATCGTCTGTCGATTCACGATTGGATTGTGCGACAGTTGCGCAAGGTTTACAATGTGCCCACAGCGGTCAGTCAGCAATGGTTACAGGATGAACAGTTAATTGTGTTGCTGGATGGTTTGAATGAATTGGGGCTGGTGCGGCAGGCGCGTTGTACCCAGGCAATTAATGAATTTCTCGTGAGTACGGCCTATCCCCATTGTGTGGTCTGCTGTCGCGAGGAAGAGTACAAAGCTGCTGGGATGAAGTTAACCGCGTTAAATGGCGCAATTTATCTCAAACCCTTGACCGATGCCCAAATTCAGCAATACCTCAAACAAGTGAAGCGAATCACCCTATGGGATAGTTTGGCGCGGGAACCGGCTCTGCGGGAATTAGCCCGATCGCCGTTATTGCTGACGATGATGGTAGCTGTTTATGAAGGGCGGGAAATTAAAACCATTCAGGAATTATTTGATGTTTATATTGAGCAACGCTTTCAGCAAGCTAAGTTAAATCAATCCTATCCGCCTGGAAAAGTTCCTTCTCGCCAGAAAACGCGGCATTATTTGTCTTGGTTGGCGCTGCAATTGAAAATGCAATCTAAACCAGAATTGCTGATTGAACGGTTGCAACCCAGTTGGCTGGGCGATCGGCAGCAACGGGTGCGCTATCGGATGCTCTGTGGGCTGATGATTGGGGTGCTTTGTCTGGTTGGGGTGGGCTTGGTGATGAATCAATTGTCGTTTTCTCTGCCAGAGATCCAATTGGGCTTAGCGATCGCATTTCTATTTGGCTTTTGCTATGGTGTTTACAATCGGGAAGATCTGAATCACCGCTTAGCTAAGATCCCTGGATTTCGCCTAGTTGCTGATATTTTGGACAATGAAGAAATTGAGCCTGTGAAGCTGGGCTGGTCGATGGCAAAGGCAAAAACGGGATTGATTACTGGACTGACGATCGGCTTGCATTTGGGAGTGGTTTTAGCCATTTACTTTGTATTTCGCCAAATGTGGTCAGAGGCGATTTCTTGGTCGTTGTCATTTGCGGGGAGTTATGGTTGTCTGATTGGGTTTGTTTCTGGGCTGCGAGCTGATATTAAAACCAGTAATCATCCGAATCAAGGTATGAAAGAATCTCTGCGCAATGCCATTATGATGCTGTCGATCGGCACAGGATTGGGAACTGTGTTAGCGGCGATCGCGCTGTTTCTGGCGACTCGGCAAATTGATTGGAATGCAGCGGTTTGGTTGGGGATTGGCTGTGGCTTATTTTCTTCGTTGTTTTCGGGGGGGTTGCCTTGCATTCAGCATTTGGTGTTGCGGCTGTTGCTTTGGCGCAGTGGGGTGATGCCTTGGAATTATGCTCAGTTTTTGCGCTATGCCCATGATCTCCGGTTTTTGCAACAAATTGGAGGACGCTATCGTTTTATCCATGAATTGCTGCGGGAACATTTTGCGGGATTGCGATAATCAGTTTCACCGCTGGCTGTTAAGTTTTACTGAAGATACTGAGGTAGGGCGATCGCGAGCGCTAGGATGAGCCATGTTAGCCTAGGAGAGGTTGAGACCATGCCCTTGAATCCTTTTTCCCGCCGCCGGTTGTTAATGATTGCATCGGGGATTTCGTCTGCTTTGGGGGCGATCGGTCTGGGGCGGGCTGCTCAGGCACAAAAAACGGCTGATGGCTTTCAAACGGTGGTGGGTCCCAGCAGCATTTTAGATAAGCAGGGCAAGGTGTTGACCGATCAGGTGTTGATTGTGCGGAATAAGGGAAAGTTGATTGGGGTTAGTCCATTTTGCACGCATAAAAATTGTGTGGTTAACTGGGATGCTAAAAAGCAGGTGTTTGTTTGCCCTTGCCATGAGGCGGAATATAGTCCAGAGGGCAAGGTGTTGAAAGGACCTGCCCAATTGCCGCTGAAGCGCTATGAAGTCAAGATCCAAAATAATGCCTTCCTGATCAAACCCAAGGGTTAAGCCCAACGGTTCACTCATACTAAATCAACGCCTCATCACCCCAGGTTCTGATCCCCCTAAATCTCCGTGCTAACGCACCGCTGCGCTAGAAATCAGGGGGACTTCAAACCAAAAGGTAGCAAACGGTTAAGCCAAGCGTCGTGATTTACCGTGAATTAGGCAGCTTGTCCCTTCCGCTTGCGCATTACACCGACTCCCAAGCCAATCAGACCGGGCAGGAGTGCAGGGGTCGGGATAGCATTAGAAATTGGTTGCTCCAATGTAACCTGTTGCACACCAAAAGTATCCCCATTAGTAGAAACTTTGAAAAAAGCAATATCGAATACTCCACTCCGATCGATAGTCATTGTGCTAACGCCAGATTGAGAGTTGATTGCAGAAGCGAGCAAATTGCCTCCGATATCAAATGCTTCCAGTAGCAGGGTTCCGAGGTCTGAACTTCCAGCATTGACAGAAATCAAACTTGTTAAACCTTGAGTCGTTGTTCCGGGTAGAACGATCCGACCGTCTATTGGAGACCGCAAATCTAAAATGTTGCTAGCATTCACACCACCAAAGGCAAGAGGAGGATCATTGAAAATCCCTTCAACACCACCATAGGTATAATCAACGCCAAAGTTAATGAAAGAAGTCCCTACAGTTCCACCTGAAGCTAACTGACCAAAGGGTGGAGATGTCACAACAGCAGGGGATGCATCAGTAGGAGCATGGGAGATAGTAGCTGCATAAGATGGCATCACGAAGCCAAAGCAAATGGAGCAGCCAATTGCAGTGTGAATTAATTGCAACTTGAGTTTCATTGAAATAGTTACTCCTAATAGTAAAGATGAATGGTAGGAGTCTCCCTGAAGTTCGATCGCTATCAGATCCAATTCCCATAAATATTGCAATGCTTTTCTGATTTAAAACTGCATTGCAAAACGAGATCGACAGTAGACGATCGTCATCACAACAGAATGATTAATGCCATTTCTAGCCCAACTTGGTGAAAACACCGCTCGGCAGTCAAAGGCGATCGCAAAACAAAATCAATGGGGTAGGTCAGATGCGGGGGAGCAGAATACCTAGTTGCCCGGAGTCATCTGTTTTCTGAATGACTTGCTAACTCCGTGCTTCTACTCTGATAGCAGTGTCTCCCCATCCAGCGAAATAGTCTAGTAGGAGTACTGAGAGTTCATTGGAATTTCATGTTTGAACAAAATAAATATGAAGGTTCCTACTGTTGTTGTTGGGGCAATCTTGGCGGGCGATCGGGGGTAATCCCATTAGGGGGTTGGGGAGCGATCGGGGTTGGGGGGACCAGGGCGATCGGGGGATGCGATGGGGGTTGGTTTGTGAGGGCGATCGGGGGGGGCGATGGGGGTTGGGCGTGGGATGCACGCCCCTACGGGGCGGGCGGGTTGGGGGGGGTTAATTCTTCTAGGGTTTTCCAACCGGGATGCCACCGACGACGATCGCGTAGAACTTGGGCGTTGATCCAAAATCGTACGGATTTGTCGCAGGAGGCTTCTAGTTCGGCAAAGACCCAGTTGCCTTCGTTTTTGCGATTCACGACCTGGAAGTGTCGCCAGCTAAAGGTGGCTTCTCTGGCTGTCCATTTGGATCCCAGAAGATGGGGGAACTTTTGCTTGTTTGCCATTGTCACTGCCTTGCTATTGCGATGTAACCCGTTGGGAAAAAACGCTGCATTCTGCTTCCCCTAACGTATCATAGGGTGTTCGATCTCTCGCATAATCCTTCACAGCTCATCTGTCCTATGAAATTGATCCCTGGTCTCACCGCGATCGCTCTGTCCCTTGGTTCTACTGCTGGCTTAGGTGGATCGATCGCTCCGGCGCTGGCAGAAAATCTGGAGCAAACTCGTCAACTCTTGGCAACGAAGCAATGTTCGGGCTGTAATTTAGCAGGGGCAGGGTTGGTGCTGGCGCGGTTACAGGGGGCAGACCTGCGGGGCGCCAATTTAGCAGGAGCTAATCTCAGTCAAGCAAATCTGGTGGGAGCAGATCTGAGTGGTGCAAATCTGGCAGGGGCTAGTTTACATGGTGCGAATCTTACTGGGGTCAACTTGACCGGAGCTAATCTGAGTAGTGTTGACTTTCGGCAAGCTTACCTCGCAGGAGCTAATCTTACTAATGCTCAACTGACGGGTGCGCTGCTGCGAGATGCGATCGCGCTCCCCCCGGAAATTGGTAATGCGGATGAGTTTTATCAATGGGGGCTGCAGGCTGGTAAGGAGAAAAGCTACGAACAGGCGATCGAATATTTCAATCAATCCCTCAGTCGCCAGCCCGATTACGCTCCTGCATGGATGGCAAGGGGTGCGGCAAAACATCAATTGGGGGATAAGGAAGGGGCGATCGCAGATATGGAAAAATCAGCCCAACTCTTTGCCCAACGCAATGATGCTAAAAATGCAGATGCTGCGACTAAAGCGGTGGATGCTATTAAAAATCCTCCTAAGGCTAAAACCAGTTTCGGGCAAAGTTTCCTGGGGGTTGTGGGTGGTTTGATTCGACTCTTTATGATGTTTTAGGCACAGGCTGTTTGAGGCATATTGCAACAGTCAAGGGATTGACCCAGATCAGTTCCAGGGTCTATTTTGATCCGCAAGCGAAGCTGTCAGGAATGTAATGTGATAGCATCAAGATAAAGCGCATTGACATCATGACCTGAACAACGATCTTAATTAGGAAGTATCATGGCAAAGGCAATTTGGAATGGTGTAGTGTTGGCAGAGAGCGATCGCTGTGAAGTGGTGGAGGGCAATCAATATTTTCCCCCGGATGCGATCAATGCTGAATATTTTCAAGCCAGTGAAACCCATACGACCTGTGGTTGGAAGGGGGTTGCCAGTTACTACAGCATTGTGGTGAATGGTGAAGTGAATAAAGATGCAGCTTGGTATTATCCCGATCCGAAACAAGCTGCTAGTAATATTAAGGGTTACATTGCTTTCTGGCGCGGTGTAACAGTTGACCCAACCATTACTGCTCACCCAACCAAACCGCTTGCCCTGTAACGACAATACCCCCGATCGCCGGAATTTCCACTTGAATCTGACTCGGACGACCCATCGCTTCGCCCTGACGGATCAGAATCGTTTTGGGAACGGAGATCTGTTGCACATCACGGAGATAGCCCCCAAAAGCAGCAGCAGCGGAACCCGTGGCTGGATCTTCTACCACACCACCGATCGGGAAGGGATTGCGCGAATGAAAGATCGTTTCTGATTCCTGCCAGATTAACTGTAACGTTATCAGTTCTGCATTGAGCATCAATTGCTGGAGTGTTTCAAATTCATAATTGAGCGCATTGAGCTGAGCTAGTTCTTTCACGCCTAAAATCAGGTGCCAAGACCCAGCATAGGCCAGCATGGGGGAAAGTTGGGGATCTAAATCTTCCAGTTCCCAGCCGATCGCCGCTAGGATGGCTGTGAGGAGTTCTGGAGGAACAGGCTTTTGTTGGGGTTCGACGGAAGTTAAGGAGGCGTGATATTGTCCAGCGCGATCGCCAACGGTAACGGGAACAATGCCTACGCTCGTTGATAACTGATAGGTCCCTTGACCCTGACTGCGCCCCAGCAATACTCCTGCCGCGATCGTTGCATGACCACAGAAGGGAATTTCCCGTTGCGGGCTGTAGTAGCGAATGGTGCGATCGAACCCTGTTTCGGGTGCCAGAAAGGCTGTTTCGGAAAAGCCCTCCTCAGCGGCGATGCGTTGCATGATGGCAGGTTCTGGCAAAGCAGACCCAATCCAAACTCCGGCTGGGTTGCCGCCATTGGGGCTATGGGTAAAAGCCGCTAAACGATGTACCGTGTTTGACCCCATCCGACGGTCCTCTCCTTTGAATTCAACACTGCCTTCTTGAACGCAATTTCTAGCGATCGCATGAAGAACACTTAGCAGAAAAATTATCCGAGAAGCATTAGAAGCATTACATAAGAACTATTACATAAGAACTATTAATTACAAAAGAAAATGAATACTATAGACATAATAAATGCTATATAGACAATTAATAACTTTGACTGCAATGATGGAGGAATGCATATGGATCAATTGACGATGAATGATGCCATCCAGCACTATTCAACAAAATTAGCATTTGAAACGGACTCCTGGGATCTGCAGACTGCCCTCGCCGCTGGTGAAAATATCATTGTCATTGATGCCCGATCGCCGGAAGCCTATCAGAAAGAGCATTTGCCCAATGCCATCAATTTGCCGCACCGCCAAATGAGCCAAGCAACCACCCAGCACTTAGACAAGACGGCTTTGGTCGTGACCTACTGTGATGGGATTGGTTGTAATGCCTCTACGAAGGGTGCGCTCCATTTGGCAAGGCTAGGCTTCCGGGTCAAAGAACTAATGGGGGACTGGACTGGTGGAAACGAGATGGTTACCCAACTGAAACCTTCACCGATCGCCCCTCAACGACCTGCGGTTGCGAGTAGCTGGACAACAGGTCGCTGGACAACAGGTCGCTGGACAACAGGTCAACCGAACTAAACCCCTAAAGCTGCCAAAATATCTGTGGCATGGGTTTCCGTTTGCACCGCATCATAGACCTGCTGGATCATCCCATCGGATCCAATCACATAGGTCACCCGTAGAGAATAATGGAAGCCATTGCGTTCCCCGGCGACATCATAGGCATTGGTAATTGCCCCATCGGTGTCTGCCAGCAATGGGAAGGGGAGGTTAAATTTCTCCGTGAAGGCTTGGTGAGAGGCCTTATCGTCGCGGCTGACCCCAAGAACGGGAATCCCCTGGCTCAGGTACTGGTCATAGCTATCGCGGAAGCTGCAAGCCTCTTTGGTGCAACCAGGGGTATCGTCTTTGGGATAGAAATAGAGAACGACGGTTTTACCCACGAAGTCGGATAGGCTGACGGTATTGCCGTGGGTATCTTGCGCGGTAAAGGCGGGGGCAGGCATCCCAACAGAAAGTGCCATGGTGCAACTCCTCTTCAAAACTTCGATCCCTACTCTATCGCGACTTGTAGCAATTTCGATCCCAGATTGCTAGCTTCCAAGACCCCAAAAACGTAATATTTTGAAAGGACTTATCATCATCTTCTTCTTTTTCTATGCAAATGCTCCTCCCCAGTTTCTTGCAGAGGCTAATTCCTTTGAAGTTTTTTCCGTTTCTCCGATCCGGGGGACGGGGTGGTTGCCGTCTCCTAGCGATCGCCTTGGTCTGCTGCTGGCAACTGTGGGCAATGCCAGCGATCGCAACGAACCTATCCGATCTGCCCGCAGCACCCGAAGCCCATGTGGTGGATAATGCCTCAATCTTGAGCCTATCCACGGAAGGGCAAATTAATAGCTCCCTGAAGGATTTACAGAGTCAAGTGGGACAAGAGGTCTACATTGTGACGGTACGGGGGCTAGACTACGATGAAACCAGTCAATCCTTCACAGAAAAATTATTCCAAGCCTGGTTTCCGGAACCATCTGACCAAGCTAAAACAACACTACTCCTAATTGATAGCCAGACGGATGATACGGGAATTGTCACAGGACCCGCTGTGAAATCCGTCATGTCGGATGCGATCGCGACGAGTGTAGCGAAGGAAACGGTGCTGGTGCCCCTAAAGTTTGGCAATCGCTACAATCAATCCATGCTGGATGCCAACGAACGGCTGGTAACGGTGCTATCTGGCAAGGCAGATCCGGGTGCGCCGGACATGAAGGAGACGGTGAATGTGGAAAGTACCTTTGCCACACCGGAAGAGACAGAGCAGAGTAATGCCACGGTTTGGGTGATTGTGCTGCTGGTCTTAGCGACCGCAATTCCCATGGCGACCTATTATCTGTATCTCTACCTGGGAAATCGTTCTTGACAACTTCCCTGAGGCAACGCCAGTCGATCGAGGGCATCGCGCCACAGGGTTAGCAGAATCAACTCCGCCCGATCGCCCACTTCCGCCACAAAAATTCCATCCTGCCGTTCCCCATCCTGCGCCATCCAACTGCCCCGCAACTCCACTTCCAAAAATTCAGCATCACAAGGCGTAATGGCGATCGCGGTTTCTTGAATCAAAGACAACAGAATCCGGCGAGTGGCGATCGGCAACAGGAGGGTCGCCGTTCCGGGTTGGATCAGCAAATTTTGACCCAGACGCAGGGCTAACATAACCCGTAAACTGACGAGTTCTTCCAAGCTATAGGACAGGCGTTCCAAGTAAATCCCCGTCTCGCTGTAGGTGATTTTTAACATGATGTTCCTGTGTTCTTGTCTTCTTGTGCAATTCCGCAGCCGTTTTGTGACAGGTGAAACACCGTCAACCCTCGTTCAAACGTTCAAAAGTGTATTGCGAAAGAAAAATCCGCCTCAGGGAACTGGGAAGCGGAGTTCAGTTGACTATCAAAGGGTGCTAATGAGGTGAAAGGTTCGTTGGTGATCGGTTTGACCGTAGCAGTTCCTAGGAAAATTGTAGTATCAGACTTCGACAGATTACAATTAAAATACTACACTCGTAATACACCCTTGTCTAGTTTTTTCTTAGGAGGCAGACCATGCAAGCTTTAACCCGAATTTCCACCACTGAAATGGAAGTCACCAGCATTCGTCTAGAACGAGAACTCAAGGAACGATTGAAAGCCATCTCTGGCAATCAGGGCTATCAAGCACTCATCCGAGATATTTTGTGGAACTATGTGCAGCAACGCTCCCACGATCTTCTACCCGATGTCAGCGCTTCAGATATTCGGGCGACTCTCAATGCGATCGCAGAACGGGACGAGCATTGTTCCCTTTCAGGCAAACTTATCCGCACAGGCGAAGACATGCTCCTGGGGCTTACGGTGGAAGGCAATTTGGTACCCCTCAGTCTCGGCAGTCTATCGTAGATTTTCGTTACGCCAGGTTTACAGTTTTTGCAACCTTGGGGATCGGGGCTGGGCAACCGGAGGGTCGAGAAAAATTTCCGGAGCGCCCCGTCTCGATCGCCCTCAGGTTTGCTATACTGGCTAGAGTTGCTACGCGGATGTGGCGGAATTGGTAGACGCGCCAGATTTAGGTTCTGGTTTCTCACGAAGTGAAGGTTCAAGTCCTTTCATCCGCATGAACAGTTAGATTCACAAATTGCGACTGCCCAATCATTGCCTAATCCCTCAGTTGGATAACAGATGGAGAACGCGATCGAACTGATCCAACTCTCCTACAATTTTGCGCACTGGCTTCGGATAAATCCTAACCAGGGCTGGGGTTGCCGTAATTTGGTCAATTTCCGCCTGCTCTGGCGACTTAGAGATATCTACAACCTTGAGCGTATAGGGTAAGTTCAAATTTTGCTCTAGGACTTGATGGAGATTGTGCAGAATACGTTGTGTGGCAGGGCTGTAGCTAGAGACAAACAGACGTAACACTAAACTTTCTGAGAGATTTGGCTCGATCGTGGGGTGGGGAAGCGCCTCTGGCAACACCATTTCACTCGCATGGTCTACCCGGAGCAGAAGACTGTGACATTGCCAAAGTTGGGGAAATTGCTGGCGATAGGTCATCAACAAGTGGGGATTGCACAGATCGGAATTGATCGCTCCCAACTGCCAAGGTTGTTCTCCTAGATTAAACAACTGATTCAGCAACGCACGGTACTGAAAAACCATCGGCGAAGCTTCAGCGATCGTATGGGTTTCTTGGGTTGCGGGATCTTGCCAGCATTCAACCGTAGCCGTGAAGCAAGACACCAAAAAATGTGGCGGTTCTGGCAATTTGAGCCAATCCTGCAAGGCTGCACAGAGATGAAGATGCCAGCGTGTCCGCTTGTACGGATCCAGACAGTAGACCACATCTCCTCCCGGCGTAAACAGAGCAATGCCTTTAAACGAGTTAAGCTGCGATCGCGATGAGGAGGCATCCATAGGGCATTTGCAATGAAGGGAAACCAAGCGATAAGAGGCAACAATCCGATCGGACAGATGTTCCTAGGATAGTGAGGAGTGAACCCGAAAGTCTAAACCTATCGTTCTGTTACGGTGATTCCAAAGATTCATAGGTATTTATTGCAAGGTTGTTACGTTGGGCGGCGTAATTGGCGAAATATAGGGATGTTTCATTTTGGGGGACGATCGCCGCAAAAAACCAAGGGACAGATTTTAGGGCGATCGCCTTTGCCAGGTTTCTAGGGTGATACCGAGAGTCTTTTCCAGATTAGCGATCGCATTCAGATAATCAATCTTAGCCGTGAGTTCATTATTCTGCGCCAGGATCAGATCATCTTGTTTTTGAATCAGTTCAAAGATAGTCGTTTGGCTGCCTCGACTTTTAAACCGTTCTTGGGCAATGCGAAACTGCTGTTCGGCAAATTCGCGAGTCCGTTGAGCCGCAGTCACCTGGCTGAGGTTGGAAGTCAGATCTCGCAAGCGATCGCTCAATTCCTGTTGAATCGTATCTCGAACTTGCACCAAGCGATTATTTGCCTTTTGGAGGCGGATCTGATGTTTGGGCAATTCTGCATCCCGGTTGCGATCGCCAAACGTATGGGTGACCACAACCGTTCCCGAAGTACTGGATTGGCTCCCTAAACGAGTTTCGCTTTTCAAATCCAGATTCCAGAGTTGATTATTCTGGACAATCCGTCCGTTGAGCTGTTCTGTTTCCAGATCCAGTTGGCTCTGCAGGTAGTCAATCCGTTGTTGGTATGCAAGTTGTAGTAGTTCGGCAGGCGATCGGTTCATTTGGGGCAGCTCCGCACTCACCAGGGCATCAATCTCTCGTTGGGGAATCACGAGTTGTAAGGCTTGATCAGCTTCTAATAAGCGCAACAGATTAGAAACCGCCTGGGCTAGATTATTTTGTTCTACCAATAAGGTTCGATCGCTATCGGCCACGGTCTTTTCTGCATCAATCAGATCCGCCTTGGGTTTGCGCCCCACCTGCACAAGCGCTTGGGTCACTTCCAACTGACGACGTTTGCTGGCAATCGCAATCCCCTGAATTCTCAAAGATTCCCGAGCCTTGATCACTGCCCGATAGGCAACGATCGTTTCCGTCACTTTATCAATCAAAAGCTGCTGTAGGGCTAGAGCATTACGGCGATCGCCCACCCGTGCAATATTGACCGAAGCCTGATTCGCTTTCAAACCCGCACCCCGTAGCAGAGGCTGAGTCACACTGAGGCTGAGGGTGGGATCCGTAATCGCATCCACCGTCAGGGAAATTTGGGTGCCGATCGGGGTGAGCAGGGTGCCCGTGACCTGAGCTGCGCGGTTCCAACGGGTGCGATCGTCCCCACTTTGTCCATTCCCCACTGACCCACCGACATTGCTGACGGTTGAAACCAGGGTTGGATTGATTCCAGTGCTACCAGAAGCATTCGTCAGGTTGGTGGGTGCATTGTTAGAGGAAGTCAGGGAAAACTCTGGACTGCTAGACAACTGCTGATCCACTCCCACCGAGAGACGGGGCGTAATTTTGGGTTGGAATTTGCCTTCGGCTTCCCATAGATCCAGACGTTGAACTAGACGATCGAGATTGGCATTTTTAATATCCCGATTTTGTTGTAAAACAAGTTGTATCGCATCTGAGAGAGACAGTTCTAACACCTTGCGATCGCCGGTTGGGCTAGTAACGGTTGGGCTAGTGGTTGGGCTAGTACCGGTTGGGCTGGCAGGGGTTGGGCTAGCCAATACAGGCTGTATCCCCAGAAGGCAACTGAATACCAGAACCCCAGTCCAGAAAGATTGGCACTTCCAACTCATGATTCCTGCCTCCCGTGGCATCCTTGCTCCTAATCACTCCGTAACGCTGCAATAATATCAACCCGAGTTGCCCGCAGGGCTGGCAAAAAACTCGATCCCACTCCCACCGCGATCGCCGCTCCCATGGCCAAAGCAGTACTGCGTTGAGAAAACCGATAGGGGGCAGGGAACAGCGTTGTCGTCACCAGTTGCGTGGCAAAATGAACCGTGGCAATGGCGATCGCTCCCCCCAAAAGACTTAAAATAACCGCTTCTAAAATAAATTGCACCATAATTTCCAGCCGAGTTGCTCCAATGGCACGGCGAATCCCTATTTCCTTCGTCCGTTCCAACACGGCAGCGATCGTGATATTGGCAATACCAACTCCCCCGATCGCCAGAGCCACCAAGCCCACGATCGACAAAGCATTGGCTGCTAAGCGTTGGGTTTTGCGTTGGGCCAGCAAATCACTGGTATTGTCATAGGCTTCCACCGTTGCCTTGGGATAGAGCCGTGATAAGGCTTGTTTGGTTTGTTCTGTCAGTAGAGGAATCTCTTCTAAATCAAAGGCACTAATTTGCAGGCTGCTGAAATTAAAGCCGCCAGAAATGCTGTTAGCATAGGTCGTTGGCATCCATAATGTTCCGCCGCTTTGCCCCATCTCGCCACCGGGTTTTGCTTCCACCACGCCAATGATCACAAACCGCAAACTATTAGAAAAAATGGCCTGATTGATGGGAGATTCCTTCCGAAACAGGGTTTGTGCCAGTTTTTGATCCACGATCGCCACGGCTCGATATTGTTGATAATCAGCGTTACTAAAAAAACGTCCTGTTAGGATTCGCCGTCCTGTGGTTTCTACATAATTTTCTGAAACTCCAAACATTTGCACCTCAGCAGCTTGGCGATCGCGGTACTGCAAAGTAGCCCCATAATCTACCATCGTGACGGAACTAATCGATCGAATCCGAGGCACCATTCGCTTTAGGTATTGCTGATCCTTTGCCCCCAGACGATTATCTTCTAATTCATCGCCAAACAGGTACGGCACTAAAAACGGCTTATCCCGCTGGGCTAACTGCTCTTCAATCACTGCATCAGCAATATCCGCAATATTTAAGGTCGTACTCACAGCCCCCACACCCATAAACACTCCCAGCAGGGTCAACCCCGATCGCACCCAGTTGGCAGTCAGAGACTTTGTGGTCAAATTTAGGAGGTCAAAGAGTGGAATGCCCATCCCAGGTTGATGCAATGATGAATTGATTGAGTATAGTGCCTTATTTTAGCGAATTCGGGAGATTAGGCATCGGAGAGCTAGGATTCTCATCAATCCGCAGAGGGGTTCCCTCCGTGAGAGTCTGGTTGGCTGGCACTTGTACCACCGAATCCCCTTCCTTCACACCAGATTTCACTTCCGCTGCCGTCAAGCCCTGTAGCCCGAGGGTGATCGATCGCTTTTTGGCGCGTCCCTGTTCATCCCGTACCCAGACAAAGGTCGAGTCTTCTGTTTGCACCAATTCTAGGGGAAGGGTCAACACCTGTTTGCGTTGGTCTAAAATCACTTCCACACTCACCTGTCCACCAGGAATCAAGGTCTGGCTGGGACGATCGAGCTGAATTTTGGCATCCACTTTAGCCTGTCCGCTGCTCGATCGCGATCTGCCCCCGTCTGAGTCAGAGGTTGCCTGGGGGGAGAGACTAGTAATCCGCCCGAGAAAAACTTTTGGATTAGGACCAATCAAACTGACCCTCGCGACCTGATTCAGCCGAACCTTAGTCGCATTCAAGGTGGAAATTTGCAAATTGACAATTTCTTGATTAGGATCACCCACCGTTAGTAATCGTCCCTCTGTTTTCACACCATCCCCCGGCTTAACTTCAATTTTTAAAACAATACTGTTACTCGTTGCTCGCAAGAGATTATCCCCAAGCCGTTTCTGAATTTCTTTTAACTTTTCTCGGCTGCGTTGAATATCTAGGTTGGCTTTTCGGAGTTCCAATTCCGCTTCTTTGACTTGCGATCGCACTTCATCGACCTTGTCTTGTTCACTGCGAATCTGTTCGGCTAATTTTTGAATCGTTACCTGGGCATCGCTCACCCGTTCTCGATCGGTTTGAAAATCATCCTCGGAAATAATGCCGCGATCGAGTAATTCTTTCGATTCTTTCAGGCGTTTTTCGGCAGTACGCAGTTTTTCAAATTCAGGTGTTCGTCCCTGCTGAAAATCCTGTTGTTGCTGACGATAGCGGGCTTCTGCTTGCTGCAATTTTTGGCGTTTTTCCTGAACAACTTCCTGTCGTCGGTTGAGAGAATCCTCATTTTTTTGATGTTCGATGCGTTGATCTTGATAGCCTTGTTGAGATTCGCGATCGCGCAACACTAAGAGCGTGGTTCCGGCGGGAACCTGCTGTCGTTCCTTGACCAACACCTGTTCAACGGTCAGATCCCGAGGGGCTTTGAAGGTGCGCTGCCCACCCAGTTCAATCGCCCCCGCTTCCGTAATCGTTACTTCCACATCACCTCGGGTCACTGGAATCAATTGCACCGCGATCGCCCCATCCTGTTTGGGTGCAACCTGAAGATAACCCCAATAACCCACCCCCGCTAGGGCAGACAAGAGGACTGATCCAGCCAACCAACGGATTCCAGCCCGCATGTATTTCTCTTTCATGGATCAATTACAGCAACGCATTCCCGAT
>JAYKGX010000142.1:0-11738 GCA_035285565.1 Synechococcales cyanobacterium
TCGCTTACGACCCGCAGAATATCGCCAGGTGCCGATCGCGCTGATCACAATCACAGAGGCAGATATTCAATCCCTGAAACAATGGCCTTTGTCGGATCAGCAACTCACGGATTTACTGCAGCGGATCAAGCAGGAGCGCCCCCTGGCGATCGGTTTAGATATTTACCGGGATCTGCCGATCGAACCGGGTCATGCGCAGTTGCGTCAGTTGTTTAACACCACCCCGAATCTGATTGGCATTCAAAAAAATGTGGGCAATCACCATAACCCAGGCGTAGCACCGCCTCCCATTCTGCGCGATCGGGGTCAGGTGGGATTGAATGACGTGATTGTGGATGGGGATGGCAAAATTCGCCGGAATCTTCTTTCGGTGGGGGAACAAGGACAAAATATTCCCGCATTGGGAGTCAAGCTGGCTTTGCTATACCTCCAGCAACAAGGTCTTACTCCCCAGGAAATTGGTTCACAAGACCTGTCGTCATTCCATTGGATTTCAGGCCAGGCATCCTCTCCTTGCACTCGCCTCGGCAAAGCCACCTTTTGTCGATTAGCGGCTAATGCTGGGGGCTACGTTCGTGCTGATACAGGGGGCTATCAAACCCTTTCCAACTTTTTGCGGCTGGCGGAGGAGGTGCCCAACTTTAGCTACCGGGATCTGATGGACGATCGCATTCCTGCCCAAGCCCTCAAGGATAAAATTGTGTTGATTGGCGTGAAGGCGGAAAGTGTCTGGAGCGATCGCTTCTATACTCCCTACACCACCGACAGCAGTAGCACCTGGGCTGGAGTTGAAATTCATGCCAATGTGACGGCTCAAATCATTACCAGTGCGCTAGAAGGTCGTCCGGTACTGCAAGCGATGTCGTTTGAGATCGCCGCGCTTTGGACATTCATCTGGGCGATCGTCGGTATTGCCTTAGGGTGGTGGTGTCATTCGCGCCGTTGGGGGCTACTGCTCATTCCAATTCTCCTGGGTCTGCTATTGAGTGTGACCTATGGGGTCTTCCTGCTCGGTTGGTGGATGGTTGTGGTTTCGCCCACCCTTGCCTGCTTGGGAACAGGGTTGCTGAGTCATCGCCATTGGGCCTGGCAAGCGATCCAGCAGACCAATCAACTTCTGGAACAAAAAGTGCAAGCCCGAACCCAGGAATTGCTAGAAAAAAATGTGGCTTTAGAACAAGCCCGTTTGAAGGTCGAGACGGCCAATCGCGCTCTGGAACGGTTGGCTCGCATGGATGAATTAACCCAGGTGGCGAATCGTCGCTATTTCAATGAGTATCTAGAGCAAGAGTGGTGGCGTATGATGCGGGAACAAACCCCCCTCTCTCTGATCCTGATAGATATTGACTTTTTTAAGTTCTATAACGACTGCTATGGGCATCCTGCCGGGGATGATTGTCTGACTCAGGTGGCGGCAGTGCTGCGATCGGTCCTCAAACGGCCCACCGATTTAGTGGCTCGCTACGGGGGGGAAGAGTTTGCGGTGATCCTGCCTAATACACCGATCGCCGGGGCTGAGGAAATTGCTAATATGATGCGCACCACACTAAACCAGCGCCAAATTCCCCATGAGCGCTCTCAAGTGAGTGACGTTGTGACCATGAGTATGGGACTGGTTTGTACGATTCCGACTCTGCAAAGTACCCCAATGGCCTTATTGGAAGTGACGGATCAACTGCTATATCAAGCCAAAAAAGCCGGACGCGATCGCATTATTGCTGAGACAAGCCATCTGCCACCCTTAACCCAGGGCGAATCGGTACTGCAGGGCTAAGAGGGACGGGGTCAAGAGAATGCAGGATGGACTGGGCTAAAGCTGGGATGGTCCGAATCAAGGTAGGATAGAAAAGCTGCAATTTTTAATGACCTTATTCACGTTCGGCTAAATTTGCTTATGAAGCGCTATCTGTCTCGCCTCTGGGCGATCGTTTTGGTGATGGTAATGAGCTGGATTGGACTGCCCGGAATTGCGGCAGCGGATAGCCTCACTGGCACCTATCGGGATGATGCTCTCACGGTCATCACGGTCATGCGACAAGCCATGAATGCCGAGAAGGATGACCCCAATCGGGCTGCATTAACCACAGAAGCTCGTCAGAAAATCAATGACTTCGCGGCACGCTATCGTCGTCGCTCTTCCGTCTTGAAGCTCAATTCCTATACCACCATCCGCACGGCTCTGAACTCGCTAGCAGGGCATTACAGTTCCTACCCCAATCGTCCTGTGCCAGACAAGATGAAGAAACGGTTGGAAGATGAATTCCGCCAGGTGGAAATCGCTCTCAACCGGGGTGCTTAAAGCCTGTTCCAGAGCGGGATTCTGGAATAGGTCAGCTTTGAGATTATCAATTTGAGGGAACAGATCATGAATTTGGTCGCACTCCAGGGACTGTTGGATAATGCAGCCTTTGCAGTCTTGTTCATCACACTCATGGTCTATTGGGTGGGGGTGGCTTTCCCAGGTTTGCCAGCCTTAGCAACTTTGGGCACCACAGGCATGGCGATCGCCAACTTGACGATCGCCGCTTTACTAGGGGCTAGATGGTTAGAGGCGGGCTATTTTCCCCTCAGTAACCTGTATGAGTCTCTGTTTTTCCTGACCTGGGGGATTACCACCATGCATTTGGTGGCAGAGCAGATGAGTCAGAGTCGGTGGGTGGGGGCGGTAACCGCTCCGGTCGCACTGGGCATTACCGCCTTTGCAGCCCTGACGCTTTCCGATGAAATGCAACAATCAGCTCCCTTGGTGCCTGCGCTGAAGTCTAACTGGCTGATGATGCATGTCAGCGTCATGATGTTTAGCTATGCCACATTGATGGTGGGTGCGGTTCTGGCGATCGCCTTTCTCATCGTCACCAGAGGTCAAAATGTGGAGCTGCGGGGCAGTTCTGTGGGCACTGGGGCCTATCGTCTGAAGCGGACAGGCGAAACCACTGGGGTCGCAACTGGGGTCGCAACTGGGGTCGCAACTGGGGCTGAAGCAGTTGTCTCTCCGGTGGCCGCTAGCGTGATGACCAGCGTCGGGGATGTGGCGGTGTTGGAAAAATTGAATCCCCCGATCGCATCCAGCTCCACTGAAACCACGACTTCTCCTGCCTTCCTATCGCCGCAGCGTTTGAGTTTGGCAGATACCCTGGATAACATCAGCTATCGCATTATTGGGCTGGGCTTTCCCTTACTGACGATCGGGATTATTTCCGGTGGAGTGTGGGCCAACGAAGCTTGGGGTTCCTACTGGAGCTGGGATCCCAAAGAAACCTGGGCTTTGATTACCTGGTTGGTGTTTGCAGCCTATTTGCATTCTCGGATTACACGCGGTTGGCAAGGCAAGCGTCCCGCCATTTTAGCGGCCCTGGGCTTCGTGGTGGTGTGGGTTTGCTACCTGGGGGTGAATCTGCTGGGGAAAGGGCTACACAGTTACGGCTGGTTTTTATAACTAGTTTTTGTCACGGTTCGACCTGCTGGTAGCGGGTTTCATGGATTATCCTCCGATGGTTGGAGCCTGGGTGCTCAAGCGATCGGGGGATTTTTGATGAGCTACGATAGAACTAGTTCTCTGAAAGTGAATGCGCTACAAGGTGAGTTGCAAACGTTCATGCATCCAACAATTCCCATCACCACACCCTCATCAATCGCTCCCGGACAAGCCACCTGGGCAGATTACCTGACCACTCGCGATCGGTGTACAGAAGCCGAGCGATCGCGAGTGTTCTTTGATGGTCAACGGTTATGGGTAGAAGAAATGAGTGGTGAAGGGATTGAACATGCGGGGTTTTGTGATCTATTCACGATGATGTTGTTTGTCTGGTTCAGTCAGCAGGCTGGACAACCCTTTGCATCCTTGGGGCGTTGTCTTATCGAACAACCATCTCTACAAGCAGCAGCCCCCGATTTAGTTCTATATGTGGGAGAAGATTATCCCCGCTGGCAACCTGGGGACAAGCGGCGCATCGAACTCGATCAAATGCGGGTTCCAGACTTGGTAGGCGAAATTGCCGATACAACCCTGGCAAGCGATTTGGATCAAAAGAAACAACTTTATGCTGCCATGGCTATTCCAGAATATTGGGTGATTGATGTCCAAGCAAGGCAGATTTTTATGTTTCTATTGCAAGATAATCAATCCTATCAACCGGTAGAACAGTCCCAGGTGCTGAAAGGGCTACCCAAATCTCTAATTGAACAAGCTCTGACCCGTACCGCCCTGGAATCCAATGGTGCTGTGGCGATGTGGTTTGCTCAACAGATCCAAGGCGATAGGGTGATGGAAAAATAACAATCCACTCGGTTCAATCGGGATCTAATTTTCCAGCTCGGGGATTGCCATAGCCTCCCTGCGCCTGCGCTTTGTACCAATCCCGCCAAGTCTGCGAACTACGGATGGCAAACCAAAGGAGCAACAGGGCAATCAAGCCTCCCTGCTGGGGAGCATCCAAGGCAAACAAGACCAAAAGCGCACAAAGCCCATCGAGTCCAAAACTTGCCCAGAGTGGCAGCCCACCCCGCAAGCGATAGAACCAGCCTACCTGAACCAGTTGCAGCACCATGGCGAGTAGGGCACTGACGATGCCTAACAGGTTGATCAGCCAAGGTTGCAATTCTGCGGCTTGGGCGATCGCCACACCCACCAGCCAGCCCACCAGAGGACTCAAAAAAATTTGTAAACTTTGCAGTAAACGATTGCCCGATCGATTTTTAGAAGCCCAGAATTCAAATAAGGACCAACTGACCAAAATGCCTAACACCCATGGGGGAGACCAAGCAGACAGAATTGGAACCTTCACCCACAGATTCGTGCCGGACAAAATGCCAATCATCAGCAGTGGCAAGGCAATACGCAACCCTGCCGCCGCAGAAATGGATAGCACGGCGAGGAGAATCTCAATCATGGTGGAGATTGGCTGAACTTGCTTTATCTTAACGGTTTTATCTGGAGGAGAAAGACTGGATCTTGATGGGTTTTAAGGTTTCTGGGCATCTTGTTACAGTTTACAGACGATTTAATAGATTAAGGTCTCGCTAGGACGCGATAAAAGGTGGTTTCTCCAGGAAAATGGGCAAAGGCTCCATCAAAATTTGCATCGGATAACCAGTTAAATTTCACGGCACTGGGGGAGTTGGAGAGTACCATCTGGCAGCCTTCGTTCATACAAATGCCAATGTGCCAGAGTCCGTTGGCATAATCTGTGCCATTGGAAATTGCCAGGTCACCGCGTTGGGTTTGCGCCTGGGTTAACCGTTGCCCCTGACCGCGATCGAGACTTGCCACCATAGAAGGCACATAGAGGGGGTTGTCGCCGATCGATCGCCCCAGGGCTGGGTGAATGGCGCGATTGACCATCACTGCGCAGGCTAATTTGCCATTGTGGGTATAGGGTTCAAATTCGCTACTGCGGCCTAACAGATCGGGGGCGATCGCGGCTTGGAAAATGCGTTCCGAAAGATGGGTTGGCGGGGATGGGGCGATCGTCAGTTGCTGCTTGGGTTGTTGCTGGCGAATTTGTTGGAGGAGTTGTTGGTAGGTAGAAGGATCGGCCGTTAAGGTGATTTGACTGCCACGATAGCCGTCGTACTGGGCTTTCAACCAACGTCCTACGGGTCTGCCCCAAATCACGAGTGGAACCATGGCGACCAAGGCAAGCCCAAAAACGGGTCGAATTGCGAATTTTCTGGAATTGATCATGGGCTGCGAGGACATCGGATGGGTTGGAAGTGAGGGAGTTGGGCGATCGGGTTTTTCCTAGCATAACCAAAGAAAAACGGGACGGGTAGATCGCTAGAAGTTGAGCTTTGTCAAACAGTTCAATTCTCTTTTTTCAACCTTGTCGAATTATTATGATTTTTGGGATTTGTCCTCTCCCAACTTTTAAGATCAGAGATATCGATTGGAGAGATGTTATGAATCTACCCATCACGGTCGCTTCATCCCTGTTAGCCGATGCCAACCAACGCCTTGCAGAAGCCCTACACTATGCGGCACTTTCGGAGGATGCGATCGCCTCACTACAAGCCCCCAAAGCCAGCCTCAGTGTGTCCATTCCGGTGCGGATGGATGACGGATCTCTGCGAATTTTTCCAGGCTATCGTGTACGGTATGACGATACCCGTGGACCTGGCAAAGGAGGTGTTCGCTATCATCCCAATGTCACGTTAGATGAAGTGCAGTCGCTAGCATTTTGGATGACGTTTAAATGTGCGGCCTTAAACCTACCCTTTGGGGGGGCAAAAGGGGGCATTACGGTGAATCCCAAAACCCTTTCGCGCATGGAGTTGGAGCGGTTGAGCCGGGGTTATATTGATGCGATCGCTGACTTCATTGGGCCTGATGTGGATATTCTGGCTCCTGATGTCTATACCAATGCCATGATTATGGGTTGGATGATGGATGAATACAGCTTGCTACGGCGACAATTTAGTCCCGCTGTCGTGACGGGGAAACCGATCAGCCTGGGGGGCAGCCTAGGACGGGAAAGTGCCACTGCCTTGGGAGCCTATTTTGTGATTCAGACCCTGCTGCCGAAACTGGGTCGTGTTGCCCAGGAGACGAAAGTTGCTGTGCAGGGCTTTGGCAATGCAGGGTCGATTTTAGCTGAACTGCTCTACCAAGCTGGCTATCAAATTGTGGCTGTGAGTGACTCCCAAGGGGGAATTTACGCGCGATCGGGTTTGGATATTCCCTCCATTAAAGCGACGAAGGAATCGACGCGTACTTTGCAAGCTGTGTATTGTGATGGGAGTGTTTGCGGAATTGCTAATCATGATGTCATCAGCAATCAAGAATTGCTCGCTTTAGATGTTGATTTACTCATTCCCGCTGCCTTGGAAAAACAAATTACCAGTGCCAATGCAGCTTCGATTCGGGCACCTTTGATTTTTGAAGTTGCCAATGGTCCAATTACCTCCGATGCCGATCGCATTTTAGAAGCCCGTGGCATTCAGGTGTTTCCCGATATTTTGGTCAATGCAGGGGGGGTGACTGTCAGTTATTTTGAATGGGTGCAAAATCGCAATGGCATCTACTGGACTTTAGGAGAAGTCAATCAAACGCTGCAACGCAAGATGATCGAAGAAACAGAAGCGATTTGGGCGATCGCCCAGTCCCAAAAAATTTCGCATCGCACGGCTGCCTATGTTCATGCCCTGCAACGGTTGGGCGAAGCGCTCGATGCTAAAGGGACCCACGATTATTACCGCAAAACATAAATTCCCGATTGCCAAATGGTCAATATGGGGCGATGGGGCCTGGGGCGGCAAACCCCGATCGCGTTATGATCAGATGGACCGAATCATTCAATGAACATGCAAACGCTGGAAAAACCGATCGCATCCCCTACCGATTGCCTGACGATCGCAGGTCGTACCTTCCATTCCCGCTTGATGACAGGAACTGGGAAATATCGCACTTTGGCAGATATGCAAGCCAGTATTGCTACTAGTAACTGCGCGATCGTCACTGTGGCGGTGCGGCGTGTGCAAACCAATGCCCCCGGTCATGAAGGGCTAGCCCAAGCGATTGACTGGCAGAAGATCTGGATGTTGCCCAATACGGCGGGTTGCCAAACGGCGGAAGATGCGATTCGGGTGGCGCGCCTGGGACGGGAAATGGCAAAATTGCTGGGTCAGGAAGACAATAATTTTGTCAAGCTAGAGGTGATTCCCGACTCGAAATATTTACTGCCGGATCCGATCGGCACTTTAGAAGCCGCAGAGCAATTGGTGAAAGAAGGGTTTGCCGTGCTGCCCTACATCAACGCTGATCCACTTTTGGCAAAACGACTGGAAGAAGTGGGCTGTGCTACCGTTATGCCGTTGGGGTCGCCGATCGGCTCAGGGCAAGGCATTCGCAATGCAGCCAATATTCAAATTATCATCGAAAATGCTCAGATTCCGGTGGTGGTTGATGCGGGGATTGGTACCCCCAGTGAAGCTGCCCAAGCTATGGAAATGGGCGCTGATGCGTTGTTAATCAATACGGCGATCGCTCAAGCCAACAATCCCGCCGCGATGGCCGAAGCGATGAGCCTTGCTGCCCAAGCAGGACGACTGGCGTACCAAGCAGGACGCATTCCCGTCAAGGCCTATGCCAGTGCTAGCTCACCGTTAACTGGCACGATCGCGTAAGTTTCGATGCATCTTGGCGATTCGCCTACTCTTTGGGCAGCAAGCGATGTCCCCTAGCCCAAATTTGGGAGAAGGGGGACCATGCCCAGGCGATCGAGCAATTGCGCATCATGGTCGCGGGAAGGGTTGGGAGCGGTCAGCAATACAGGGCCGGTAAAGATAGAATTGGCTCCCGCTAGGAAACACATTGCTTGCAACTCATCGCTCATCTGCGATCGCCCTGCTGTTAACCGAACCATTGCTTTGGGAAATAAAATGCGGGTCGTGGCAATCATTCGTACTAAGTCGATCGGATCCACGGGTTCTGCGGTTTCCATCGGTGTTCCGGCAATGGGAATGAGGCAGTTGATGGGAATTGATTCAGGCGTGGGATCCAATTGCCCCAGGGCTTCTAGAAATTCCAGGCGATCGTGTTCCGATTCCCCCATGCCCAGGATGCCGCCACAACAGACGGAGATCCCGGCAGCGCTGACGGCGGCGATCGTATCCAACCGATCCTGGTAGGTGCGGGTGGTGATGACTTTTTCGTAGTAGCTGGGAGAGGTATCTAGATTGTGGTTGTAGGCGGTTAGTCCGGCTTGTTTGAGCTGTTCTGCCTGGTGGGGTTTGAGCATTCCCAGGGTGCAGCAGACTTCCATGTTTAATGCCGCTACTTGCCGTACCATGTCCAGCACGCGATCGAACTGGGCCCCATCTCGCACTTCCCGCCAAGCGGCTCCCATACAGAAACGGGTTGCGCCTGCTGCTTTGGCGGCCTGGGCTTCTGCGAGAACGGCTTCCACCTGCATGAGGGGTTCTGGTGCCAAGCCAGAGTTGTGATGGACGCTTTGGGAACAGTAGCCACAATCTTCGGGACAAGCGCCTGTTTTGATGTTGCCGAGGGTGCAGAGCTGCATTTCGTGGGGGTTGTGATGTTCTCGGTGAACGCGCTGTGCTTCAAACATTAGATCCGGCAGGGGCTGGCGGTAGATCTGCTGGATGCGATCGAGCTGGCTGAGGAGAGAAGAGGGAGCAGTCACAGGCATGGCAAGGCTCACAAAATACAAGACTCGCGAGACAAGACTCGCAAAAAGGGGATGAACAAAACTGGCGCGACCTGAATAATACCATGCTCAGATCCCCCTGCTCAGATACAATGCTTGGAAGCTTGGCTTGGGGATCTGATCTGCAGCAGAACGGTGTGATACTCCATCAACTTGTCATTGCTACAGATCTGATCCCCCTAAATCCCCCTTGATAAGGGGGACTTCTGAACTGATTTTGGTTTGGGGTAACGGATTCGATCCCCCTAAATCCCCCTTGATAAGGGGGACTTCTGAACTGACTACATTCCCTGATTAGGGGGACCTCAAACTGATTTTGGTTCGGTTCCCCCCTTATTAAGGGGGGCTAGGGGGGATCGAGATCTGTAGCGTTAGTTGCTGGATTTGGTCTGAGAGCCAGCTTTTGGGCAGAATGTGTGGGCAGACGGTTTGGTGAGCGGAATCTGTGGTGACTTTGACTGAACTACTCTGGGCGTTGATTGGGTTGCTGCTGACGATCGGAGGCAGTTTTATTCAGGCATCCATTTATAGTCCGTTCTTGGGAATTCATGATTTGAAAGTGACTTACCAGATTGGGGCGGTGCTGCTGGTGGGCTGCTTGGGGGGTAAGAATGCTGGGGTGATTTCGCAGGTGGCCTATATTGCTTTGGGGTTGGCGGGGTTCCAACTGTTTAGCCAGGGGGGGGGAATTGGCTATTTCCTAAAACCGACTTTTGGCTATCTGCTGGGTTTTATTCCAGGGGCTTGGGTCTGTGGTTATCTGGCGTTTCGCTCGGCTCCCCGTTTGGAGTGGCTGGCGCTGTCTTGTTTAGCTGGGTTGGCTACAATTCATGCCGTTGGGGCGCTATACTTAGCGATCGCCCATGGTTTGAAGTTTCCAGAAGCGGGTAAATTACCGTTGGGGCAGGCTTTGTTGACCTATTCTGGCTATCTCCTGCCTGGGCAGCTTGCGGTGGTCTGTGCGATCGCTGTGCTTGCCTTTTTGATGCGCCGTGTCATGTTTTACTAGTATGAAAAATCGTTCCTTTTGGATCGCTGCCAGTGCTGGGCTGGCCCTCGATCGGGTGACTAAGCTTTGGGTTTTAGAAGCTTTACCGCGCTATGAGACGATTCCTATTCTGCGGGATATGTTTCATTTTACGCATGTGGTGAATACGGGGGCGGCTTTTAGTTTGTTTGCTGGGCAGGTCAATTGGTTACGGTGGCTGTCTCTGGGGGTGAGTGTGTTGCTGGTGGGGGTGGCGGTGTTGGGCCCGAGGTTGAGCCGTTGGGAGCAGGTGGGGTATGGGCTGGTGATGAGTGGTGCGTTGGGCAATGGGATTGATCGGTTTGCGTTTGGTCATGTGATTGATTTTTTAGATTTCCGGTTGATTCAGTTTCCTGTTTTCAATTTGGCGGATGTTTTTATTAATGCTGGGATTGCTTGTCTGTTAATTGCGAGTTTGCAAAAGCCTTCCTCGATCGATCGTTCTGTTGAATAGCCCTATCACTCGCTCGTCGCTTGGGGCGGAGCTGTTGATCGCAAGTTAACGGGAGTTCGATGAATGCTGGCGAGCTGATCCCCCTAGCCCCCTTATTAAGGGGGAACCGAGCCAAATTCAAGGGTTCAGTGACGGGAATCGAGTTTCGTCGAACTGACTTCAAGTTACGATCGCGTCTGCACCTGGTTTCTTGACCTGTGTTTGGTAGATTCCAGCGGGGGTTGAGATCTCAATTTTTTACTTCGGTACGGTTGACGGGAACCGAGATACTCGATAAATTTCTATGATTGAGCAGCGGATCTATTTTTCTCTGCTTAAGCCCAAAAACCTAGCGCGATCGCCATGAGATTCCGGCTCAAAACGATCGCTAAGCCCCCAAGCTGCGTAAACCAGCATGGTGGCCTGGACTGCATTTTAGCATTCCAGCCGCCCTGTTTTGTCATGCCAGACGACGGGGCGGCTAGTTTTTTGGGTTCTCCTCGTCCAGTTCATTTAGCGTTGAGGAAAACCCAATGACACGTCAAACTAAACAGATTAAACTGCAACTGATCGGGGATGCGGATGCGGTTGAGGCGGCGATCGGGCTTTTACATGTTCTGAATTTCATCAGTGCCCATGCCTGGAGCCGACCGATCCGACAGCGAGGTAGTCTCATGGTTATCTGTGTTGCTGCCCGCGAGATCATGCTAGAGATCGATTAGCGAATACAGGCGCGATCGTGAAGAGTTCAACTTCTGGATGATGGGTCTTTGCGATCGCGATCGGGCTAAGTTATCTGAGCTGATTGTGCAACTGTATTGCAGGGTTTCAATCCCTAAAAGGGTTTCAGGCTTTATGGAACGCCCGATCCTTTGTTTGCCTCCCATCTCGAACAATTGCGTTTCAATCCCTAAAAGGGTTTCAGGCTTTATGGAACATCAACTCTCTTGAGATCCGGATACCTAGCTCTCTGTTTCAATCCCTAAAAGGGTTTCAGGCTTTATGGAACCGTGGCTATAACTTCATTATCCATGCCTATAGTGAGTTTCAATCCCTAAAAGGGTTTCAGGCTTTATGGAACGAGAAGTTCGATCGGGAAATTGCTGAGGCGATC
>JAYKGX010000143.1:0-5273 GCA_035285565.1 Synechococcales cyanobacterium
ATGAAGCGATTCGTGGTGTAGTCCAAGGTCACCGGGCGGAATTGTTTGCCATCCGCGTTGCCAAGGCCCATGCAGCTCTGGATGGGCGTAACCAGGTGATTGCTGAAGATTTGCGTAAAGCCGTGGAGCTGGTGATTGTTCCCCGTGCCACCGTGATCCAAGCGCCGCCCCCCGATCAACCGCCGCCCCCACCCCCTCCTCAAGCCCAGGAACCCTCCCAGGATGAGGCAGATCAGGAGCAAGAAGACGAAGATCAAGACGATTCCCAGGACGAAGAACAGGAACAAGAACCCCCCAGCATTCCTGAAGAATTTGTCTTTGACCCAGAAGGCGTGATCATGGATGATTCCGTCCTCTACTTTGCCCAGAAAGCCAGTCGGCAAGGGAAATCGGGGAGTCGATCGGTGATTTTCTCAGAGGATCGGGGGCGCTATGTCAAACCAGTTCTGCCTCGGGGTCCAGTCCGGCGCATTGCCGTGGATGCCACCCTGAGAGCGGCTGCCCCCTATCAGAAGGGTCGTCGAACCCGTGCTTTAGAAAAAGTGGCGGCGTTCGGGGGAACCTCCAAACGCCGTGTATTTGTGGAAAGCAGCGATATTCGGGCGAAACGGATGGCGCGCAAAGCGGGGGCATTGATTATTTTCATTGTGGATGCTTCTGGTTCTATGGCGCTGAATCGGATGAATTCCGCCAAAGGGGCTGTGTTGCGGCTGTTGACCGAAGCCTATCAAAATCGCGATCAGGTTGCCTTAATTCCCTTCCGAGGTGAAGCGGCTGAAGTTCTCCTGCCTCCTACGCGATCGATCGAAGCAGCAAAACGCAGACTCGATCGCTTACCCTGTGGGGGGGGATCCCCCTTAGCCCATGGTCTAACCCAAGCGGTGCGGGTCGGTCTTAATTCCCTGCAATCCGGCGATATTGGTCAAGTTGTTTTAGTGGCTATTACTGATGGACGCGGCAATGTGCCCTTAGCCCGATCGCTGGGTGAACCGATTCCGGAAGGCGAAAAACCCGATATCAAAGGCGAACTCCTGGAGATTGCTACCAAAATTCGTGCTACTGGAATGCAGTTCCTGGTGATTGATACCGAAAACAAATTTGTTTCTACCGGACTGGCGAAAGAACTCGCAGCCAAAGCGGGCGGCAAATATTATCACCTCCCAAAAGCCACCGATCAAGCGATCGCTGGAGTGACCCGTAGTGCGATCGCCGACCTGAAAACTCAACGTTAGACTGAAGGGGGATCGAGCTTGCCTTGGGGAAACCGAGTTTAGTAATGGCGAGCAGATCGCCCTAGCCCCCTTAATAAGGGGGAACCGAGCCAAATTCAAGGGTTCAGCGATCGTCGGCAGACTCCTTACCGTTTGCTTTTCGGTTTGAAGTCCCGCTTATTTCTAGCGCAGCGGCGGGTCAGCGCGGGGACTTAGGGAGATCGAGAAGATTGGCAGGCATTGAGTTTGGTCGAATTCACGTTAATCCAAAATCCAAAATCCAAAATCACCCAAACCGATACCCAAACCCGCGCACCGTCACTAAGTATTCTGGACTACTTGGATCGAGTTCCAATTTTTCCCGCAGCCAGCGAATATGCACATCCACGGTCTTGCTATCGCCAATAAAATCATGGCCCCAAACCTTCTCCAGCAACTGATCTCGTGACCAAACTCGCTTAGGATGGTTCATGAACAATTCCAGCAACTTAAACTCTTTAGGAGATAAATTGACCTCCTCACCTCGCACCAACACTCGACATTCCTGGGGATACATCGTAATTTGCTGAAAGGTCAGCATGTTCCCTGGGGCGATCGGTTGGATCTGTTGTTGGCGACGAAGCAAAGCCCGACAGCGAGCTACCAACTCCCGCATCCCAAACGGCTTGGTTAAATAGTCATCCGCTCCCACTTCCAAACCAACGACTCGATCGGTTTCCGTGCCCTTTGCACTCAACATTAAGATGGGAATGCTACTCCCCTGCCGACGAATCAACCGACAGAGATCCAAACCATTAATATGTGGCAGCATCAAATCCAAAATGATCAGATCGAGACGGACGGGGGATAATCCGTTGACAGAATTCGCAGTTAGCAAAGTGGATTGCAAGAGATCTAAGGCAGTCCGTCCATCTGGGGCTGTCAGGGTCTCATAACCTTCCTCACTCAGTGCAAGGGCGATGGTGTCACGAATGAGTTCCTCGTCTTCGATGATTAGAACTCTTCCTAAGCTCATAAAAAGAATGGATAGTGATTTGATGCCTCAGGGTTGGATGCCTAGTGATTGAGCAAGAGATTCCTCCAATAAAACTGCTGGAACTTCATTACTCAAACCCAAATCATTTAGTTAGCGACATCTGAGGAGATTCTACCATTGTTTTTGCCTTTGGTATGGTTTGTTACCAATCGCTGATACCTAAGATGTAATTTACGATCGCCCCTAGGGGGAAAACCATTGCTTAAATTGCCGCTCCACCGCATTCGTCCTACTGTGTTTAAACATCCACAGGGTTGTTTCCCAACAGAAAAAAGAAATGCCTTGATAATGCTGCGATCGTACGGCTGCTACTTCTTGCCCCAATTGTTCTACGGATTTTGCCTGACGAAGTGATCCACTATACAAACCGATGTTAATTTGACTGCGAAAGCGTTGGAGTTCGGACTTACCTAATTCCTGCTGTAAAGCAGCTACAGTCGGTCGATAAATCTGCACAATCACTTGATCTAACAGTCCCAAATCCAACCAACGCTGCCAGTCCTGCAAATAAGTCAGGTAGGCATAGCGAGGACTATTAGGCGAAAAAGAAACGATCGCTTGGGGTTTAACTGCTTTCACCGCTTGATGGATGCGCTGCATCAATTGGGTCAAGCGATCGGCACGCCAAGCTACCCAGGTAGGATTACTTGGATCTCTGGGCAATTGTCCCTGGTGTTCCTGCTGGTACAGTTTCAGCGTGTAGGGGTCATAACCAAAGGCGATCGGCAGACCAAAATGATCATCGAGTTGAATGCCGTCAACGGGATAGCGCAACACTACATCGGTAATCAGTTGAGTTAGAAATTCCTGCACCTCCGGATGAAAGGGATTTAGCCAACCGATATTCTCACCTCGCCACTCTGCGATCGCATCCGGCAACCAACCTGCCGCAGATTTCAAAGTTTTTGCCCGATTTTGGGTTTGGGTCAGCCAATCGGGATGGCGGCGGGCTAGTTCAGAATGGAGCGGCACCATTAAGCCATATTCAAACCAAGGAATCACCTGGAGATGCTGGCGGTGAGCTTGTTCTATCACGCCTTGCAGCACATCTTGTCCTGGAATGGGAGCTGTTAGGGAATTGCGCCATGTCCCCGCTGCCCGCTTCAGGATCAGGCTGGGATGGAGCGTCAAACCCCGATGCCACACGGAGGGATAGACCACATTGAGCCGATGGCGGGCGATTGTTGCCATGGCTTCATCTAAGCGGGTGGTGTGGTACAGCACACTGGCTCCAAAATTGGTTAGCCAGATCCCACGCAGTTCAGCGGTGGTGAGGAATGGGGAGACGATCGGCGCTTGCCAAACCGAGAGCAACAACCAGAGGAGTACCACCGCGATCGCCGGATTCCGCCAGCGAGATTGCCAAAGCTGCCGGGAAACTTGTTGCCAGGTGCGTTGCCTTTCCCATTGCAGTGCTTGCCAAACCACCTCCCATCGATGTCGTTGCAGGCTCTGACTCAGTTGATATGCCAGTTTTTGCCATTTAGTGGGTTGCAGACCTTGACACAGACCTTGCCTTAGGTTCCAAACCACCCATTTTTTCCACTTCACCGCGATCGCCATCCCAATCTATTAAACTCAGCTCTCTGCTAACCCAGACTGTCACTTAGAAAATCCAGAGCCAGACTGGAATCATCAGAAGCAGTCCGATCGTACTAATCGCAATACTGCTGGCTGAGAGGTCTCGATCCATATCATATTCCTCCGCCAGGATTAAGCTGGCAAATGCACTCGGCATTCCAGACATCAACACTAAGGCTAACCGCACATCCCCCCGTAACCCTAATAGCGTGGTGCCTAACCCAACGATCGCAGGTAACACAATCAGTTTCAACCCTACGGGCAGCACAGCATTCTGGAAGCTCTGCCAACCTGTCATCATGCCCAAGCGCATTCCCATTAATAAAAATGATGCTGGAATGACAAACAGTAAGGAAGAACTCGTAAACAGTTCCAATGGCACTGGCAGAGAAAATTCCCGGCTGGCATACCCCAGGGCAAAAGCCCACAGCGTTGGCACCGTCAGGAGATCCCACAACAGAGTCCAGGGAGAATGTTGGCTTTCCATGCGCCCAAAGTGGCTGGCGACCAATACCCCAATGCCGTAGGTGCCAATCAAATTCTGAGTCAGGCTAAAGAAAACGGCCCAACTATAGTCCTCGGGGTTAATGATGGCGGGCAAGATGCCTAACCCCACAAAGCCCGTATTCCCTAACATCCCAGCAATAATGAAACTGCCGTACTGATAGCGTTGATAGGTTGGCAGGTTGACCCATCTGCTCCAGCTTACAGTGGGGGTTAGTCCAGGGGCAGGAATGGCTGCCTGATCAGCTTGTGGATCACCGGTTGGATCAACATTTGGATCGACTGTTTGAGCCAGGATTGGAGGCGTTGTGAGGATAGCAGTGGCATCCACCTCCTGGGTAGCTTCTAGGGAGAGCGGCTCAGTCAGCGCAGGCCGGAACGGTAGAAGCGGTGGATTAAGAGGCGGGGGATCGGCACTGTGAGATTCAGAACTGTGAGGGAATGACGATCGCCGTTCCAGTAGCTTCAAAGTGCCCCAAGCCAACAACAATCCGGTCATTAGCGTAGCGAGCGTAATCCCAGGAACCAATCCAATATTGCCAGAAAGCTGACTATGGCGCGCTAGGTCAAAGATCTGCCAAGGCACCCCAAACCAGTAAAGGCTGCGACCTAACCAACGGGGCAAACGATCTGGCAGCCAACGCACTAGCAAGAGTCCTAGCCCCACCCAAACCAGTAACGGCGTATAAGCCTGTATGAGGGTATCAATCATGCCCCACCGAATTGTCCCCCACCGAATCGTTCCACACCAAATCCCCTAGGAAGCCGCTCGCCAATCGGAAATCCGCCATTGATTATTTTGCCGCACTAGGGTGTAACTTACCTGTAAATCATCTTCCTGGGTTTCTGCCAAGGTACTGCCTTGGTAGTACTTTCGTAATTCTCGAACAGTCGCAATCACGGTTGCTTGATCGGGGGATTGGCTCTCTACTTCCACTTTA
>JAYKGX010000144.1:0-31148 GCA_035285565.1 Synechococcales cyanobacterium
TACGAGGTGATACCCATTCCACTAGAGATTATTCCAAATTATATTGATTTGGGTTCAATTTCGTATATTAGGCGAGAGAGGAATGGTAAAATTCTAGTAAATTTAAAAAAAATAGATAGTCTGAAAATTAAAGGTTATGCAACCAGCTCTGACCCTTCCATTTTAAAGATTTTTCCATACGAATTTGATAACACAAAAGAAATTGATAATACAAAAAATATGATAACACAAAAAATTGAGTATCGGGTATTTCCCAGAAGCTCAACAGTAGGAATAGTAAATGTTGAAGTGATTATCGAAGTCAATGGAGACAAATATTTCGTCCCCATACGATTTAATGCTGGAATTGACTATTTTCACCAGTTTCTAAGTAACTTTCCGCTAAGTATTAGCTTAGCAGTTCTTGCAGGATGCACTCGATATATAATTGAGAAAAATTTGTTTCCAGCAATATACGAATTACTGAGCATAATAGTAATACTAGGATTATTTTATTTGGCATCTTTTCACGAGAATTTACTCAACTTTCTTATGAAGCTAACCCTTATGAACTCTTCCACTTTGACTAGAGGAAATAAAAAGTTAAGTAAAAGTAATTTAGCTTTTCCTGCTGAAGGATATCGGATTATATCTATTTTTCTAGGGATATTCGTTTCATGGATTCTTAATATCTTGGGTTACCTTAAACCAATTAGTACACTACTAGTTTACTTACTTGATTTCATTAGTTTAATATTTTACATAATTGGTATTCAGTCCCCGAATTGGCAATGGGGCATATTAACTTACATTGGAATCAATGCTTACCTGATAATTAATGCTCAGATTAAATTACGTAGAGACAATGTTGCCTAGTACCAATTTTAGATGTGTAATCAATCCCTCATGAGTCATTATGGTCAAACGATCGCCTCCGGGGGAGGGGACGGCACGGTGAAACTGATCGCTTGGAATCTGGAGGAATTGCTCCGGTTGGCTTGCGATCATGCCCAGGACTATCTGCGCACCAGCCAGGGTGTGAGCGAGGGCGATCGGACGATTTGTGGGATGAAGTGATGGGGCGGAGACGTTTCGGCGAAACGTCTGTACGGTGGGGAGGTAGGGCGATCGCCCTATAAATCAATCCTATGGGTTAGCCAGCGATCGCAGGTGTGTTGGATTGTTTTTCCCAAATAATCTATTCCGCGTTGATTTAATTGTTCATTGACGTGATAGATAGGATATTACTATCAAATGAATATTGGATCGCCGAATCTATTCTCCTCAATCCAATTGTCGTTGCTCCCATAACTGCTGAACGATTTCATCCAACGTATTCTGCCCCCAACATCCTCGGGTACTTGCCAAGATTTCTTGAACAGAAAGAGGCGAGAGATTTGTTGCAGGATGAGTAAGCTCCGAAGCAGGCTTGAACTGTCAGCGCAAATCCTCATCTTCCCAAGTCAACACAATTTGCAGCAGTTCTGTCACCATCCGGCTAACATCCTGCCCGCGTTGTAACGCCTTATCCCGCAGACGAGCCTCAATTTCTGGACTCAGATCAATGACGATCGACATTGCTATAGCCTCATTGTGTCATTACCAACAGTATAAACGATCGACCCAGTTTTATAGAGCTAACCGCCAAGGCAAAACCGAAGGCGTATGTGAAGAGAATGAAGGGGAGATAAGGGGGTGGGGAGTGGGCGGGATGGGGAGACGATTGCCGTTGTCGCGATCGCCAATATATTGTTATCATGCAATATTATGTCAGCTACTTTGATCGCCAATGCCAAAGAAGTTCGTGATGATGGCTCGATCGTTGAGATCGTCATCTGGGAAGTTCCGACTCCAGTGCCACCGTCCACACACTTCTACAAGTACCGCCTTTACTATGGAGCCGCTGGAATTTGCCAAGTTCGGTATGATAACGAGCGGGGCAAGGGTGATCACTACCATTATGGCGATCGCGAAGCAGTCTACACCTTCACCACGATCCAACAGCTTCTGATCGATTTTGAGCGCGATGTCAATGAATGGAGGAACCCATGAAAGCCATTATTGAATTACACCGTCAAGGATCAATTTTTGAAGCAGTCCAGCAGCAATTGGCAGATGCCCAAATTGAAAAAAAGCCGATCGACTATCATTTGGGATTTGACTCAGCCCGTGCATTATTTTCTGACCTCACCCCCGCTCGTATTGACTTGCTGAATACCCTCCGCAGCATCGGTTCCAGCAGCATCTATGCCCTCGCCAAAACTGCCGATCGTAATTACTCCAACGTTCACACGGATGTCTCACGTCTGGTGGAATTGGGACTCATTGAACGGTCTGAAGATGGGATGGTTTCAGTGCCCTTTGAGGCGATCGAAATTCGCTTCCCCCTTGCGCAAGCTGCATAAATTGCAAATTGTTGCTTTTGTCTTGTTTGGAACGATCTGCTATCATGCAGTCTATGCGGATAAATTTCTGTGAGATAGCGGATGACCGTGGAAAAAACCCAATAAAATCAGGGATTGAGCCATGGTGATTTTAATAACATCGATCTAACTGCGTATTTCTACGGATATACATTCCCTGAAACGAGTCAGTAGGATTACTGTATTCCCAAACACATCTCAGTTATGCAATCAGCTAACATCCGTATGAACATGCAGCCCGCTCCCTTACAATCCTCGATCATCATCACTGAGGGTTATACGGAAAGTCCCTTTGAGGTTCCGCCCTTGGAAGTAGCAGGATGCATGGATGCTTGGTTTAGCTTGGCAGAAGTTGCCCCCCATTTATCCTGGGAAGAGGTGTTGGCAGAAACTTGGGGTGTCCCTGCCCTAGATCCAACTCCTTCTGGGTGGGCGGTCGCGATCGATCGCGGGTGGAAACACATTTCGCAAGGATGGCGATCGCTCAAGCCCCGGCTAGCCACTGCCACAGGTTTTCATCTGTAAAGTCCGCCAGGGTAGTTGCCGCGCCCAGTTTCATCAACGGATCAGCCCCATGGGTGGAAGTAACACCGATCGTTGGCATCCCTGCTGCCACTGCCGATCGAATCCCCGAAGGCGAATCTTCTAAGGCGATCGTTTGGGTCGCTTGCAAACCCAGTTTTTCCAACGCAATCTGGTACGGTAGCGGATCGGGCTTGCCCTTGGGCAGTTCCTCAGCCAAAATGACTGGTTCAAAGAAATTCTCTAAATTCAACACCCGCAGCAAAAACTGCACATTGTCTGGGGGAGCATTCGTCACCAGAGCCTGCGGCAGTCCTTGAGATTTTGCCCATTGCAGCAAACGCTCCAAACCCGGCAGAGCCGTCAGTTGACCTTGCGCCAATTCCCGAAACAGAGCTTCTTTACGATCGGCTAGCGCTTCAGCCGCAGAGCGATCGAGCTGCGGCAAAATATGTGCCACGATATCAGGATTCAACTTACCGCTGATCTGGGTTTGATAGAACGAATGGTCAATGGCCAAGTCCCAATCCCGCAAACACTGTTGCCAAGCCAGAAAATGAATGGGATCAGTATTTGCCAATGTACCATCTAGATCATAAAGAATAGCTCCCAAATTCTGAGGATAGGGCAGAGCGCTCGACCAGGCAGAGCGATCCAGAGCAGACTGATCCAAATGGGACATGCAAGCCTCCAAGGAGAAAACGGGAATTGCAGAAACAGGAAATCAAGACGTGATACCAAATCAATTCGTCATTGTATCCCATCCCAATTCCCCTAAAATCCTGCCCATCCCAATTTTGGATTTTAGATTTGCGATTTTGGATTGGTAAATTCGAGACTGGCACAATTAGAGTTTCAGCTTCTAACAATTTGCGTCCAATTGGGGGGGGTGTAATCGCGATTCAGGGTGCGATCGACATAACCAACGATATTAGGCAAAGCTTCTAGGGACAGCTCTTGACCAATAAATGAGTTGAGCGTTTGCTCCCAATTGCTAGGATATTCACGAATCACAGGATGACGGATGGCGATCGCTTGATATTCTGCAGTGATGGCATCTACAATCAAATCCAATTTGAGCAGAGCCAGTGGGCGGATCAATAATCCGATCGCCGCTAGGGAAAACCCAGCATTCACGCCTTTTTGGCGCAAGACTCGAACAAACTGTGCCCCTCTGGGAATGAGATAGGGAATGCGATCGCGATCGAGAATGGGTTCAACTTCGATGTTGTAACCTTGAGTCAATCCTGCTTCCAATGACATTCCATCATATTCCTGCTGGGGATGGGGAATGTAGATCGTGATTTGTTGCAAAGTTTCCCAGGGATGGGAAGAAGAGGAATCGACTTGACTGGAATCGTTGCTGTGACGCATGAGCTGCCCCACATGACCTTCACGATCGCAAAGATGGACTAAAGCCATATTAAGGACATGTTGCTCGAAACGAGGTAAGTTGAGGAGTTGGATCATAAATAATCACCCACGCCTGATGTCGGTTACAGGTTCAACGGATTTGTTTCTCGAACTGCCCTAACTGATGTGACGGTCTAGATGGGGTATTAGAATATCTAACTGACCTGATCTAACGTACCTTAAGCGTTGCACAGGACTTCCATTGAGTTTGTATCCTAATGGACAGTCACGAAAAAGGATGGCAGCGAGCAGGCGGGGGGCGATCGGATTTTGCGGCTCTTTTACAGTAATTTTTAGTTGGGTGCAACATATTTTGAAGGAGGTGAGGGGGGGAGAGGGGGGGAGGGCTTATTGATCTAAAAACGGCTGTAATACCCAATCAACTCATCATTGCAACCCATCCCGATCTCCCTAAATCCCCGCGCTGACGCGGCGCGGCGCTAGAAATAAGGGGGACTTCAAACTAAATAGCAAACGGGAATGAGACAAACGACGATTGCTGAACCCCTGAATTTGGCTCGGTTCCCCCTGATCAAGGGGGCTAGGGGAATCTGCTCGCCAGGATATCCGCGTCTCACACCTGAATTGAGGAAAAGAACGATCGGATCTGTCTCGTTAATGAATGGATTGGGTATAAGATCACGTTTTATGCTGCAAGGGCATCTTTTTGCGATCGGGATAGTTGAATCAGCGAATGGGGGATTAAGCAACTCCGCGCTCTTTCAGTTGCTGGACGAAAAAATCTTCTAAGGAAGGACGTGCCAGTTCCATCCCAATGAGTTGGGCATTGATTAACCGTAAGCTGGCGATAAAATCCTGCGGATCACCCTTCAGATAGCCGAACCAAAGTCCATCCTGAAAATGGAGTCCTGCCACCCGCTGTTGCAAAATTTCTGGATTGCCCCCTTTGATTTTGACTTGGTAGGTCTTAATATCGCCCAAGAGTTCCTGCATTGAACCCACACACAGCAATTCGCCTTTATCCAGAATGGCAACCCGATCGCAAATCTTCTCAACATCCGATAACACATGGCTATTGAAGAAAATGGTTTTCCCTTCACGTTTGAGGGAGAGAATGATTTCCCGCATCTGGTAACGACCCAGCGGATCTAGCCCAGACATCGGTTCATCCAAAAAGACTAATTCTGGATCGTTAATCAGCGCCTGCGCCATGCCAATTCGCTGTAGCATTCCTTTGGAGTAGCGACGGAGTTGTTTCTTATCCGCATCCCTGCGAGCAAGACCCACGAGATCCAGCAGTTCAGGAATCCGTTGTCGCTGTATGGCATTGGGAATTTGAAACAGTCCGGCGGTGAACTTGAGAATTTCTGTCCCTGTTAAATAGTCATAAAAATAAGGGTTTTCCGGCAGATAACCGATGCGCTGCTTGACTGGACGATCGCCTAAGGGTTTACCTAACAGGGTGGCTTTGCCTTTACTGGGTCGCACAATGCCCAACAGGGTTTTCAGGAGAGTGGTTTTGCCAGCGCCATTCTGCCCCAAAAGTCCAAAGGTTTCTCCCTGATAAATGGTGAGAGAGACGTTTTGCAGCGATCGTACCCGTTGGACAAGCCAAAATCCGGTTCGGTAGGTTTTGCTGAGGTTATGGGTTTGGATGACAATGGATTGGGCTTCCGAAGTCTGGACGGTCGGTTCCATAGCGCGATCGGGCAATGTTGCAGGTAGACGATCTATATCATGCCTTATAAACCTGCCTCTGATGCTCCCGGTTGAAACAGGAAGGCTCTCAAGCTCCCGCGTTGTTTTGGTAGCATTGAGTAGCATTGATTATGACTGCTTTGGGGAGCAACGTTTATGGATCGACCTCAATGGACGGCTATTCTGACGGGCGCGATTTCGTTGATTCTGGGGATTATCTATCTGCTGGTGGTGCAGTTTCTGGATGCTCGCCCCATGGTGCCTGCACCGATCGGTTGGCTCGGGTTCTGGGGGAGCTAGGGTCTGTTTTAAGGGCGTTGCCATTCGTCGAGTTCTTCTAGCGGCGGGCGATCGCTTGGCTGACCAGGTTTTTCAGACTGGATGAAGGGTGAATCTTCTAGCTCCGCTTCCAGTTTGAGGGGTTTCACAACGCGATCGATGGCATCCCGCACAAATTCCTTGACGAATTCATCCCGACGATTCAGTTGAAATTGTTGCTGCACCACTTCTGCCATGCCGCCATCGCCCCAATCTTGATCTTGACGGAAATATTCAATAAAACTGCGTCCAGCGATCCGGGTGAGATAAGCGGCGCTGATGCCCTGAATGGCTCGCCCGACAATCAACCCGACAATGCTAATTTGCAATACAGCAGCCACCAGGGAAATCACACCTTTGACAATGCCAAGGCTGACTAAGGTTTTTGCCAGAGAAAAGGCAAGCTCCCTACCCCGCTCTGGGTTAATCTCACAGCCGTAGACCTTGCCAAGTTCCACCACCATCTGGGCATTAACCGCTGCCGTAGCAAGCAGATCAACGACGGGAACGGGAGTCACCGCAATCACCCCTGCCCCAATCCATTGGAAGCGATCGACCACCTTTTCGGCTTGGCGGCGGCGTTGGGCTTCCAAAATGCGCCGGGTTTCTTCGCCCAAGCGCTGAGACTGCAACAAAATATTGTCCGCTAGGAGATCTTCCCCCTCTGCCCGTAGGATTGCCGCAATTTGGCGCAATAGAGGCAAAATGTCTGGCTCGGGTTTGACTCGTTCCCCCGTCTCTAGAGTGACCTCGGCTGGGTTGGCACTCACGCAAATTACTTCGGTACTGCTGATGAAACTGCGAACTCGTTGGCGCAATTGTCCCAACAACAAAGCTTGGTCGGCTTCTGTGTAGCGATCGCTTTTGTTCAAGACGAGGATCGATCGTTTGCCAATCCGGGCGAGCATTTGCAGCGGTTCAAACTCAGACTGGCGCAGGTCATTATCCACCACAAACAGGAGGAGATCGGCTTCCGTCGCTAATTTTTTAGCTAAGGTTTCTCGCCCGGTGCCTGCAATCCCCACTTCTAAAATGCCCGGTGTGTCGGTGATCATGATCTCGCGATCGATCCCCGGTAACTTCAGGCGATAGGTGGCTCCCACTTCCGTAGTTCCCATGGGTGCGCCCACCTGTCCCACAATCCGACCGATCATGGCATTGACTAAGGATGTTTTTCCAGCGGATCCAGTGCCAAACACAACAATCGTCAATTCTCCCTGAGCCAAGGTTTGCTGAATGTCGCGCGATCGCATCAACAGTTCCTGGCGCACCACCTCATCTTGAATTTGATCGACCTGCTGCTGCACGGCTTTGAGGTTTTCGATCGCGGCTTCTGTCTTTTCTTGGGGGGCTTGGGGCGGTTGGCGACGTTTGGCTTTGGCTTGTTTCTGGTGCTGGGGCAGCAGGAAGAGATAGTAGACCAAGGCTGCCAGCAGCATCGCCAGCAGGAGAATCACCAGCGCAATCAACACCTGTCCCAGCCAGGAATAGGCCGCCACCTGGGTAGACAGGTTTGCCAGGGCAGAAATCAGCCAGATCACCATCCCCAGGATGACGATCACACCCAGCAGAAACAAAAGCGATCGGGGTAAACGCATAAATCATCCCCAAGGAGGAAGTTAAAAAAATAGTGCCACTCACAGCACAGATTTTTGCAAATCCCGCTTAGAATCCAGGAAAACGCTCTGAATTTTACATAGGAATAATTGCCATGAGTTTATTTGAGCAGCTATTAGGCGCAATTAACAACCCTGAACAAGCCGCTTCTACCGATCAGCTTGGCAGTTTGTTAGGTGCGGTGCAGCAAGTTGCGGGCGGCAGTGGTCTGGACAATTCAACAACTCAAACCGTAATGTCGCTTTTGGGGGGCTACCTCCGCAGTTCACTCCAACAGCAACAGGCCAGCCAAGGTTCGGATGCAGTGCAGATGCTCGTCAGCCAGTTGAGCGGGGCCTCGGCAAATCCCCAGGCGGTGAGTGCCCTATTTCCGCCCGAGATGCAGCAGCAAATCTCCGGTGCAATTGGCGATCGCACTGGCTTGGATCCCTCAATGATTGAGTCGATGTTACCCACCCTGGTACCAGTGGCTTTGGGGCTATTGCAAGGGGGCGCACCCGCTCAAATGAGTGCAGGCAGTGCCAGTAGTGCAGGGAATCCCATCCTCAATGCCTTCCTCGACTCCGATCGCGATGGCGATGTAGATATGGGAGATGCCATGGGAATGGCGATGCAATTCATGCAACGCAGCTAGGCATAGCAATTTTAAGGGATCTCCCCACAGGAATTGGGGGGCGCGATGGCGGGTCGGCTGCAAATCATGGCACTCAGCTCCGCCATCCCCCGAAAGCCAACTCCCAGAATGCTATGCCCCAGTTATCAGGGCACAATCTAGATCGACTCTAGCGAATCCCTATCTAGATTGCTCCTTGGGCTTGGCTTTATTCACCTTCAATGCACGCCCGAGCCATTCAGCACCGTCAAGTTCCGCAATGGCTGCATCTTCCTCCGCATCGCTGGAGAGATCGACAAAGGCAAAACCCCGCTTGCGGCCAGTTTCGCGATCGATCGGCAGGCTAATGCGCTTAACACTGCCATACTCTCCAAAAACTTCGCGGATGTCATCTTCCGTTGCCTGGAAGGCCAGGTTACCGACATAGATAGTCACAATCCTCTCCGTATCCGTCGTAATTTCACCATCACTGTCCAACCCAAAGCAAGGGAGTTGCAACCGGAACAATCAATCCTCTCAGCCAGCAAGATTAGCTTCGGTGCCAATCGCTCAGTCACAATTCACAATTCTCGGCTCACAGTAATTTCTGCTTGTCATTATAACGAAACTCACTCAGAACAAAGCTTGCTCCATGAAAGCGAAACAACTTAACCTGGAGTGCGATCGCTCCCTCGCTTTCCGGCTCTATCCGACAATGAAATGCTAGAAACTGGAGATTGCAAGGGTTCTGCGCCGCTGTCCCGAGGCGATCGAATCTTCACAAGTTCTACAGAATGGTGATCCGTTTCCCAGTTATCCCAACTCATTGCAGGGATCATGCTCCTCTCAATCGTCAATATCAAGCTTCCCTGACGTTAAAGCTTCCCCTCGCTGCACCATCACCTGAGCGACGTTGAGCCAGTCAGTTCCCCATCTTGGAGGATGCGCCCCTCGTGCTGCTTGCGAGAGATTTGACAGGAGAGACAACTTACATGCACCATCGATGCGCTATTTGCGGGTTTTGCGAGAAAGCGCTTAAACATCCTTAACCTGGTCTTGAACATTTTGTTGTAAGCTGCAAAGTGATTTTCGATACTGAAAATATCTGAAAATAATTCTGTGTCTGAAAATCTTGTGTCTAAAAATGCTGTGTGATAGTTAAAGTAGAGTTCTACGATGAATTTCTCTCTTGATTTCCTGCGCCAAGCCGCTCGTCCTACTGTGCTTCGAGGTGCATTTCCCCTAGCAGCCGCTCTGAGCTTGGGATTAGCAGCCTGTGGTCCCTCAACGACAACGGCTCCTACCCCCGGAGGCGCTACCAATCCCGGTGCTAGCCCTGCCGCTGCAGGCGGCGGCGTAAATATCAGCGGTGCGGGGGCAACGGCACCCAATCCTCTCTATCAGAAATGGCTATCTGAATTTAGCAAAGCGAACCCTGGCACTCAAATTGGCTATGAATCTGTGGGGAGTGGTGCAGGGATCAAACAGTTTTTGGCGGAAAAGGTGGACTTTGGGGCAACAGATTCGGCCTTGAAAGACGACGATCGCGCCAAGGTGCCTGCAGCGAGAGGCAAAGCCATTCAGGTTCCTTCTACAGGTTTGTTCATCGTGTTTGCCTACAACTTGGATGGGGTGGATAACCTCAAGCTCTCACGGGAATCCTTCTGTGGCATTGTGGATGGCAGTATCAAGACTTGGAATGATCCGCAGCTTACCAAGGACAATGCCGGTGTAACACTGCCGAATGAGCCGATCACCTTTGTTCACCGTTCAGACGGCAGTGGCACCACCGATATCTTTACCAGCCACATTGCAAAAGCCTGCCCCAACTGGAAAGCAGGTTCAGGTAAATCGGTGGAATGGCCCACTGGTACAGGTGCAAAGGGCAATGAAGGAGTCACGGCTCAAATTCAGCAGAATAAAGGCACGCTCGGCTATACCGAGTATTCCTATGCCAAGGAAAATAACCTGAAGATGGCGGCGGTGCAAAACAAAGCCGGTACCTTTGTGGCTCCCAGCCCTGAAGCCGCAGCCAAGGCTCTGGAAGGGGTGACGATGCCCGAAGATTTTGCTGTTAAAGTGCCTGATCCAGAAGGGAAAGAAGCCTATCCGATCGTCAGCTTGACTTGGCTGTTGCTCTATGAAACCTATCCAGATGCCACGAAGGCAGAGACCCTCAAGAACTTTGTCAAGTGGGCAATGAAGGATGGCAAAGCGGCTGCAACAGAGCTAGGCTATATTCCCCTGCCAGATGAAGTGGCGACCAAAGTGGTGGCTGCTGTTGAGGGTGTGAAGGCAAAGTAAGCGGGTGAAGGCAAAGGTGACCCCATGAGGTCACCCAGAGTTTGGTAGGCTAGGACAGGGTTACGGAGCTTCTCCTAGCCTTGTTGGGTAAGGTTTACGTATCAACTGTCGGTGTCTTTCATAGGGTTGGAAACCTAATTTTGGAAACCTAACTTGGAAACCTAATTATGGCTTTGTCTGTCCAAGAAAATGCAGAGATGCAGCGCGCCCGATCGCCCCTAGCTCGGAAGTTAGATGATGGATTTGTCTGGCTGACGGGTTTGTTTGGGGTGGGGGTTGCAGGGGTGTTGCTGGCGATCGCTTGGCGAGTCGGCATAGAAGCATTACCCGCAATGCAAAAATTTGGCTTAGGGTTTTTAACCTCCAGTCGTTGGGATCCGGTTGAAGATATTTATGGAGCATTGCCGCAGATCTATGGCACGATGATCAGCGCTTGCATTGCCCTCCTGATTGCTTTACCAATTGGCCTAGGGGTCGCCATTTTCCTGAGTGAAGACTTCCTTCCCCCTCGCGTGCAGCGCCCGATCGTCTTTATGGTGGAACTGCTAGCGGCCATCCCCAGTGTGGTCTATGGGCTATGGGGGATTTTTGTCCTAACTCCGCTCCTGCGTAGTTTTGGTCTTGCGTTGAATCAAGGGCTAAGCTGGATTCCCCTCTTCAGTACCCGCCCCACAGGACCTGGAATTTACGTGGCAGGGGTCATTCTGGCAATTATGATTCTGCCAATTATCGCCGCCATTTCCCGTGATGCGTTAGTGGCCGTCCCCCCGGAATTACGCCAAGCTGCCTATGGGCTGGGGGCAACCCGTTGGGAAACCCTGCTGAAAGTGATGCTTCCGGCGGCTTTTTCTGGGATCGTAGGGGGCACGATGCTAGCGTTGGGTCGGGCAATGGGTGAAACCATGGCGACCACGATGGTCATCGGCAATGCCAATAAGATTAATCTCTCGATCTTTGATCAAGGATCGACCGTTGCGTCTTTGCTGGCAAACCAATTTGCTGAAGCGAGTGGACTTCAAGTTTCTTCCCTCATGTATGCTGCCTTTATTCTCTTTCTCATGACGCTGGTTGTGAATATCCTGGCGGAACTCGTGGTTCGTCGGGTGCGGATGAAGGTTTAAGCTGACCTTGGCGAGGGTTAGCCCTGCTGGGGTGAGTTACTCCTCTGGGGTGAGATGCTCCTCTCAGTGTTCCGTTTTCGTTGGTCTCTGCTAAGGTTCGCAGTCCTCTCAATGAAGATCTATGAGTAACCGTCCATCCATCGAAGATTCCCAGGGTGCTGTTGTCTATAACCTGACTCGTAACCCCTGGGCTTGGCGCACGCTCTTTTCTACTACCATGAGTGGGGTGGCGATCGCCTGTGCCGTCATTGCCGTGGTACCGCTTGTGGCAGTCCTACTGTTTGTACTCTTCAAAGGTCTGTCTCGCTTTAATCTAGACCTATTTACCCAAGTTCAACCTGCACCCCGTCAACCCGGTGGGGGCGTTGGCAATGCCATTCAGGGCACCTTCTTTACGGTGGGCATTGCGACCTTGTTTGCCGTCCCGTTTGGGGTGATGGCAGCGGTCTTTTTAGCTGAATTTGTGCGAGATACCCGACTGGCGCGCTGGATTGGCTTTGCCACCAATGTGTTGAGTGGGGTTCCATCGATCGTTGTGGGAACCTTTATTTATAGCACGATCGTCCTGGCAACTCAATTCTCTGCCTTTGCAGGGGGAGTTGCCTTGGCGGTCTTAATGCTACCCGTGATTATTCGGACGGCGACGGAATCGTTGGAACTGGTACCCGCTGAACTCCGGCAGGCGGCGGTGGGCTTAGGTTCAACCCGTTTTCAGGCTGTAGCCAGGGTGGTGCTCCCGGCAGCGTTACCCGGTATTCTAACGGGTGTAATGCTCTCGGTTGCCAGAGCAGCAGGGGAAACGGCTCCGGTTCTCTTTACGACGTTGGGATGGCATACCTGGATCAACAGTATTGCGGATAAAACAACTCCCCTCTCCATGCTCGTGTACAAGTTTGCCACCTCTCCCTACGAAAACCAGCAACAACTTGCTTGGGCGGCTTCCTTCCTGCTGGTGCTGATGGTCTTAATCGCAAACATCTTGTCACGCACTCTGGTGCGACGCAAAGCCTAAGTTCTGCATTCCTACTTGCAAATTCCCTATTGATGTCATAGGTACTAATTATGACTTTTTCCATGCAGGCTCCTAGCACGACTGAATCCGTGATCCGAACTGATAATTTAAATATCTACTATGGCGATTTTTTAGCGGTGCGGGATGTGACAATCGACATTCCTCGCAATGCCATTACTGCGTTTATTGGACCCTCGGGCTGCGGTAAGAGTACGGTACTCCGTTGTTTTAACCGCTTGAATGATTTGATTAAAAGCTTTCACCTGCGGGGTCAGGTCTACTACCACGGGCAAAATCTTTACGATCGCACGATTGATCCGGTGGAAGTGCGGCGGCGAATTGGCATGGTGTTTCAAAAGCCCAACCCCTTTCCCAAATCGATTTACGACAATATTGCCTTTGGACCTCGTTTAGTGGGGTATAAGGGCGATATGGATGAATTGGTGGAAAAATCACTGCGGGGCGCAGCCCTATGGGATGAAGTCAAAGATAAGCTCAAACAAAGTGGAACCGCCCTTTCTGGTGGGCAACAACAGCGTTTGTGCATTGCCCGGACGATCGCAATGCAGCCGGATGTGATTTTGATGGATGAACCCTGTTCTGCCTTGGATCCTATTTCTACGCTTAAAGTAGAAGATCTGCTTCAGGAACTGAAAGAGAAATATACGATCATCATCGTCACCCATAATATGCAGCAGGCTTCTCGCTCGTCTGACTACACTGCCTTTTTCAACGTAGAACAGACGGAACGGGGGCGGACAGGACATATCGTGGAATGCGATCGCACCGAAGTCATCTTCCAAAATCCGCAACAGCAGGCAACCCAAGCCTATGTCAGTGGACGATTTGGCTAAGGGCGATCCTGTGAGGAGGCTGCCTACTCCGCCCTCGAAATAACGATGCCTAGGAATCCGAATAAAATGGCGAATCGGTTAAAATGACAAATCGGTGAAACTTTGACTCTTTCTAGGCACTCATTCAGCCTGAGTGAGAGGTTATTGCGAACAGGGCAGGTGTTGTGGACGGATTTCTCAATTTGAATAAGCCTTTGGGACTCACCTCCCATGATTGTGTCGCTCGGGTGCGACGAATCCTGAAACTGAAACGGGTGGGTCATGCAGGCACTTTGGATCCAGCCGCTTCTGGAGTGTTGCCGATCGCCATCGGTCGTGCAACCCGCTTGTTGCAATATCTCAATTCGGACAAGGTTTACCGGGCAACGGTCTGTTTTGGCATGACCACCAGCACCGATGACCTAGAAGGCGAGATTCTCAGCCAAGCCCCTGCTTCGCAGTTAACACTGGCGGCGATCGAGCAGGTACTGCCGCAATTTCTAGGTCGGATTCAGCAAATTCCCCCGGCCTACAGTGCGATTCAAGTCCAGGGGCAGCGCCTGTATCAATTGGCGCGATCGGGGGTGGCTGTGGAAGTCCCCTCCCGCGAAGTGGAAATCTATCACATCCAGGTTTTGGATTGGCAAGCCGGAGATTATCCCAAGCTGGCGTTGGAAATTAACTGTGGCAGTGGTACTTATATTCGGGCGATCGCACGGGATCTGGGCAAAGTCCTGCAAGTGGGCGCCACCCTCAGCCAACTGCAGCGGACGGTGAGTAGTGGGTTTGCGATTCCGGATGCGATCGATCTAGTACAACTGGAACAGTTGGTTCAACAGCAGCAACTGACCTTTCCCCCAGCGGATCAGCCCTTGCAACATCTCCCAGCGATCGACTTGCCAGAAGCGTTGGCCACCCGCTGGCGACAAGGACAACGGTTAGCTTGGTCTAACTTCGTGGCGCAACCCCTGCGCGTTTACAGCCAACAGCAGTTTTTAGGCATTACGGAGGTCATCTTGGTGGCCGGACAACCCGTGTTACAACCAAGTATGGTGTACGAACCGATGGTCACTTGAACTGAAGAAGACCAGAGAGAGCATCGGTCTACAAGCGAGAATGTGACAGCCTGGTGAAGCTATCTTCTTTCCACAGGGCTTTAAAGGCATTTTCATGGCGAATTTCATTAAAGCTCTGATCGCCTTGGGCCATGAGCCGCCCCAGATTGGGAGCATATTGAATCGCTTGATCTAAACTACTGATGGCTGCGACGACATAGCCTTGGCGAGCATAACAGGTGGCTTTTCCATACCAGGCCGCAAAGTTATAGGGGCGGAGTTGCAAGGATTGTTCAAAAGCGGCGATCGCTAGATCAAATTGCTTGCGCTTCCCCAACACATGTCCCTTAGCATTCCAGGCATAGTAGCACTTGGGGTTGATCCGGAGTGCCCGTTCAAAGCTTTTTAGGGCATCCTGAGGGCGATTCAGGGCTTCGAGGCACATGCCGTGGTTATACCAAGCTTTGTAGTTTTTGGGCTTTAATTGAGCCGCCCGCAAAAAATGGTTCAGTGCAGCTTCATAGTCACACCGTAGCATCAAAACCTTGCCGCGATTGTGCCAACCGCGATAATCACTGGGTGAGAGTTTAATGACTTGGTTAAAACTCTCCAGAGCCTCTAGGTGCTCTCCCAGTTCGCCCTGACAGATGCCTAACCGCTGCCAAGCATCGACGCAGTTGGGTTTGAGTGCCAGACCTTGACGAAAGCTGAGAATTGCTTCTAAATAGGCTCCTGATTTTTGTAGCATGATGCCACGCCCAAACCAGGCCTGATACTGTCGTGGATGCCGCTGTAGGATGACTTCATACCGAGTGACCTCGGATCCAAAGATGCCAAACGTAGGCTGATCAGCAGCATCCGGGGCAATGGGAACCTGCAAAGATGATAGTGGAGAGACTTGCCAGTCTGCACCTGTATGCATCTCCGTATACATGTCCATAGAGCATACATCCATCGGGAACTTGTAGGAATAATTTCAAAGTTCCCGATCTTACCCATCAACCCGCAAAAAAAATATCAAGTTTACAGAGTCCTTACACTTTTGCGTGAAAATGCTGACCTAACTGCACTACAGCGCTCGTCTCTTAGCAAAACTGACTCCACCAGTCCGCTGGCTTGAGAATTTTCTATTTTCAGGATTGAGAAAATTGGAGATTTTAGTTCGCGATCGTGCTTGTTTTCCGCTATGCTCAGGCGTTATCGTGATCAAAAATCTAGGAGACTTAGCCTAAAGCGTATGGGTGCTCCCCTTGTTGCCAATTATTACCTAACCTACCGTTGCAATGCTCGCTGCCACTTTTGTGACATCTGGGCACTGGAACCCAAAGAAGAGGCCAACTTTGAAACGATCGCTCGGAATCTGCAAGACTTAAGGCGTTTGGGCGTTAAGTATGTCGATTTCACGGGAGGGGAACCGCTGCTCAAAGCGGAAGCTCCTCAAATCTATGCGGAAGCAAAACATCTGGGCTTTACCACCAGCATGACCACCAACACCATTCTCTATCCTAAACGGGCAAGGGAAATGCAAGGCTTGGTGGATTTTCTCAACTTCTCCCTGGATGGGGGAGATGCCGAAACCCATGATCAATCGCGAGGGGTGAAAATCTTTGACACCCTAGTGGAATCTGTCAAGCTGGCGAAGGAATTAGGTGAATACCCTGTCCTGAATCATACGGTCACTGCGCAAAATTACAATCGCTTGCATGAAGTGGCGGAACTGGGGCAGCGTCTTGGAGTGCGCGTTTGGTTGAATCCAGCCTTTACCGCCCATGCCAATTACAATTCCAAGAAAAATCCCAATGCCGAGATGGTGCGGCAGATTGAAGTGACTGGCAAGAAGTACAGTAATGTCGGCTACAATAAGGCTGCTTTAGCGTTCATTGAAGCAGGCGGCAATGATACGAAAAATCCTCGCTGTAAGGCAGTGGAGGCGGTGATTGCCATTTCACCCCATGACGAATTATTGTTACCCTGTTATCACTTTGCTCAGAAGGGTCTGAAGATTGACGGTCGCCTGTACGAACTGTACAAGCATTCCGAAGAGGTGGAGGAGTTTCGGCAAACCCAGGGGCAACTTTCTGTTTGTGAAGGTTGTACGGTTTGGTGTTACCTGATTCCTAGCTTCTTCAAAGGGTTAGACAAATATTGGGTTTTGAATCAGGTCACCTATGTCGGAGAATTCCTGGCACGAAAACGATTCCTACGAAGCGCTGGAGTTGGCTGATACGCTGACTTTATCGGTTGAAGAGGAAGACATTGCAGAACCCTCTCCCCTGGATGAGGGATTTGAGCGCCGCCGTCTGAAAGCTGCTGTCATTCTGGCTAGCATTTGGTTGGCGGTGATTTTTCTTCATACGGTTGATTGGGGCAGTTGGGTGATTCTGGGGTTGACGGGTGGGATGGCGGCCCAGATGCTGCGGGCGTTTCTGGGGAAGCCCATGCTCCACAGTCCAGTCAGCTTGGCCAGTTTGGTCGCTGAGCCAACGGGGCAGGCGGTCTGGCAGGAATCTTCCCCTCAGGTAGCTCCATCTGAGCTGCTAGCGACAACGATCGCGACCACCCCTGCAGTGACATTGATGGTATCTGCCAAAAACGAAGAGGCGGTGATTGAAAAACTGGTGCGGAACCTCTGCGGTTTAGATTACCCAGCCGATTGCTATGAGGTGTGGATTATTGATGATGCCAGTACCGATCGCACGCCCAAGATTCTGCAGCAGTTACAGCAAGAATTTCCCCAACTGAATGTATTTCAGCGGGCAGTGGGAGCAACTGGGGGCAAGTCCGGCGCATTGAATCAAGTGTTGCCGCAGACCCAGGGTGAGTTTTTAGTCGTGTTTGATGCGGATGCCCAGATTCAGCCTGATTTTCTGCAACAAGCTCTGCCGATTTTCCTGACCCAGGAACGGGTGGGAGCTTTGCAATTGCGAAAGGCGATCGCCCAGAGCGAAATTCCAGGTTCACCGGAAGCGGGTAATTTTTGGGTGGAGGGACAGCGATCGGAAATGTTGTTGGATGCCTTCATGCAGCAACAACGCATTGCTGTGGGGGGCATTGGAGAACTGCGTGGCAATGGGCAAATTGTGCGGCGACAAGCCTTGATGGATTGTGGTGGCTGGAACGAAGAAACGATTACTGATGACCTGGATATGACCTTCCGGCTACATCTGAGTGGTTGGGATATCCATTGTTTCAGTTTACCTCCGGTGTATGAAGAAGGGGTTACTACAGCGATCGCTCTGTGGCATCAGCGCAATCGTTGGGCAGAAGGGGGTTATCAGCGCTATTTAGATTACTGGCGTTTGATTGCCAAAAACCGCATGGGGACGAAGAAAACTGTGGATCTGTTGGTGTTTTGGCTGATGCAGTATGCCATGCCCACGGCGGCGGTTCCAGATTTTGTCATTGCGATCGCCCGTCATCGTCCTTTATTACTCACGCCCATTTCGATTTTAACCTTTTTCTTTTTTGTTTTCAGTACCCTGCGGGGGATTCGACGGAAGCAACTGGCGAGTGGGCAAGGATTTGAAAATTTCTGGCAAGCTTGGGGACTACCGCTATTCCAAGCCTTACAGGGATTTGTATATATGATGCACTGGTTTGTGGTGGTGGGCAGTGTGACGGCGCGGATGGCCTTTTTGCCGAAGCGGTTAAAGTGGGTGAAAACGATGCATAAAGGGAGCTAGAGCAGTTGCTAATTGCCAATCAACCATAAACGGACGGCATGGCGAGGGCCTCCGACCGACCTTGGGTCATCGTCTTTGCCCCTGCCGATCTCCAATCATTCTGGCAGCAGAACCGAACCGCACACCATAATCGCACACCATATTAGATTGATCTTGGGAGAATAATGGGAGAGGGGGGCGATCGTCCTACCCGATCGCTTTTTCATAAATGCGGTAGGTTTTGTAGATCTTGCCCCCAGATGCTTCAATCAGCTTACGGGAAGGGAAATTATCTTCATAGACCCAGGAAAGTTCTGCCCGTTGGTAGGGTTTGCCTTTGAGCTGTCCCCCCTGCATTCCTAAATAAATTAACCCCAGAGGAACTAACTTGCGTCGAAATTCTGGCAAACAAGCGATCGCAATCACCCGTCCCTGATTAATCTGACGGCGATACCAGAGGAATTTTGCAATGCCGAGCCAATCTAATTTACCATGCACATGTTTTAGGGCAATGTTGTAGTCCGGCAGCCCCATCCAAAACCCAATCATTTCACCGTTATACTCTGCTACCGGAAACACATCAGGATCCACTAGAGATTGTAATGACTTAGCTTCTTCTAGAAATTCTTCCTGCGATCGTGGGGTGGAACTCCAATTGGCTTCAAAGGCTTTGGTGAAGAGGTTATATAAACTAATGCAATCCTGTTGAAAGCCTTCCCCTTTGGTGCGAATGGGGCGAAAGGTCACGCCCGCTTTCAGCGCCACCTGGTAGCCCCGTTTAAATTCTCCAGCCAGGGCATGATCCTGCAATGGAAAATCATAGGCATAGGCATCCTTCGCTTTCTGCCAACCAGCCTGTTCCACAAACTGGGGATAATAGGCTGGATTGTAGGGCATCATCACCATGGGTGGACTGTCAAACCCATCCACCAAAAACAGGCAACTATTGTGGGTCGAAAGATCGATCGGTCCGCGCACTTCCGTCATCCCCTGTTGGCGTAACCAATCGCAAGCAGCATCCAACAAGGCTTGGGCGATCGCAAAGTCATTCACCACTTCAAAAAAGCCAAATAACCCGATCTGGCGACCTTCCTTTTCCAATAAGCGATCGTTGACCGCTGCCACAATCCGCCCGACAGCCACCCCTTGACGCAGCGCAATAAACTGCTGCAAGCGACCGTATTGGAAGAAGGGATTACTGGGTTCAAACTTTTTTGCCACATCACTGCGCAACGGCGGTACCCAATAGCGATCGTCGGCATAGACTCGGGATGGCACCTCCAAAAACAGAGCTTGCTGCGCCGCATCCGTCACGGGTAAGATTTGAAACTCCATCGTTAATACTCCCTAGCACCCTCGATCGCTACATCGGGCATCAAACGCTGACATAGAACACTATGGAGCAAATATAACAGGAAAATCCTCAATCACGGCAATCAATTACAGGTGCGGCTGCCATTAATGTGGGTGGTGCAGATGCGGAACTGGCGATAGCGCACGGGTGGATGACCATAGATGGAGGGATGGTGATTACTGGGATAGGAACCGCGATCATAATAGGGAGCACGATCGCTGGGGTGACGATAAATCGTTTGGGGAAATGTTAAAACCGATCGGTGATTACCGGGATGCCGATTGACCTCAGGGAACGTAGAGCGATCGCGATCCCACCGATCATGTCTGTGGTCATTCCAGTCATGTTTGTGGTCATTCCAGCGATCGTCTCCACGATGATCCCAGTTGCGATCGCGGTGGCGGTTTCCATCCCGATGTGGATCGCGATCGCCCCTTCGCCCAGTCTTATGTTTCCAGGTTTCGTGCTTCCAGGTTTCGTGCTTCCAGTCTCGCCGATCGCGCCACCCAATTGAGCCACTGAAAATGGGAGGTTGGTAATCTTCAGATTGTTCATAGATCACCTTAGGTTCCTGACCTTCCCCCGTGATGATGATGGTGCGACGGTTCGTCGTGGTGCGAATTTCATTGCCCAGGAACAGATCCCCAAAGATTTCTGCCTGCACGGGCTGAGCCAACAGCGATCCAGTCAGAACGGCGGTCAATGTGGTGACGATTGTGGTGGCAATTGTGGTGGTTAAAGGTGCAATAGCCGTTAATTTCAACATCTGAAGCAACTCCCAAAAGTAATGTAGTGGTTGGTCAATCTTGCTTGGAGGGATAAATTGTGGGAGGGGGAGAGGGGGAGAGGGGGGGAGGGGGGGATAGTCACTCCTTGAGTTCCGACTGCCTCAGCTTGTATCCATCATTTCAGGCGGAACCAATCGAGGAGAAGCCTTGAGCAAGTTAACTAGAGGCGATCGCTTGTCCTGCCAGCCATCCGGTTGTCCATGCACTCTGAAAATTGAAGCCCCCGGTCACTCCATCAATATCCAATACTTCCCCTGCAAAATAAAGCCCCGGACAGCACCGACTGGCCATGGTTTTAAAATCCACTTCCTTCAACAGCACTCCGCCACAGGTCACAAACTCTTCCTTAAACACCCCTTTGCCAGTGACGACGTATTTGCCCTGCAAAAGTTCCTGCACCAAGGCATTCATCGCCTGCTTAGAAAAATCGGCCCAGCGCAGATCCGCCGCCACCCCAATCTGGGTCAAAAGCCGTTCCCACAAGCGCCGAGGAATCATCACAGGACAACTGGTGGCGATCGTCCGTTTGGCTAATTGGGATTTGACTTGCATCAAGGTTTGACGTAGCCCCTCCATGGAAGTCTCCGGTAGCCAGTTAACCGTCAGTTCAGCTTGATAGCGCTGGTCATGCAATTCTCGGGCGGCCCAAGCAGACAACTTCAACACCGCCGGACCACTGAACCCCCAATGGGTAATCAACAAAGCGCCCGTTTGCTCAAATTTTTCTGCACCCACCTGTAGCCGCAATCGGGCTGAATTGACGGAGATCCCTGCCAGATCCTGTAAACGCGGATCTGGCACATTAAACGTAAAGAGAGATGGAACAGGAGCCACAATCTGATGCCCTAACTGTTGTGCCATCTGATGCCCCTGGGGACTGCTGCCGGTGGCGATGAGAATCCGATCGCAGGGCAACAGTTCCCCCGATCGCAGTTCCACCTGAAAGGCTGCAGTGGGAAATTCCGCTTCCTGGGCAGGCCGTTGACGAATGTGTTTGACCGCTGCATGAGTGCGTAGACGAACCCCGGCATCCTGAGCCGCCTCCATCAAGCAATGGACGATCGTGGCAGAGTCATCACTGGTGGGAAACATGCGACCATCGGCTTCCGTTTTCAGGGTCACTCCCCGATCGCGAAACCAAGCAATCGTATCCTGGGGCTGAAACCGACTGAAGGCACCGCGTAGAGCTTTTGCACCCCTAGGATAGTTTTGGATTAAGGCAGCGGGTTCAACACAGTGATGGGTGACATTGCAGCGCCCGCCACCGGAAATGCGAACTTTGCTCAAGGGATCGCGTCCGGCTTCTAGCAATTTAACTTGGGCGCGGGGATTGGCTTCGGCACAGGCGATTGCCCCAAAAAATCCAGCCGCCCCACCCCCAATCACCACAACCTGCAATATCTGACCTACCAAGGCGATCGCCCCCTGTGTGGAAAAAGCACCCATGGATCTTACCGTGATTTCTGCCAGGAGGATGCTTTTATGCTTCTGCAGGACACTAATGGAAGAGGGTTAAGCTTCTAAGAGGAGGAGCCGGAGAGGTTCGAGTTGAACGTGCCAGGGTTGAGGTTCCTGTTTAAGCAACCCCCACCGCTCCTTAAACACTTCAGCTTGGACGTGATAGTCCTGACTGTGGGAGGGGGGAGCATTGAACTTGAGAAACAGGGTCATCCGGTGGGGTGTTTCACTGGTAGAGACCAGCCAGCAGGGGTAAGTGTTGATTGAGTTAGGATTGTCCGTGAACTTGAACTGATGGGCACGAAAGCCAACATAAGTGATGCGATCGGGGCAAGGTTCAATCATTTGCAAACGAATTCCCCAATCGGTGGCCAAGATCTCTTGCTCGGTGATAGGTTCCGCTACCGAGATATTTTTACAGCCCGTTAGCTGAGCTACTCCCAATCCACCAGGTCGTTCAAAGATGTCGTACTTGGAACCATAGGCGATCGCCTGTCCAGCCTCCAACACCATCAGTTGATTGCAAACTCGATAGGCTTCCTCCAGGTTATGGGTGACAAACAGGCTCACCCCATTAAACCCCCGCAACCGCTCAATCATTTCCTGTTCCATTTGACTGCGCAAGTAGGCATCCAGGGCAGAAAAGGGTTCATCCAGTAAAATCACTTCCGGTTCACTGGCCAGAACCCGCGCTAGGGCAATTCGCTGTTGCTGTCCACCAGAAAGTTGATGCGGATAGCGATCACCGTAGCCCTGCAATTGCACTGCTGCTAGGTGGTCTGTTACCCGTTGCTGCACTTCGCGCTTAGAGAGGGTTTTGGGGATGCCAAAGGCAATGTTCTGGGTCACGCTCATGTTAGGAAACAGCGCATAGTTTTGCACCAGGAAACCGACTTTGCGATAGCGGCTGGGCAAGTTAATTCCCTTTTTGGCATCAAACAGCACCCGCCCATTCAACACAATCTGTCCTTTGGTAGGCGTTTCCATGCCTGCAATACAGCGCATCAACATACTTTTCCCCATTCCAGATCCGCCCAAAATACCCAGAGTTGATTCAGGAACCTCAAAAGCCACATTCAGGTCAAAATTTGCCAATCGTTTTTGAATGTTGACGCTCAGACCCGTCCAATTCTTGGCAGGAACATCGGGATGGGTGGGCAGCACTGCGCCATGACGCTGATGGGTCGTTCGGGTTTGGCGTGGCTCCTGAGAGATGTGTTTAATACGCGATCGCTGCTTTTTCTGTTGTTCCTGCCAGAAGTTGACAGCAATAATCCCGGATAGAGAAATCATCATAATGACGATCGCCCAGAACCAGGCTTCCTGCATGGCTCCCGCTTCCACCGCAAAATAGATTGCCATCGGAATTGTCTGCGTTTGACCGGGAATATTTCCAGCCAGCATCAGCGTCGCCCCAAATTCCCCCAGGGCACGAGCAAAGGCCAGAGTCGCCCCCGCCATCACTCCCGGCAAAGATAGGGGCAGCATCACACGCCGAAACACAGTCCATTCTGATGCCCCCAGCGTTCGAGCCACCGCCAGCAAATTCTCATCAATTTGTTCAAAGGCTCCCAAGGCCGTGCGATACATCAGCGGAAAGGACACCACCATCGCGGTAATCATGGCTCCATACCAGGTGAAGACCACACTCAGGTCAAACGGCTGGAGAAACTGACCCGCAAACCCGTTCTTGCCAAAGAACAACAGCAGCAAAAAGCCCACCACCGTTGGTGGCAAAATCAGTGGCGAGACAAAGATCCCTTCCAGCAGTGATTTACCCATGCCTCGGTAGTTCAGCATCCAGTAGGCCACCGCGATTCCCACCAAGAAGGTAAAAATAGTGGCTAGAAACGAGACTTTCAGAGAAATCCAGAGCGGAGATAAGTCTAGGGGAACGGTCATCGGATTATCCATCTCGTCACCTCACTCATCAACGACACAACCATCGACACAATTATTGACGTAGAATCTACCAACCTTGAATCTACCAACCTTGAATCTACCAACCTTAGTTACCGACCTTCTAAGTTAGTAAATTGGGTTCCCTCGCTGTCCTACCTCGGCACGATAAACCCGTAATTCCGCAATACGTTTCTGGCCTCTGCTCCGGAGAGAAATTGCACAAACTTCTTGGCATCATCGACTTTTTTGCTGCTTTTCAGGACAGCCATCGGATACAGGATCTTGGAATGGTAATTGTCATCTGCCGTGACTACTACTTTCACCTTGTTAGACACCTTAGCATCCGTTATATAGACCATCCCGGCATCGGCATTGCCACTCTCCACCACCGAGAGAACCTGACGCACGTTATTGGCATAGACTAGTTTGGGTTTCACCTCATTCCACAGGTTCAACTTTCGCAAGACCTGTTCCGCATATTGCCCTGCGGGAACACTACGAGGTTCTCCCATGGAAATCCGCTTGACTTGCGGCTTCTTCAAATTCATGAAACTTTTCACAGCTCTGGAGCCTGCGGGAACAATCAATACCAACCGATTATTGGCTAAGTTGGTCACTGTTCCGGGCACCAATGCTCCCTTTTGCGCCAGGGTATCCATTTGTCGTTTCGCCGCAGAAATAAAGATATCCGCCGGTGCCCCTTGCTCAATTTGCTGCAGCAAGGCCCCAGAAGCCCCAAAGTTAAAGGTCAAGTTGACATTGGGATTCTTTCTCTGGTAAATAGGCTTCAGTTCTTCCATCACATCCTTCAGACTGGCGGCAGCAGATATTAGAAGCGTGGTATTAGCTTGGATGGGTTCAGGATTAACTAATCTCAGTCCAAGAATTAAAAAAAAGGTGGCGAGTGTAACATTCAAAAACGCGAAAAACCGTCTACGTCTCATACAATAGTTACCAGTAAAATAGTTACCAGATTGACAGCTTAAGAGTTTAGGTTGGTATTGTTCTACCAACCTTAGCTGATATTTCCAACTGAATTTAGTAAATTTGGTACCGAAATCCCTAGAAAAGACCAAGGATGGATCACATTTCAAACCTCTGATGAGGAACGGCAGCTTTTAGAAGAAATCCGCAAAGTCTCTCACCGCTGCAAAACAGAAGTGCTGCGAGAAATGCTGCGGGGATTGAGGTATTCAGCACAGCCCTAGTCCAACGCGAGCACCACTTGCAATAGGAATCCCAGACCGCAGCCACCCGAACTGGCGATCGTCACACGATTCCACCCTCTGGCGATCGCCTGAACGGTCATATTATGTCCTCCTCTGACGAGAAGATATAGATAAGACCCTCGTGATTCGCAGGACAGGCGATCGCCTGAGCGATCGTTTATAGGAGGTGCCATTATTGATATAGCAATCCTCTTTCAGTTGTAACAATGGGACAGACTAGAAGACTGTGCAGGCAGAATTTCCGCTCCACAAATCAATTAGGATTGCGATAGGTTATCTTATAATTTACTATCCGGAGAAATATTTCTCCGGCATTGCTATCATCCTATTCTGTTACCTTAACAACGCTTTCACGAGTTTAGGATGCAATTGTTCAGCCGTAAACTGGGGTTCGTTAGGTGGATACAGTTCTTCTTCTACAATTGCAAAACCATATTCCTGGCTCAGGGAAACCAGTTCCTTAACTCGTTCACAGGTTTTAAGTTTCTCCTGAAGCGCTGTATCTGTCTTTGCATTTTCAGCGAAGGATTTAATTTGACTTATAGCCATAGTGACCTCTAGGTAAACCTCTCTACTACGTTTTGCTAGCAGGAGCAGTTTAACTGTGCCTCAATACTGGATTCTAAACAAATTCTTCTAATTCGTTGAGTCTGTTTTGTTAAAAATTTCGGAACTCCGTTACAGCCAACTTTTATTTATCTACAAACTTTCTTAAGAAGTATTCGCCAACTCAGCCCGAATCAGATGCTCCAACTTTTGATCCCTGCGTTGATATCTGCATTCTGGTGGATTTCTGAGGCATTGAGTCACGGCTGACTAGCAGACTCTGTCAGAAATCTTTCTACCATTCCTTACACTTTGATTCCGGTCAGAATATGAGAGAATGCTAACATGAAAAATTGTTCGCTTCACCTGATTCAATTACAGTTTGTATCTGAATTATAATAAGCGTTGTTTTCTCAGAAGAAATTTTAATTTCTAAAGGGGTGTAGTGCTTGCTAATCCATGCATCTGTGATCGCCGGAAAGATAGAAAAACAGTCAAACCGGACGGAGCATTTCCAGGAGATTACAATGACAAGCTACAAAGTCACCCTGATTAATCCACACCAGAACTTTACTCAAACGATCGATGTACCGAATACGCAATTTATTTTGTATGAAGCTGCGGAACACCAGATCAAAATTCCCTTTGAGTGTATGGTGGGAGCCTGTGCTACCTGTCAGGGAAAATTGATTGAGGGAACGGTTGATCAGTCGGAGCAATTCTTTTTGAGCGATCGCCAGGTTGCCGAAGGGTACGTTCTGCTCTGTGTTGCCAAACCCACCTCTGATTGCACCCTGGAAGTGCATCTGGAAAACTACCTCTGAACGAACCCGACCATCCCCTCACACCTACCATTGCACCCCTAGAACAGACCCTGTCGCAGCCCCATTCCTGAATCAAAACGGGCAATCGCTTGACTCTGTAGAGAATTCAGGTGATAATGTAGGGTAATAAGGGGCTATAGCTCAGTTGGTAGAGCGCTTCAATGGCATTGAAGAGGCCAGGGATTCGAGTTCCCTTAGCTCCATTTAAAGCTCAGGTTAAAACTCAGACAGTTCATTTGCAAGCTAGTTAATTTGTATTAGAAACTCCGCGATTCTACTCGAGCAAGCCTTCTTTTCAGGTGATGCCCCGCAGGCTCTTAGAGCATAACCCGGATCCATTGACCACCCCAATCCGAAGTTGGACTGCCTTGAATCCCACAGCCTGCCGGGAGCTATTACTGCACCTCATCTTATTTATCCGCGATCGCGCAGACGAGTCCTGTAGGATAGTGGTGTCGTGGTTCTAGACCCTGCTTCCGTATGCGCGATCGCTTTCTGCCCCGCTTTCATCCTTGGCTACTGCTCAGCTTTCTGCTATTGGGAACCTGGCTACGCTGGAACCATCTCCCTAGCAAGCCGCTCTGGATGGATGAAGTGATCACGGCCCTATTCAGCCTGGGCAAAACTTATTTTGATATTCCAGTTGAGCAAAGCGTCCCTTTAGAGACGATCGCCCAAGTATTCCGCCTGCAACCCACGACTTGCAGTGCGATCGCCGAAACCATTGCCACCCAATCGGTTCATCCGCCGCTATTTTTCTGCTGGCTACACTCCTGGCTGCAATTACTGCAACTGGGGGGATTAGACCATTGGGGGTTCAACTGGATGTGGCAACTGCGATCGTTGCCTGCACTGGTGGGAGTGGGGGCAATCGCCGTGATGTATTGGTTAAACCGACTCGCCTTTTCTGCCAAAGCCGGACTGTTTGCTGCTGCGTTGATGTCGGTTTCCCCCTTTGCCGTCTATCTTTCTCAGGAGGCAAGACATTACACCGTGCCCATGCTAGTGATTAGTCTAGCTTTAATTGCCTTAGTGCAGATTCAACGAGATTGGCAACAGTGGCGTTATGACTGGAGACCTTGGCTAGCTTGGATTCTCTGCAATAGCATTGGATTTTATTTGCATTATTTTTGTCTATTATCAACCGTAGCCCAGATTGGCAGCCTTGCATTGCTTTGGATCTATCGCTTCCGTAATCAGTTGCGCCAAACTTCGATCGCCCAAGCCAAGTATTTTCTAATTTCAATTTTCCTCATCCTAGTTTCCTATCTACCGATCGCCCAGACCTTCATTGGGCATATGACTCGTTCTGAAACTGACTGGATGAAACCCTTTGAAAGTTCATTTTGGACTGCGATCGCTCCTCTGTATCAAATACCAATGGGCTGGTTACTCATGATAATTGCGCTACCTGTAGAACAACAGCCGTTACCGATCGCGATCGGCTCAGGATTACTCATGGCGTTGTTGGGTATAGGAATTGGGACGATCGCCGTGCGGCAATGGAAAGCAATAGCACAACAGACAGAAACACGGGAATCCCTGTTAGTTCTAGGCAGTTTTACTGGAATCATCGTGTTGGAATTTCTGGCGATCGCCTTAATTCTGCAAAAGGATCTGACCCAAGTGCCTCGCTACAATTTCATCTATTATCCCGCCATTTGTGCCCTCTTAGGAGCCGCTCTAGCCAACTTCACCCAGCCAGCCAAATCCTTCTTCCAACCCTGGCAAGCCTGGGGCACTGTGGCGATCGGCATCATGAGTTCTATTTTTGTCACCCATAACCTTGCCCTGCAAAAACCCTTTCACCCCGATCAAGTCGCTCAACAGATTCTTGCTCCGGCAACGCTTGCATCCCAGCAGCACGCCGTCGCCACAAATTCTGCTTCCAGTCCCACGACTCAGGTGGTGATGGCATACCAGGATTTTCAAGATCTCGCCTTAGGCACCGCCTTTGCCCTAGCCCTACGATCGCAAATCACCGCCCCTGGCATTCCGTCACCCACCCCTGCGCTCGCCTCAGTCCAATTCAGTTTCCTCAGCCGCCAACCGGGATACGATCGGCTCTGGCAGCAGCTCACCCAACTTCCTGCCAGGGATTGGCTTTGGCTCATTGCCCCCGACCTCCGCCAGCGCGACTTTCCCCAACAGATTCAGATCAGTCAACACAATTGCCAACGCGATCCCCAACGCTATTACCGCATTGGCATTCCCTACCAAGGATACCGATGTCAGCCTGGAGAATGAAGCATCAAATTTCTGCAGCCCCCCTCATCCCTTCACCTCGTTTCCCACAGCAGATTCTGAATCGCTTGTGGATTTTCCAAGTGAACATTATGACCTGCTTGTGACATGCTGAATAGCAATATCTTATTCGATAGGCTTGCCATCATTTGATTGATTGCCATAAACTTAGCATCCCACTCACCCACCACCAGATGACAGGGTATTTCCAGGTCTGGTAATTCTGCCCATAAACTGGGTTGCTTTCCGGTTCCCATCGCTCGTAGAGATTTAGCTAATTCAGAAGGATGATTCAAGGCACGTCGCTTTAGAATTGCGGGGAAGGCGGGATGCGATCGCAGGCTGGCAAATAAAGGTTGCTCATACCAAGCTGTGAGAAACGTAAGGAAATCCTCTTCCAACGCTTCAGCAAGCAACGCATCTCGTTGTTGTCTTACCCATCGTTCAGCCTCTTGCTGTAACCCAGGAGAAGCCGATTCTAAGTACAACGATCGCCAGTAGGTAGGAAACTGCAACGCTAAATATAATGCTAAACGTCCCCCCATGGAATAACCATAGAGAACACTCTCATTACAACTGAGAGAATGCAACACCTGCAAGACTAACGCCGCCGCACCAGACATACTATAGGCAGTTTCTGGCAAAGAGAGCGATCGACCATGCCCCGGCAGATCAATGCAAATGCAATAAAAGCGATCACCCAACCCCACCACCAGATCTCGCCAATCTGCACCACTACCCAAAAAACCATGCAGAAAGACGATCGCGGGTCGCTTCGGATTCCCATAAAGGCGATAATGCAGCATGGACAATAGCCCACCCTAGGCACTTAATAACAGACAACCTCCGAACCCCACATGGTGATCAATTTATAATTTGCCTCACGATTAAAATTCTCCTGGAAGAGCTGATAGTAACGCCGATGATGGGTGAAGTCCGAGAGGAATAATTTATTCTGTGTATAGGAAAAAATTTTCAATTTGGGCACATAATTCATGAAAAAGCGAGCAACCCCTTCATGCACCCCTGGCCAATGCATGTTGTAATAATCATCCAAAATCACCACCCCACCAGATTGCAAAATATCCTGGGCAATCAACAAATCATTGACCGTATGCTCGCAGGTATGCCCCCCATCAATGCTGACCAACCGAAATGCCCCAGATTCACTCAGCAAATCTAGCCGATCCTTCACGGTCATTGCCAAACTATCTTTCCGCACTAATTTTACCGGAATTGACAGATCGCAATAGCGTTTGATATTTTCTGCAGTTTTGCCGTAGCTGCCCAGACCAGAAAAATCAATATTTTTTTGTTGATCTTCAAAAATATCAATCCCGATGGCAATTTCACCGGGCTGCGTCATCAGCGCCAACGGAATCAGAAACTTACCATGATGCACCCCAATTTCTAAGACATTCCCTTGAATGCCATGCGCTTTGTGAAACTGTGCAATCACCTTCAAGGGTTGCAACAAATTGGGTGAGAGCCAACCTTCCACCTGGGAGAAGCCCTCTTGCCAATAGTTGTCTAGCATGTTTTCAGGGGTTTTCACCATGAGTTCCTCGCGGTCAGTCAATACAGTGTATCCGTAGCGGCCTGCAGAGCAGACCATTACACCAGTGGGCATAATATCACTTTCGCTTCACCGCCGTCGAGTAGGAACTCAACCACCCTTTGGAATAGAAGAAAATCAACAAAATGATCAGAATAACCAACATCACACCCAAACAAGCAAAATAAGCCCAGGAGATCTTCAGTTCCGGCATATACTCAAAGTTCATGCCATACAGACCCGCAATAAAGGTGAGAGGAATAAAGATACTCGACATCACTGTCAGAAATTTCATAATCTCATTCATCCGATTACTCACGGAAGAAAGGTAGACATCCATTAAACTAGAAGCCACTTCCCGATAGGTCTCGACCATATCCAACACCTGCACGGCATGGTCATAACAATCCCGCAGATAAATTCGCACTTCAGGACAAATCAGGTCACTTTCGTCACGAATGAGAGTATTAATTGCATCCCGTTGGGGCCAAATTGCACGGCGAAGGGTAAGCAATTCTCGTTTGATGCGATGGATCTGTTCCAAGGTTTGATTAGTAGGATTCACAACGACTTCATCTTCCAGCCGTTCCAACTCTTCTCCATAAAATTCTAATACTGGAAAGAATCCATCCACGATCGCATCTAGCAATGCATAGGCTAAATAATCTGCACCCATTTTGCGAATACTGCCCTTGCCAGAACGAATGCGATCGCGCACAGGCGAAAAACAATCATAGT
>JAYKGX010000145.1:0-8163 GCA_035285565.1 Synechococcales cyanobacterium
GGCATTTTCGCCGGGCTGCGGCCCCCGACCGGGCGGGGCAGAGGGGGGGCGCGCGCTGATTGATCGAACAAGGGCTGTATCTGTTTAGTAATTCAATCGTACTGTGAAATTCATGTTCAAAATTGACCTTCCTTCTTCCAAAAAATTAGTTGATGATGGGCGCAAGGTCAAAATCTGGAATATTATCTATACCTCGAAAGTGTGAGTTGATTTTTGACGGATTTTAGGCTTCTTTGTTATCTTGCGATCGTCTGGCTTCTGATATCTCGGGTTCGCATCTTCAAACACTGCATCTACCCAGAGCGATGTCGAGTAGGCAGCATCCTAGAGACGACTACAGAACCCTATTTGAAAATTTGGCGATCGCAAGGCACGCCAGAAACCACAGAAGTTGCCCTAGAGCTAACCCCCCTCTCCAGTGAGCCTGATCCCGAGCAGGACTATTGGAATTATTTACAATTTGGGATTCTACCAACCGCACAAGATCCATTATTCTTTATCCCAGCTCCCTCTCAGAAACGGAGTTTGGATCGATGTGATGGCAGTGGCACAATGACAGTGCAGCATCAACCCATTGCCTTGATTTTCGACCAGCCCGATCGGTGGGGCAAGCGATCGCAACTTGTGCCGACCTGTATTGTTCCTGGATCGCTGGTGGATACCACTAAATTGTCGCTGGCGATCCAACTCGTATCTCATCAAGATCAGCTCTACGCAATTGAGTATGGAGATAGAACAGCAGAAATCAGTGTTTTAAAAATAAAGGAAGCGCGATCGCCTAATTCAACCCCATCCAGCACGATCGCTCAAGCCTTTTTCAAACCATTACTTCAGGTCTCCAACCCAGTTCCGGTCATGCTAAAGCCGATCGGGGATCAAATGGGAGCGATCGTGCTGGATGCCAAAACAAATGAATGGCAAGTTTGGCGATTAGAACCCGGAAACTAAGAAAAAATCCCGTCTAATCCACAGGTTTATGAGTTGACCACAGTTGCATCAGCACATCCCGAACCTCGAAAAAGTCGTTCCAGGGAATATAAGACTTACCCCGTTCCTCTAAGTAAGTCGCCAGTCGATCGCGGGCAAACACGATCGGGGCTGCCAATGCCATATTTAAATCCGTAATGGAATCTCCAATGGCGATCGCTTGCTCACAGGGATAGTTTGCCATCACCTGCACCTTAGCTACCAATTCCGTACCATCTTCAAATTCAGAAATGGGCTTTAAAAATTCGCCATTGGTCTCTAAATCTACCGCATGGATGCCTGCAACCCGCTGCTTCAACTCCCCCAATACCAATTCCACCACAATCCGCACGCCCCCCGAAACCACCACAAACGGGACTCCCTGGCGATCGAGAAAGTCCAATAATTCTGGCAATCCTGGACGTATGGTTTTCGTTTTAGCAAAGTCCAAAATAGCCGCGTATTGGCTGGCAGGGATGGATTCCAGCAAGCGCCGTACCCCTTCTCGCAACGTCAAACGCTGGGCATACATCTCTGGCATCAACTGCGCCGAAAGGTCTGGCGTAAATTGTTTCAACAACGCTACAAAGGTCTCCTCTGCAGTAATCGTGCCATCAAAATCAGAAAAAATAATGTATTGGGTTGTCATGGATTGCTGACGCATGGACACTATACTATCCCCCACTTCTCTAATGCAATGCGTAATGCACTGGTTTCACTTAGGTTTAACTGCTGCAAATTAAACGGTTGACCTGGAATTGCAAACTGCAACGCTTCAAAAAATGCTGTAACTCCGGCTGCTGAACCCTTAGGGTGATCCATAATTCCAGTTCCCGCATTCAAAATCACATCTTGCCCATAATCTGCCAATGCCCGAGGCACCACGCCTGGATGAATCCCCGCCGAAGGCACTGGAAAGACCTGTCGCGATCGCAATGCATCACGAATCTTTGCTTCTTCGATCGCAGAAAAGGGCAAGTTTCCATAATGGGCGGGATATAATACCGCATCTGCACCTGCATGGGCTGCTAGGGTTCCCAACAAAACAGAATAGCTCAACCCATGGTCAGGAGCCGCGCAAATTGCTCCCGCAAAGGCTGGATGCAAGAAAATTGGCACATTCACCTCAGGATCGCTGGCGAGGGATTCCAACACTGAAAACCCGTAGGTCAACCCATTCAGTAACAAGGCATTGGCTCCTGCTGCCACGAGTTGCCTCGCCCGATCGCCCAATTCCCTGGCTTTACCCGTAACATTCACCGCATAGAGAATTTCCTTCCCCGTTTCCTGTTTGACCTGTTCGATCACTGCACGGCAAGCTTGGAGCCGTTCCAATGTGGGCGCACTGTCTAAATTGCCTAGAATCTCATCATCTTTGATCACATCCAAGCCTGCTGTTGCCACCTCCCGTAGGATCTGGGCATGGTCATCCGCCGTCAGCCCCAGAGCGGGTTTAAAAATTGCCATTACCAGAGGACGATTGGTAACCTGAAGGCGATCGCGAATTCCAGAAATCCCAAATTTGCAATGCTGACCATAGTTTTCTGGCAATCGAACTGCGATCACTTTTGCAGTTCCTGCCATGGAATATTTACCAAAGATCATTGTCAATAAACTAGCAATATCATCTTCCGTGTTGGCAACTGGAAAATGAAGTGTGGCGATGCTACTGATATCCGGCTGAGTTTGAATCTGAGCCACCGTTGCAAGGCGATCGCGAAATGCTGATTCCCGATGGGCAAAACGAGCATCCCAAGTCCCCACTGTTTGACCGATCGCAATCATTTTAGCTTGCTTTTCCGGATCAATCCCCGCCGGAAATTGATAATCGACCTCAATGTAATTTTGCATGGTATCCGGTTAATGCGTTGTGGCGAGGGCGGGCATGGTGATCGCTCGCCCGGTATATTCCGGCACCCATCCTTCGGTACCACTGAAGTAGCGGACGGCTTTGACCCGACGGTGAGGGGTGAGGTAAAACCAATGCTCGGTACCAGCGGGAACATTGATATATTCGGCAGCTTGCACGGTTAATTCCATCTGAGACCCATCGGGACGGACAAAGCCAAAAATCCCTTCTCCATCGACAATATAGCGGACTTCATCATCTGCATGGGTATGAATTTTGTCAAACTTTGCCAGCATCCCGTCTAAATTGGGAACTTCTGGATGGAGCACAATCAAATCCCGTGAGGTATAGCCCAGTTCGGTTTGCAATTGTTGGAAATAATGATCCAGTCCGGTCAGAATCTGTTCTTTTTCCACATCGTTGAGGCTAGGCTGTGCCAGTAATGCCTGCACTTGGGCATCCTCGCCAGTAGACCAGTGATTGAGTTGAATTTGGAGATCTGCGAATTCCGCAGCGATCGCCGCTAAGTCCGTCAACACCTTGCCATTTTCTAACCGTAAAATCGCCATAAGTCTTGCCTTTGCCATAGATCCTAGGCTTCATTATAGAATAAGATTTCCTACCCTAATGTTTCCAAGAGTTTTTCCATCAGGGCTGGCTCCGTTTGCAGAAATACTGGGTCAATCACGCTTGAAAAATACTAGTGCTTAAACCTGGGGACTTGCCTCAAAAGGTTGGGAATCAAAGGTCATAGCCGCTGAGTACAGGCTTAATTTGAGCGGGCGAGGGTTCAAGGGTCGTCCCCTACAATGCAAATGGAGTGCAGAGGATTGGTGATTTGCATCGACTCAATGGCTACTTGCTGACGAGGAGGAAGACGGATGGCAACGATTTTGTTCTACGAGAAGCCTGGTTGCATTAATAACACGCGACAGAAAGCTTTGTTGTTGGCGGCAGGGCACCAAGTGGTTGCTCGCAATCTCCTCACGGAATCTTGGACAGTGGCTCGTTTGCAACAGTTCTTTGGCGATCGTCCGGTGGCGAGTTGGTTTAATGCTTCGGCTCCGAGGGTGAAGTCTGGGACGATCGTTCCGGAGGCTTTGGATGCGGCGACGGCGTTGCAGTTGATGGTTGCCGATCCGCTGCTGATTCGTCGTCCGTTGATGCAGGTTGGGGAGCGCTACGAAGTTGGTTTTGAGGTCGATCGGGTGGAGGCTTGGGTGGGGTTAAGACCTGCGAGCGATCGTACACCTGCGATCTATGCGCATCTCAGGCAACAGGACTTACAAACTTGCCTGAAAACTCTCAATCCTTGCAAATAGAAGTTCTGCCAATAGAAGTCTTGGTGGGGGAGAGGGGAGAGGGGGGGGAGGGGCTGATTGATCTAAAAACGGCTGTAAGTTGTGATTTCTTATGATTAATTAGGGGGATTTTTTGATCTGGTACGCAGCGAAATTGCGGGGAGATATGCATTCTAAGATGGGTGAAAAGTGCTGGGGAGCTAGGTCAAATTGGGTGGGGGAACCGATCGGGATTCCGGGCTTGGACTTCTGCGGGATACGCAATAATCCAAAATAATAGCCACGCTCAAAACACCTGTTACATAAGGGCTTTAACCATCAATTTTTAGACAGCGACGAAGCATGGACTAAAAATGGACTAAACCCAAGAGTATCATATGCTACATTTTTCAGTCGGAAAGCGATCGCTCCCCTGCCACCATCCCCCTCACAATCAGACGTTCAACCCTACCTAAATCCTCCTCATCGATCGCCCCATCCCCACTCATTCAAACACAGTTTCCTCAGCAAATAATGCCCCCTTCTTCATCAATTTCTCCATCATCAAATCCCTTCTATAATGCCTTCCAGGCAGCTACCAGTAACTTTTGCTACAACACAACCAACTTTGTCAGTCCGCCTCAGGGACTATATGTTAGGCTGCTGGCGCTGAGCAATTTGAATTAATAATCGCAGCGCCTCATTCACAGATGCATCTGTCGGAAAGGCTTGGGCGACATCAGGATCTCGCGAGTGGCTCTTCGAGCGCTGATAATACGAGTGCGGTTTTCTCGATCGGTATGAGAGACAACTAACAACCGCCCTGACCCAGACATCCCAATGATAACGTAGCGGCTTTCCCCAATGGAATGATCGGGGTCAGGAAATGTTACTTTCCAATCATGTGCAATGCTTCAATCCAAATTTTTAGTTCTTGCTCAGCTAAGGTTCTATCAGTTAACTCCTTTTCCTGGTGAGCAATGTAGGTATTGCGAAAATCATTGATGCGCGTGACGGTTTCCAGGAATTTGCGTCCGCCTTGAAAACGCAACTGGGTATGCAAGGCTTCAAATACGCCACCAATTTTCGTGGTGTCGTTGAGTGCATAGTCTAAACACGATCGCAGTAACCCAATCAGCGATAATCCATTGTTAAATACCAATGTACGCCTTAAGTTTTGTGTCAGTTTTCGGTAGTAATCCTCTGATTTACGATCAACATGACGCAGATTAGGCGAAAACCAATCTTTTTGATCTTCTATAGCAATAGGTAACTCTGCCTGGAGGCGACGAACAATAAATCCTTTGGCAACTTCATCGATCGAACCCAGTAGAGCGGTGAAGACTGGGGCATAATTCATCCCTTCTTTGTTTTCAAAAAAGCGGTATAGCATCACAGCTTGATCGGCGGCGCGGCGATAGCGAGAGGGGAGGGCATTTAGAATTTCTGGGTCAATCAGACTATCGATCGCAGTTGCTTCATCATCAGCTTGTCCAAGGTTGACAAACAGGGGCAAGGTTTGAAATTCTTCGGCTTGAAGTAAGTTTTGCAGGGCGGGGGCGCAGGCACGGGCAAGCTCAGCCACAGTATCGCCTGCCATGCGTTCAAAGACACCTTGGGGAATGTAGAGATACTGCCACTGTAAGGTTTCTGTGGAAGCGGCTTCACACCAAGCGATCGCTGCCTTCGCTTTCAAGGGTACATCTCGATCTTCCCGTCCTTTGGTTTCGACTAGATAGTAGTGATTGTCGATCGTGCGGATGAAAAAGTCGGGGGTGTAGAAGGCGAGGCGATCGCCATTTGCCAAATAATCAACCCGGAGGCATTGCGATCCGGCATTTTTCGCGAAAGCGGCTACATCGGGGGCGCGATCGCAAAACTTTGCTACAGCGACTTCTAGTTCACGGTTGCAACTAACGAGATTGAATAACGTCTTGTTGGCTTCCAGGGCGGGACGGCGTTCGCTGAGGGTGACTTGATAAGGTTTCCAGGTGTTGAGAGATTTGGGAGCCGAGCCAGCTAAACGGGTTTCGGTGGTGGTGGTGCGGCTACGGATCAAGGGTACGAACACAGCCCGGAGATGTTCCCCTACATCGGAGTCTGCTAATCGGGCGACTAGGGCTGGATCGAACAGAGTGGTTTTTTGCTCAAATAGAATGCTTTCTAGAAAAGTCTGAATCAGGGGAGCCAGAATGCTATGGAGTCCTCGCAATTTACAGATCGTTTCGAGTTGTTTAACGTAGTAGGAAACGGCTCCGATGCCCGATTCCAGCAATGGCAAGTTGAGTTGCAGTTTTTGGATGACTTCGCCTGTAAAGAGGTGTCGCCCTTCGTACTGAATTTCGCTGTTGCCCTGTTTGCTTAATGGTAGGGCTTTATAGGGTTTGAAGGCTTTTTTGACATCTTGTAAGGTGAGTCCTTCCAGTTTGGGAACGATGCGATAGCCTGCGGTCAGGGTGGGAATCTGGATGTCTAGCTGGTTTACGTCTTTATGGGCTTCATCCGGGAAGATGGAAATGGTGGTGGCGGGGACGCGATCGAGATCGACAATTTCGATGGGCAGTCCTTCTTGCGCCAATTCCTGGGCATACAAGCTGGCGAAGGCGGGATGTTCGATCACCGTCACCAGTTCACTGGCTTGACCGGGGGGAGTCATGCGGCGTAAGCCTCGACCGAGGGTTTGTTCGGGCAAGATGTTGGCTTTAGAACTGTAGGGACGCAGGGGAACGATCGTTGTCACGTTTCGCACATCCCAGCCCTCGCGTAACATTAACACCGAGACAATGCAGACGTAGGGACTGGTGTTGCTATCCAGTTCACGGCTGAGTTTGCGCAATGCTTTCAGGTCATCGTCGTTGATCGCTTTTTCGTCTTCGACAAATTCGTAGCGGGCGCTATTGCCTTTGCCGACTTTTTTGAGTTTGCCTTTGAGATTGGTGTGGAGGTTGATCGTTTTGCCGTTGAGTTGCTCGAATAACGGATCGCTGTTGAAGCGTTGGGTAATTTGGTCGGCGGCATCGGTGTCGTCGCACATGATGAACAGCAGGGGTTTCTTGCCGCTGGCTGACCATTCGCTGCGGCTAGCTTTCCAGCGATCGTAGCCTAGGAGCAAGTGTTGTTCCCAACGGTAGGCGGCGTTGTCATCGGCTTGTTCGACGAGTTTGCGGCTGGCTTGCCCAATCAAAGGCGTTTTGACGATTCCGGCATCGACGGCTTCACCGAGGGGCGTATCGCAAACGATGTGCTTGAACAGGAGTCCTTTGTTGTCTTTGGGGGTAGCGGAGAAGTCGAGTTGGGCGACAAGTTTGCCGCCGCCGCGTGATAGCAAGGTTTCGTGCAGGGAGCGGATGGCTTCGTTCCAGGCAGAGCCGGAGTCCCAAACATGGTGGGCTTCGTCGTTGAGGATCATGACCCGGCGATGGGTAGTGATTCTGTCTCGCAAGGCGGCTCCTGTATCGAGGGCTTTGGATTTGGAGACGGGTGGTCCCATCCAGGCATAGCCGTCATCGGTGGCTTTTTGTTTACGTTTTGCGTAGAGGCGGTGAATGTTGGTGAGATAGAGGGTTCCGCCTGTGGCTGCGCCGCTGGCTTCGTCTTGTAGCACGACAGAGAGATTCCAGTCGCCGCGCCATTCGGGAGGAATCAGCGGATCGGTGTCAAAAACGCGCCCATTACCGAAGTCGTCTTTGAGGCGTTCGTAAACAGTGAGGTTGGGGGCGATGACGACAAAGTGCCGTGCCAGTTCGGAGTCGGATTCGCGCAGGGCGTGGAAGTAGCTCCAGACGATGCAGAGGCTCATGACTTTGGTTTTGCCTGCGCCTGTTGCCAGTTTGAAGGCGTAGCGGCTCCAGCTATCTTCGTCTTCGGTGATGCCAAGGGCTTGTAGTTCGGCAGTTGCGCCGCCAAACTCGGCGATGATTTGGGAGAGGCATTCGATGCGACGGACTTCTTTGAGGTAGATCAGGGTTTCGATCGCCTCTCTTTGACAAAAGTAGTAGCGAAACTCAAACTCTTCACCATTAGCGGTGGCTTGGCGGTGGGCACGTCCGAACCAATGGGTCAGCAACT
>JAYKGX010000146.1:0-4260 GCA_035285565.1 Synechococcales cyanobacterium
GTGCCTAGCAATTGCATCTAGCAATCGCCTGGGAACAATCAAATCGTACAGTATCATCTAGACGATCGCGTCTAAACAATTGCATCTAGTAAGTTGGAGACGCAAACGACTAAGGCTGTTTGAGAAGAGAACATCAAACCAGGGGAATTGCTAGCACAGAAAACAATTTTGGAAAGTTCTAGGCTGATTCCATGGACTTCTCAATTTCAGCTTGAGCCTTGAGTACTCCTCCCTTTGCCGACGGAGTTAGCTGACGGGCTAAGACGGGAAGGTGTCTCTCTCAGAAAAACACTGAGATTAGCCCCATGTAATTTTGGTTCCTCCGTTTTAAGTTGTCATCCCTCAGAAGCGGACACCAGTGTTGATGTTTCATCTCCTCAGCGACGACTGACCTAAATTAGGCTACCCACGCATCTAAATAGTTCCCATCAAGACTGCTTAAATTGACGATCACCAGAGAAAAAGCGAATCAATCAAGTTAAGAAGTTTGACGAGATTGAGGATATCACGTCACTTTAGGGCAGACCACTGCAGAAAAACTGCTATCTGCAAGACAAAAATAACCGCAGAAATCGTACTCTTAGAGAATATCGGTTATTGTGTCCGTTATAGTATAGCGCAATTACAAATTAATTATTCCGGTACAAAAGTTAATACTGAGCTTACAACTTGTTACTCAGATGGTCGGGATTCCTGTTACTCAGATGATCGGGATTCAACTGAGAGAAACCCCGCTTGAACCAGGTGCGCAGGCAGCCCTAAATGAGGTCGTTGGAATATCCCATGGGAAACCCTTCTAGCCGAGCATAGCGCTCATAGCGTTTCACTTTACCCAGCAGTTCCAGATAAGACAAGGGTAATACGATCGGCCAGAGAAGGGTGGCGATCGCCAGTACGACCAGAGAAAGTTGACGCTCTGCGGAAGACATCCCTCGATCTTTGCGGAAGACTGTTATCCAGTTCCAAAACAAGACGGGCATCACCAAAAAATAACAGGTGAGAACCGAGAGTGATAGCATCTGCATGGGTAACCTCTTCTGAGTGTGACGCTTCTGGTGTACCGTGACTGACAATTTATGAATCCAAGTCTCAACAATCCAGGTCTTCATTATCTAGGTTTCAAGAACTCTAAACGCTACGGTTGGATGCTAACTTGACCAACGAGACTTGTCATGAGCTTATTGTGAAGGATTTTTTTTTGGCTAGCTATAAGAATGAATACGGAAGTTAGCATTGCGGCGACAATGGTGGCAATGAAAGACTCCGTTTAACCACGGTGCCTGACTTCTAGCACTTGTCTAAAGTAAGATGAGTACGCTCTACCTTAAGGAATAATTCTTCGACCAGAGAACCGATTTTTCTACTGGCACAAAAGAAAAACTTGTATCTGAATCGCGGAATACCCCATTCGCCCGGGGGGTGGGGACTGTCCAAGAAGGTTCTACCAAAATAACGCGGGAGCTTGAGAGCCTCCGTGTTTCAACCGGGGGAGCGTTCAAACAAACTGGCTTTCGACGGGAACCAGGTAGCAGCCATTAATTTTCCAGCGTCGATCGCGCTGTTGTTCCATCAGATAGAGAGCACGGACGGGTATCCCAGAAGGACTGAGCAGTAAAACAGGTTGAGTCGGGGTACCCTGCAGATCTCCAATGGTTTCAAAAATGACCGATCGCGGGCGGTAGACTGGCTCATAGGAAGTGCGCACCATCTGCAGAAAGTTTTCCGGTGTGCGAAACATGGCTTGGATGTCCGGGCTAGCAAACGAGAAGGCAAGGTTTGCATCATCCCGCTGTAGGGCATTTAGCTGGGCTTCCACAACAGCTCGAATAGCTTGGCGATCGCACTCTTGAAGGTTCATAGGTCTGAGTCTTGGGTTGTTTCTGTCATAACATCGATTAATTTCTGTGCAATCCGTAAAGCCGCACCCGCAGTTCCCATGCGCTGTCGTCCATTCTCCGCGATCTTCTGGAGACGATCGGGCTGGGTGAGCAATTCTTGCAGCGCTGGGGTGATTTGCTCAGGGGACGGCAGCAGATGAATCGAGGGACCTAGGAGCCGAGTTTGGGCTTCTGCAAATGCTGGCGTAAACTGAGGTCCAGCACCGGGCAGCGTAAATACGGGTTTTCCGAGTCCCACAAATTGTTCTGTTGCAGTTCCTGCCATGGCGATAGCATAATCTGCCTGTTCTGCAAACGGGGCAAACTGACCCACCGCTAACCGCAGTGTAACAGAATCACTCATCTGGGGGTGGATAAAGGTGAACTCTCCAGGTGCAGCAGCGGTTTCTAGAGGACTTTCCATGAGTTGCCAGCCGAATTGGTAAAGCGCTTGTTCAACGGGGGTGCGATCGAGTCCCGGCGCTAGGGGACAGAGAAATTGGTGAACATCCCGAAACTGAGTGAGCAGATTTTGCACGGCAGCGAGGAGAATTTGCCAGTTGGCATAGGCTTCGGGGGGACGAGATCCCGGCAAGAGTAGGCAGGTTAAGCCCGTGGGGGAGTCCAGTGAGATGGGAGTTGGATGCTCAGGGGCGCGCAGATCCATCATGGGATTGCCCAAATCGTAGGCGGGGATGGCAAACTGCCGAAGCTGGGCGGTGGTAATCCGATCGCGGGGGAAGACGGCTTGGCAACGGCGATGGGCAAGAAACCACCGTTCCCATGGGTAGTAGACTGATCCGGTGAGGATGGCAAAGCGATCGTCCCACCAAGACTTGCGAGGTAACCAGCCCATTTCATCTCGCAGGTAATATTCCGATTTCGCAGTGCCCACAAAGCTGTAGGGGAGTCGGCTGTTCCAAGCAAAGAGGAGTGGCACAATATCCCCCACCGCCAGTACGAGGGAATGGTTGGGATTTTCCTTCGCCCAACGCGTCACACTGCGAATTTGTTCGAAGGTCAGCGTCACGAGTCCACCCTGCAAGTCTCGCGCCAGTTGCTTACCATCCATGTAGATAAAGCCTCCCGAGGGCATCTGTTTGACGGAGCCTATCAGGGGAAACCCGGCTTGTGTGTAGGCGTGCCCTTCTCCGACGATCGGCAACACTTCTATCTGGGGCGGCTGGGGTAAGGTTTGGAGGGCTTGGAGAATCCGCAGCGCGATCGCATCTTCACCGTGACCATTGCTCAGACAAAGCAGTTTCATACGCCGACGTTTCATGGGTTAGCTGAGGAAGTGCAAGACAGACTATATTGCTACTGTTATATTTTTATGATGAAATATTTTGAAATTAGGTTGTAAAAAATTAAATCTTTAGTAATTGTAAAAAATAAATTTTTAACTATACAGGACGTTTTCATTCATGATCATAGATTCATACATTCACTGAAACATAATGATGCAGTCTATCCATATACTTCAGTGATCGTTGCGCAGAAAAAGCTGAAGCACGATTAGCAATTCACAGAAAGCTGGGCGATCGCAATCCGACCCGATAGGCAAACGTCTACATCACTCCCTGAATCACGCGATCGCTGGTTGTAGACTCCGCTGTAATGATACTGATCCTCAATTTTTTGGAAATGAGCTGGGAGGGGCTGAGTACAGGTTGAGCAAAAGACAATTTCCGGGTCAGGGGCATCGGGTTCTAGATGGGGCAGGTTGATATTCCAATAGATGCCAGGTTGAATGGGACGTTGCATTAAATCCAGCAAAATTTTACTCGTCCATCGTGCAGCTTCTGTCCAATGATAGGGGCGTTTGCCATTGCGGTAATGGGAAATGGCGATCGCACCCAGCCGATGGAGTGCCGCTTCTCTGACGGCTGCCACCGTGCCAGAAATGTAAATATCAGACCCCATATTGCCACCTGCATTGATACCAGAGAGAATCCATCGAACTTCTGGGCAAAGATGGCTGAGGGCAAGGCGAGTACAATCCACGGGAGTCCCTGCCACCGCCCACCGATTACTTCCACGGGGCTGCACTTGAAGGGGCGCTGCCGTCGTCACTTGGTGCCCACAACCTGATTGTTGCTGCTGCGGTGCGACGATCGCTACAGGAGAAGCAATCTCAGCCATTTGGACAGCCTGCAAGAGCGCCTGCATTCCCGGTGCATCAATACCATCATCATTGGTAAGCAGAATCATGGGCTAGAAGAAGAATGGTAGAGTGGGTGGTGATGGATGAAAGGGCGGATAAGACTTGTGGATCAGACTGATGGATGCAAACTATTCCGTTTGACCAAATTGAATCCGAGGTAACCAGGGATCTTCCACCACGCCCATGCCTTTAAAGTTCCAGCGTTTGAGGGTCGCTTTT
>JAYKGX010000147.1:0-5950 GCA_035285565.1 Synechococcales cyanobacterium
TCACTACTTTCCCGCCCTGCAATCAAACGCCCAAAAAAGGCAATCAACGCCAGAATCATGCCGATCGCCAGCAGAAATTTAGTGGGAATATTCCGTTTGTGCCGCGATCGCCAACTCCAAGCCGCCCCCATCGCACTTAAGGGCACTGCCCAAATCCAAAGGGATGTTTCTGCTGCAATGTCCGTTGCCACAATCCCAATACTGACCAGCAGTTGTACAAGGATTCTCAGCAGAAGCGACTCCTCCGGCAGCTCAGGAGCACGAGCCTTCGCTTGCCGTTGGAGTCGTTGAAGAACCGGGAGATTTTGCCACCTTAAGGGTTTAATCAAGGTCACCACCGTCGTTTATCAGTCGCTTTTTATCGGCATGTCCTTCTAGGATGCCCGATTTGGTGGTGAACGGGTAGAACCAGATTGAGAGATGACTGCTAAACAATTGAGAGGCTAATGACGCTGAGAGGCTAATAACGCGATCGACGTAGCAATCCGAACCAATTTAGACCAACGGCTCGATCGCAAAGGCAATCTCATCCTCCTCACCTAGGCGCACTTCTAGCACAACAGGCTGTTGCGGACGTAGCTCTAACAATTCCACACTGAGATTGCCAGCATCTGGGCATTGCGTGAAGGCTTGACCTTGCTCTGCTCGGAGTTGTAAGCTCCCGCCACAGGGCAGTTGACCTTGGACTCGCAGTTGCGCATTACCCGCTTCAACACGGTAGTCCAACTGCAGGGTCAGTACCCCAATTTCCGTGACCCATTCCTGCGTGGAGGAGCGATCGGGGATTACGTTTAGCGTTAAGACCTGCAACAACTCCTGAGCTGCCAAGAGCGAGAGAACCATTTGCTGAGAGGCATTGGCTTCTTCGTAACGGTAAGGCACCGAGGCTCCCAATGCGGCTAACCGATCTTGCACCGTAGCAAGACCAGACCGGGCAGGTGACATCAGGACTAAACTTGCCCAGTGATTCAGTTCCAACAGATCCCTGGGGAACAAGGATGAAACCGCTTGAATCAGCTTTTCGCCCTCCCGCAGAGAAGACTGAGCCAGGGTTTGGCAATTTGTTAACAGTTGACCGAGAACTGCATCTGGCAGCGCTACAGGCAGACCTAAACGTCTTAACTGTGCGAGCCAGAGAGAGTTTGCTTTGATTCCAAGTACGGGGACTGAATCGAGTGATTCAGCCGGATAATCAATTAATTCGTCTTCCCAGGGATAAAGCGGTGGATTCCGCTGAATTTCCATCTGGAGGCGATGTTTTAACAACGCATGAAAACGGTCTTGCACAGCAGGTGTATCTCCTGAGTTCAGTGGTAATTCCTCAATATGAGGCAAGATGGGAGCAGATCCAGAGACCCCTGACAGGGAATTCGCCTCCGCTGTATCGGTGGATGACAGGTTCAGCCCTAAACAAGTGATCAGGTCAATAAATGCCTGTTGGTAAGCCTCTGAGTCGTGATCCATCTTTGTAAATCCTTCTTCAACCTTGATGAAGACTTCTCCGGATAGTTGGGGAATGATTACCCTCTGAACAAGCTCAAGTTCACAGCAATCCTCATGGGTTAGCAAGGGGTAGCATATTCAGGATGCACCTCGCTCTCACTGACTCAAGTTTTGCCCTTGCAAATCATGCATGACAGTTCAATTATGCCTAACGATCCACAAGCTAGTCCTCAAACTAAGCATCTGATTCATTCTCTGGATCGGCTGGACTTTCTTCTCCAGAGGTATTTCGACGCTCCCAAGCAAATTCCAGGATTTTGAACCATTGTTTCTGCAACTGGTTGGGGGTGCAACCCACTTGTCGGGCAATGTCGGCATCGGGCAGCTTGGCTTTTTTCAGTTGTAGAATTTTTTTCTGCTGTGGATTGAGCAGCGTCTGGAATTCTTGCCAATGTTTAAAGGACAACCCTAGGTTGCGATCGAGGTCAATCTCTAACCACTGATGAACCAGTTCCCACCGATGGGTAAAGGTAAACCTGACTAGGTGATACTTAAAGCGCTGCTGCAGGTAATCTCGCTGGCGAGGGGTTAGACCTAAAATTGCCTCAATCTCATTGGCGGGCAAGTCCCGTAGCCGCAGCACAAAGTAATCGACACAATCCTTTTGGTTGCGTTCTTCTAGGTAGGCAATCAACTCTTGTACCACCGCTTGACGCAAACTGTCTTCCGATGGCTCCGCTTCCTGTGAGACCATCTGTTCCCGCAACTGCTGCATCGAAGCCAAGTTCCAAGCATCATCTGAGTCCAGTAAGGCTCCCTCAGCAGCTCGTTCAATATCCACCAAAGCTTCATTGGGCTGTTGTTGGGAAAAGGTCTGGGCCCGTAGAATAATCAACTGCTGGGTGCGACGACCGGGCAGGGGAATGCGCCGTTTGGCATAGCGCTCTGTAAACGCCATGTATTCTGCCAGTTCTAGGGCAGAGCGCGGGGTATAGCCTGGACCTAACTGCATTTCTCGGCGGAAGGCGTTGAGGGCTTCCATGTAGAAGCTCTGAAGAAAATCTTCGATCAGCACCAGCCTAGCTTGGTAACTATATTGACTCTTGGAGGGCGTAATATAGCGGTAGACCACGGCGCTGAGGGTACTGTGGAGATCCACGCGACCGCGCCGCGAGCCGAGCTTGTAATAGTGCAGACATTGCTGCAATCGGTGCCGAGCTAAAGCGGTTGCCCAGGTCAGCACATCTCCCGAATCTTGGATACGCTTGCTTTCTGTGCAGATCCGCCCAACTTCTTGGCTGAGCCGATCGGCGACTTCTCGGCAGGCTTGCCCTGAAGCAGTGGTGTTGTCTTTCAGTTCCTTGAGAATAAGCTGAAAAATAACATCCACGCTCTGGTAGGGTTCCCTTGTAAGTTCTAAAGTATGGTAGGTCAAGAGACTACTCTCAATGCTGTCAAGAAACGATGTGAACCGTACAGAAATCTTTAGATTTTTGTCCCTGACAAATGAGCGAAGTGGTAGATGATGAATCTAGATGCACAAATGAAGTTACTGATCCAGGATGCCCCAGAGGCGGGGGGAACAAAACAAATGGTAACGGCGATCGCCCCTGCTTTTTACAAGCTAGCGCAACGGTTGCAGTTCCTTCAATATTATGTTGCCCAAACGCTCAATGGCGACTGGATAAGACTCAGTCTTTCCCATCGTACACAATCGAAGGTAGAAAAAACGGTAATCTATGCGTTTTTTTCAGCCGAAATGATCACTTCTGGTGAAGTTGAGGGGCTATCTGATGTGGGCAAGGTGGAAGTGCTGGGGGTGATTGATCTGTTATTTCGGGTCTGGGCGCTGAACTTGTGTGACTCCGTTATCTTTTTTAACGATCAAAGTAATTCCTCCCAGGGTTTGGAGATCGCGCGGGCTGAGATTGATCGGGTTATCCGTGAAACTTTAGAACCACCCGGAAATTTTGCATGAAATCGATCAAGGGTCAGCCTTAGGTGGAAGCGATCGCCGCGATCGCTTCCACCGCTGTTTCCAAAGCCAGTGCGACATGGGTCCAGTGGGTGCCACCCTGGCAGAAGACGATATAGGGTTCCCGCAAAGGACCATCGGCGGAAAATTCCGAGGTGCTGCCATCAATAAAGGTGCCGCCTGCCATCACCAGTTCGCTTTCGTAACCGGGCATTGCTGCAGGAACTGGATCCAAATAGGAGCCGATTGGCGAACATTGTTGGATGGCTCGGCAAAAGGCAATAATTTTCTCCGGGGAGCCAAGTTTGATGGCTTGAATTACATCACGCCGGGGTGCCATGGGAGCGGGGTTAACCGGATAGCCCAGTTGATCCATAACATAGGCAACGAGATGATTGCCTTTCATCGCTTCTCCCACCATCTGTGGCGCGAGGAACAGCCCTTGAAACAACAGACGATTTTGGTCGAAGGTGGCTCCCCCATGGCTGCCCACTCCTGGAGCTGTGAGCCGACAGCAGGCTTGTTCCACCAATTCTGCCCGCCCTGCCACATAGCCACCTGTGGTGACGATCGTGCCGCCTGGGTTTTTAATCAGCGAACCCGCCATCAGGTCAGCTCCTACCATGGTTGGTTCCTGGAGTTCAATGAATTCGCCATAACAGTTATCCACAAAACAGACGGTGTTGGGATTTTGTTGTTTGACGAGGTGGCAGATTTTTTCGATGTCGGCGATCGCCAAACTAGCCCGCCAAGCATAGCCGCAGGATCGCTGGATGGTGACCATGCGGGTGTTGGGTTGGACTGCTGTTGCCAGGGTTTCCCAATCGATCGAGCCATCTGGTAGCAGTTCAATTTGCCGATAAGTGACGCCAAATTCCGCCAGGGATCCCTGCCCCGCTTCCCGCAGACCGATCACTTCCTCCAAGGTATCGTAGGGCGCACCCACCACCGACAGCAGTTCGTCTCCCGGTCGCAACACTCCGTACAGGCAAGCGGCGATCGCATGGGTGCCTGAAACAAACTGAACCCGCACAGCAGCAGCCTCTGCCCCCACAATTTCTGCAAAGACGCGATCGAGCACTTCCCGCCCCAGATCGCTATGCCCATAACCAGACACACTGGCAAAATGATGTGGGCCCACCCGATGATTCCGGAACGCTCTTAGAATTCTTTGTAAATTTTTCTTGACCTGTGCATCAATACCAGAAAAAATCGGTAGTAGTGCCTTTTCTGCTTCGTGGATCAGGTGAACGTGGTTCATGTCTTGTCCTTCCGCCAGACTGTTGGTATCACCCAAGCGCGTGCTCGGGCGCATAGAATAGGGCGGAGCATATTGTCGCGCAGATTGGGTCGCAAATCTTATTGAGATTGAAGGAATGACAGTCGCAACTGAAACAAAACTTCGGATTTCTTGGCACTTTGTTGCCATCATCGCGCTGATTCACATGGGTGCAATTTGTGCGTTTCTTCCCGGCAACTTTAGCTGGGGTGGTGTTGGAGTGGCTCTGTTTCTGCATTGGGTGACCGGCGGGTTGGGGATTACCCTCGGCTGGCATCGGTTGGTTTCCCACCGCAGTTTTCAGGTGCCCAAGTGGTTAGAGTATTTCTTTGTTTTTTGTGGCACTTTAGCGATGCAAGGTGGACCGATTTGGTGGGTGGGGTTACATCGCCATCACCATCTCTATTCCGATCAGAATGTGGATCACCATGACTCGAATAAGGGGTTTTGGTGGAGCCACATGGGGTGGATGTTCCATGAGGTACCTGCCCTGAAGGAAGTGCCAAAGTTCACAAAAGATATCGCTGAGGATCCAGTATATCGCTTCTTTGATGCCTACTTTTTCCCCATTCAAGTGGCATTGGGGGTGGTTCTTTATGCGATCGGTGGCTTGCCCATGGTGCTATGGGGCATTTTTGCGCGGTTAACCTTGGTGTATCACTGCACCTGGTTAGTGAATAGTGCAACCCATATGTTTGGCTATCAGAGCCATGAGTCGGGGGACAATTCCCGCAATTGCTGGTGGGTGGCTTTGTTGACCTATGGGGAAGGCTGGCATAACAATCACCATGCCTACCAATATTCAGCACGCCATGGGCTGAAATGGTGGGAAATTGATTTTACTTGGATGATGATTCGGGGGCTGCACTTTTTGGGTCTGGCTACTAAGGTGAAATTAGCACCTACCCATCAGTCAGGCAATTAACGTCGGCTCCGATTCATCAAACGGGATCGAACTTTGAAACTCTCTTCGGGAAGTCTTCGGAATCCTGAGGAGATTTTTTTTTCAAATGCTCCCCCCCTCTCCCCCTGCCAAACTTCATCCCTAACAGCAAGATTCACTCCCCCCTACCCCCGCAGAATTTGTTTGACCGACATCAGGCTTTCTAAGCGAATGTGTCCCCGACGAGGTCCTTTGCGCGTGGACATCCCCAACGAAACTGCCCCCCGAGGAGAGGGCAAGCGGCAGAAACGCGGTGAGGTATTGACATAAACAGCAGCACTATCCAGTTCCCGAATCAGGCGTTGACTTT
>JAYKGX010000148.1:0-3488 GCA_035285565.1 Synechococcales cyanobacterium
AAGGACTAACATGGGTGGCTTCCTCCTACTTTATGATAGCAGGATTACCATAAGAACACCTTGGGTTGCCAACAGAGTTTGCAAGTCCCCCGACAAGAGGGAGGCTTTAGACCCATGTTGTCGGTAATCAAGTCATCTGTTACCTTGTCACTTCTACCTCTAGTCTCTTCTAACCCAGTCTCTCCTCACATCGATGCAATGGAACAACCTTCTAACGCGATCGCAAAACCTTCCAGCCTCCATAAGTGACCAAATCCAAGAGAGAGGAATACACTAGCGATATTAATCATGCTCGATTCTAAATTCATGGAAACCTTCAATACAGAACCTCCTTCAAATCCCAATAAAACCCCTGTCTGGATTTGGGCATTGGTCGGTTGCCTTGGGTGTGGTGGCATATCGATCGTCTTACTCGGCATTTTAATGGCGATCGCCCTTCCCAGTTTTCTCAACCAAGCTAATAAAGCTAAGGAGTCTGAAGCTAAAACCTACACCGGATCCATCATGCGTGGACAGCAAGCATTCTTTTTAGAAAACAATAAATTTGCCAATACCGTCAAAGAATTAAAGCTAGGGATCCAAACCGATTCCAGCCCTGCCTACACCTACAAACTCACCACAGAAAATACCAATCCCAAATATTCAGTCTTCACGGCAATTCCTCGGACAACCAGCAGCAGTTCCCCCCTGCATAGCTATATTGGTACTGTCGTTGCCGTAGGCAAGGGATCGGAAACCACAACCTACACTATTATCTGCCGCAGTCTGCAGCCTTCCCAAGCCGCACCCGCTATGCCACAATTTGAGCCGAAGAATCCTGAACCACTGACCTGTGCATCCGGGTCAACCCCCCTCTAGTCACCCCCTGATTCGACAAGTCAGTCTTCATTGGCAACAAGACCCGCTAGACTCAATAAAGTTGTGATCTGGATGGATGGGATCGGAGAGTTCATGATGAGTATCCAACCCATCCAGTTCATCTTTCACCTTCTCTGCCCAATTTCCAGTAGCGCCATGACTGCCAATTCAACGGATTCCAAAAGCGGGACTCAACTGCGTAACCTAATTCTGGCAATCGTTGCCATTCTCCTTTCCGCTGCGATCGCCTTCGGACTCAAGGCAAAAACCACACCCGCCTCTTTGGATGGGATCGCTGCTCGTTCTGTGCCCTATGAGGTGGCGATCGCAAACCCAAAACCTACCTTTCTAGAGTTCTACGCTAATTGGTGTACTAGTTGTCAAGCTATGGCACAGGATCTGCAAGGTCTAAAACAGGAATATGGCGATCAGGTCAATTTTGTCATGCTGAATGTAGACAATGAGAAGTGGCTACCCGAAATTGTTCATTATCGAGTCGATGGTATTCCTCATTTTGTTTATTTGGATCCTGCAGGAGAATCTGTAGGTGAAACGATCGGAGAACAACCTAAAACCGTCATCGCTGCCAATTTGACTGCCCTCAGTAACAATCAAACGCTACCTTATGCCCAATTCAATGTAGGGCAAACTTCCAACTATCAGCCACCTAAAGCCGTTACCACTAAAACTAATACCGATCCCCGTAGCCATGGGGCGCAAGTTACCACCCAGGATGCCAGTTAGCCAGAAGAGCGATCGTCCCTTCTCTAGCTAAGTATCCTGACTCAATGTCGCACCCCTTGAAAAGGCAGCTCAACCGTAAAACTAGTTGATCCTTGTTTGCTCTCCACCAAAACCTGGCCACCAAGACGCGTCACCAGCTTCTGCACTAATGCTAGACCAAGACCCGTCCCACCCTGTTTACGCAAATCCAGTTTCGGAATGCGATAAAACTTATCAAAAATACGAGGGATCTCTTCAGGTGGAAGCTCTACACCAGAATTGGTCACTTGTAAGTGGAACAAGATCTCATCTGGATTAGTGATCGATGAAACTTTTCTGACTGCGACCGTGATATGCTCACCAGGTGGCGTATAGCGATAGGCATTATTAAGCAACTCTACTAAAATACGGGATAAATTGACCTGATCGCACATCAGCGAAGGCAGATCTGGTTCAATATCAACCGTACAAGTGAGTTGATACTCCTGAAATCGTTTTTGAAAGGGATTGACAATATAGGGTAGCCATTGATCAATCTGAATCACGGACATAATCAAAGAGAGTGTATCCGTATCAAGCTGTTGCAAGTCCAAGAGATCCTGAATTAGCTTTGTTTCACGGTCACACTCCTTTTGCAAAACCGCAAGATAACGTGTTACCTTGTCAAATAATTGTGAAGACAAAATAAAAGCTTCTTCTGAAGGGATCGCAAAATTTGTTTCGTCCCGCTTCAACGCCAAACTAATCATCTGAATCGCCATCCGAATATTGGCCAGTGGGATGCGCAATTCATAGGAAACAGTACTTAAAAAGTTATCCTGCAACTGATTGAGACGCTTCAATTCAATCGCTTGGGTTTGCGCCAACTGAGCCATTCGATTTCGCCTGAGCGCGATCGCACAGTGATCAGCTACCTGCTCTAACCAACTGAGGTCTTGCCCTGAAAAAATCTCTCCTGCAGGACGCGAAGCAATCACTTCCCCCAAAGTACCCATCGCATCCGCGATCGGTAACTGAAGTTGAGTAACTGCTTCAGAAGCAGCTAGACCATCACAAAATTGGCGTGGATGTAATAAAAATCGAGGGCTGATGCCAGAAGGATAATCAAGACGATGAACCCTAAGCCCAGATTCACTCAACTCATCCCAAATTGCAGTATATGCAGCAGAGACTAAGCTTTGATCTAGGTTATAAACAGCAATCTGAAATCCAGATAAAGCAAAACCCTCAAGCGAAAGTTCCGCAATCGTAGACAGAATCAACGATTCATCAGAGTAATCCCGAACAGCACGAGTAACATGCCTGATCAGCACTGATAAATGAGTAATCGTTTCCACTGATTGATTTGCTTGCAAAAATCCCACCTGAACTTGCGGCAAAGCGCTCATATGGTATAGCTAACACATCCATCGTAATAATAACCTCACAGGCGGATTACAGCACATTAAGAGCAAAATCCACTTGGTTCGCCTCAAAACTCAGCATCAGTTTAAGCAAACCGCCCTGTTGACGAAGTATTTTCTAATTGATATAGATTACATCCATCCTAGCCGACAGATTTCCTGACTGCTTCGTCCAAGAAAGCAGGTAGTTCATAATAGAATAAAATCCTCTCTATATTTCACAAAATATTTACATAAAATCAGCCCTAGGAAGCTTTTTGAATCTCTATATATAGAACATCAAATAGAAGGGAATAGAAGTAGGTTCAAGAGAAGCCATATGACCTATGAACAACTTCAATCCCTCCAGCCCAGTGCCTTTAAACGAGGTCTACAGGTCTCAAAAATAGCTGGAACACCAAAATGCTAAACCAAAACCGCGCCCCATTCAGAAGAGAGAGACGCGGTTTTGGTTGATTAGAACCCTGGCATCGAGTTATTTTGGCAGGTCGCAGCCGACCAACT
>JAYKGX010000149.1:0-7159 GCA_035285565.1 Synechococcales cyanobacterium
GATTATGTGAATTTGCATTGGTATTACATTAATCAATGGAATTGGTCTGCGATCGAAGCTGCTCAGCAACAGGATATGGGGGTTTTCATTATCAGTCCTTCAGATAAAGGGGGAAGGTTGTACGATCCACCGCAGAAACTGGTCGATCTGTGTCAACCCCTCAGTCCTATGGTGTTTAATAACCTGTTTTGCCTGAGTCATCCCCAGGTGCATACGCTGAGTGTGGGAGCCGCTTGCCCGAGTGATTTTGATGAACATCTGAAAACGTTGCCCCTGCTAGACCGAGCTGAAGACCTTTTGCCCCCTATTCTGCAACGGCTGGAACAAGCAGGAATTGAAGCTTTGGGGCAGGATTGGTGGAACCACTGGCAACAGGGGCTGCCGACGGTGGATGAAACCCCCGGTCGTTTGAATATTCCCGTAATTCTCTGGTTGCGCAACTTAGCGATCGCCTACGACATGACCGAATATGCCCGCAGTCGCTATAACTTGCTAGGGGAAGCCAGCCATTGGTTTCCTGGTGCAAGGGCAGCGGCAATCCAGGCTGAAGCCTTACAGCCCTTGCTGAAAAATAGTCCCTTTGGCGATCGGATTCCCCAGTTATTGCAGGAAACTCATGAATTACTGAGTGGGGCAACTGTGAAGCGCCTCTCTCAAGTAGATTAGCCCATTCAGGAAACTTGCTCTCATCTCCAATGCAGTGTTCCTGGCAACAGAGCCTCTCCCGGTCTGCGGTCTCCCCCTCCTGGTCAAGGGTAGATGGTCTGGTGTCCCAGGAGCCTCCTAGCGGTAATCCTGCAGGCAACAATTCTTTATTGAATTGTAGTAAAACAGACGATCGCTTTACAATTCGCCAATTAGAATAATATGGAGCAAGGCTTCGTTCAAACATTAAGAAAAAATAATTGCAAGAACTGCATTGATCCAGTGCAAATTCAGCAATTTGTCCAGCTTCATCAGTCATTTGTTTCGATCGTCATTCAGCGCTGTTCCCTGTTCCCAACGCTGCTAAATACCGTTGAGAGGAGGGCAGGGTATCTGGTGTGATGATTCTTAAGAACATCTATAGTTTCTCATTGACCTGTTTTACTTCAGATAAAATTTTCAGTGATTCTAGTGTTTCCATCATTATTTCCTCAACATTATTGGTTACGCTGTCTTCAATTCAACCTTGTACTTCAATTACACCTTGTAGAGAAAGTAGGGTCACTATGGATAACTTAGAGATCGGTTGCTTGCAACTATCTGGATGCCCAGGGACTCCTGTCCAGAGCCATAAATTGCCAAAGTCTACCGTGCCGAAATGTCCATCCACCGAAGCTGGTCACGATTCCTCTGACACGGCACCGTCTGATGACACCATTTTGTGCTACTACGTCAATGCAACCGATCAGTTCCAAATGGTGCGGAGTGATAAACAGTCAACCTGGAGCTTTGAGCAGGCTGTTCTTCCAGGGGGACAACTCTTGTTTGAGGCACCTCGTCAAGAACAGGTGGAAATTTATATCAGCGGCATTTCAACCGCCATGCTAGAAGAAACCATTGCCTGCGATCGTCTTCGGATCCATGCTAGAGAGATAGAATCGATTGATTCCCTTCCCAGCATCCAGGTGCAGAACGTGCAACTTTGCGCTTGAAGTTTTGTGCTTGAAGTGGAGAAAGAGGACAGGGGCAAGTTATCCTCTCTCCATTTTCAATGTTTCATTCCCTCATGCTCATGGCACGGTTCCAATCCTTATGGCACGGTTCGCCAATGGGAGTGATTCAAATCAATGGGAACCGGTTTAACATTCCAAATCGTTTTGCAATAGTCTTGAATGGCGCGATCGCTCGAAAATTTGCCCAGACGTGCCGTATTGAGAATCGCCATGCGCACCCAACGGTCCTGATCTTGATAGGCTTGGCTGACCCGATCCTGACAATCCAGATAAGACTGATAATCTGCCAGCAGCATGTATTTATCGTCGTACAACAGGTGATCGACGATCGGTTGAAATAGAGTTGTATCTCCGTGGGAAAAGACTCCTAAACGAATCCAGTCAAGCACTTGCTGCAGTTCTAGATTGTTGTGGTAATAGTCCATTGGGCAGTAACCTTGGGCTTTTTTCGCTGCCACTTCCGGTGCCGTTAACCCAAACAGGAAAAAGTTTTCTGCCCCAACCTCCTCTAGAATTTCCACATTTGCTCCATCCAATGTGCCGATCGTCAAGGCTCCATTCAGGGCAAATTTCATATTCCCCGTCCCCGAAGCTTCTTTGCCCGCTGTGGAAATTTGTTCAGACAGATCCGCCGCTGGGTACACTTTTTGGGCAAACTTGACATTATAGTCCTTGAGGAAGACGACCTTGAGGCGATCGCGCACATCTGGATCGCGGTTGACCACTTCTGCTACCGCGTTGATTAACTTAATAATCAGCTTAGCCATGAAATAGCCCGGTGCGGCTTTGCCCCCAAAGATAAAGGTTCTGGGAACAATCTCAATGTCAGGATTGGCTTTAATCCGATGATAGAGCGTGACGATGTGGAGCAGATTGAGATGCTGGCGTTTGTATTCATGCATCCGCTTGGCTTGAATATCAAAGATGGAATTGACATTCAGGGAAATGCCATAGTGTTGCTGAATGTGATCGGCTAATCGGGATTTGATCGATTGCTTAATTTGTCGCCATTCATAGCAGAAACCTGGATCATCAATGTAAGCTTCTAGCTGACGGAGTTGATCGAGTTGTTTAATCCAGCCATCCCCAATCTGTTGGGTGATCAGATCGCTCAACTGAGGATTGCTCAACACCATAAACCGACGGGGCGTAACTCCATTGGTGCAATTGGTAAATTTCTCGGGAAACATTTCATAGAAATCTTTGAGCACCGTTTGTTTCAGCAATTCGCTGTGCAGGTTGGCCACGCCGTTAATCTTATGACTGCCAATGCAGGCCAGATTTGCCATCCGCACATAGCGCCCATCCTGTTCGTCAATCAAAGACATGCGCGCAATCCGATCTTCATCTCCAATGAATTTGATCCGCACCGCATCTAAAAAGCGATAGTTGATCTCATAAATAATTTCCAAATGGCGGGGTAGCAGACGGCTGAAGAGTTCCACAGACCACCGTTCTAAGGCTTCCGGCAGGAGGGTGTGATTGGTGTAGGCAAAGAGTTTTTCGGTGATTGTCCAGGCTTCGTCCCAGCCCATGGCATAGTCATCAATCAGCAACCGCATCCATTCGGCGATCGCAATGGCAGGGTGGGTATCGTTGAGTTGGACGGCAAATTTTTCGTGGCAGCGTTCAATGGGAATGCCCTGGCGGTCTAAGATCCGCAGCATATCCTGCAGCGAGCAAGACACAAAGAAAAATTGCTGTTCTAGCCGCAGTTGTTTACCCTGACTCACATCATCATTGGGATAGAGCACTTTGGTGATATTCTCTGAAACCACCTTGGCATTCACTGCGCCGTAGTAATCTCCCGTATTAAAGGCTTGGAAATCAAAGGATTCCGGGGCTTCTGCTTTCCAGAGTCGCAGCGTATTGGCTGTATTGACTGCATAGCCGAGGATGGGCGTATCGTAGGGCACCCCATTCACAATGCGATCGGGCACCCAGCGCACTCGATAGCGATTTTGGGCATCCACGTAGGGTGCGGTATGACCGCCAAATTTCACTTGTACCGTCCATTCCGGGCGCATCAATTCCCACGGATTGCCATTGCGCAGCCATTTATCGGTGATTTCTACCTGCCAGCCATCGCGAATATCCTGGTCGAAAATGCCAAATTCATAGCGAATCCCATAGCCCATGGCTGGAATTTCCTGGGTCGCCAGAGAATCTAGGTAACAGGCTGCCAAGCGTCCGAGTCCCCCATTGCCTAGTCCAGGTTCTTCTTCCTGTTCCAGCAATTCTTCCAAGTGTAATCCCAGCTCTTCCATGGCTTGTTTCACCACATGGTAGATGCCGAGATTGACTAGATTATTGCCCAAATGGGGGCCCATGAGAAATTCTGCCGACAGATAGCAGACGGTGCGGGCACCCGTTTCAGTGTAGGTCTCTGCCGTATTATTCCAGCGTTGCAGCAGGCGATCGCGCACGGTATAGGCAAGGGCTTGATAGTAATCATTCCTTGTGGCGAGGGTAGCAGGCTTGCCTTGGATATAGTAGAGATTATCTAAGAAGGCACGCTTCAAGGCTTCTACACTTAAGCCAGTGCGATCGTCTTCCAAGTGCATCATTTTTTCGGGAGTTTGCATAGCCTAGTCCTGGATTTACCACAGAGAATAATAGAACGAGTGCTGGTCTGAATCTTGATTGCCAAAGAATATTCACTTCAGAGGCATTCTAAAGGGCTGAACCAGGGGACTTTGTAGCCCTTAGTACGAAGAAATTGAAGTTTTACTTAAGTTTCTGAAGGCTATCCCCGATCGACTCGTCAGGATCCCATCGCCGACCTAAACGGCAGACCTAGAACTGAAGAATCGTATTGGCCGTGGTTTGGGGCTGTTCCAAGTGGGGCACGTGCCCACAGTCTTCAATCCAAATGAGTTGGCTGCCCGCGATCGCCGCCTGAAACCGCTCTGCATCTCGGGTGCCTAAAATACCATCCTGCCTGCCCCAGACAATCAGGGTGGGTTGGGTAATGTGGGCAATGCGATCGCTGAGGAAGTTGTACCCTCCACTGCGCGTAAAATCAATCAACGCCTCACTCCAACGGGGCAGTTTTAAATGGAGCGCGGCACAGAGTTCGGCATCGGCGGTGACAAACCGTTGATCTCGATAAGCTTTGCGACTGACCTGTGCTCGGACTTTGGGTTGACGCAGGAATTCTGTAGCCCAATAGCCGAGGGGCGGAAATAAAAAGCGTGAGATGGCAGGTCCCTTTGCAAATCCAGCCGCATCCAGCAGCACCAATTGCGCCACCGTTTCGGGATAGGTCAAGCAAAAGTCGATCGCCGCCGCCCCACCCATGGAAGCCCCCACCAGTGTCATCGGACGACCGATACAGGTTTTCCAAAAGGCGTAAAGATGGGTTTTGATTGCTTCGGGGGTAAAGGGCAAATCTGCTGCCCGATTGCTAAAGCCAAAGCCTAACAAATCCATTGCCCAGGTCTCGCGGTGGGGAGCTAGTTGTGGCATAAGACGGCGAAATTCCAGCAGGGAACTGTCAAACCCATGCAATAGCAGAATGGGGGGTTGGGGTTGGCTTGTTGCCACACTCAGGGAAGGGGTGGACTGGCTTAGATCCGGCGATCGGGTATAGGCAGTGGCGATCGGTGCAGGACTCAGGGGGGTTTGAATCTCCGTGCGGGTGATGGCTTGGGCCAGGGCGATCGACGTAGCTTCGGTCAACTGCTGGGTTTCCTGGGGCAAAAAGCTCGCAAACATAGTCGTTTTAACGGGTCTGGCGGATAGGGGAGACTGTTGCATTATCGTACTCGCGGAATACCCCGTTCGTCTAGACAGCGGGGGATGGATAGCGACGGCGCGGTCGCGCCAATCTCCTAAAAGGCAAGAAAGACTATCCCAAGTTCAAGAAACACAATCGTTCTGTTGAATACAACACAAGCGGTTGGAAGTTATCTGAGGATCTCAAGAAGATCATCTTCACCGATGACAAAAACATCGGAACGCTGAAGCTCAAAGGAACAAGGGATCTCAAGTTCTATGAACTTAAGTCTATCAAGCGGATTCGGTTAGTCAAACGAGCAGATAGATACTATGTGCAACGCTGCATTCGGGTTGATTTGCAAATTGACTTAGAGCCAACTGGAACCGCGATTGGTCTTGATTTGGGTTTGAAATACTTTCTGGCAGATCAACGGTGAAACCGTAGAACCTCTCAATTTCTACCGCACATCGGTATGCAGCCAAGTCGATGAGTGATGCTGGATGGTCAACATTCCGCCAATGGGTCGAGTATTTCGGACGCAAGTATGGGAAGGTGACGGTTGCCGTTCCGCGAAGCCATCCTGCGGGGTTGCGGTTGGGTGAGGAACCAAGAATTCTCATCCGCCTAGGCAGTGGGGATTGTCAACTCAGAATTCTTCCAGAGGACCGATTTTCTTCCAGAGTTGCCCATTGCACACTTAATCCATGTGTTATTTAACACTCTCCGGCGTAAACGCACAGGAATTCTGGCTCTACGACAGTGCTTGCTGAAGCAGGCTTGCGCCAACCACCTAGAAGAGGGAGGCTTGAAACCCATTTCTCCGGTAATTTTTAGCCGACTTGTGGGCAAACTAGACCCTGGTAAAGAACTTTTACGGACCAGGGTTTCCTACCAACTGTGATAATTGTCACCCAATCAAAAACTCACCCCCGACGGATCAAACGCTTGCCATCGGTTCACAAAAAACTCGCCATCCATTCACAATCAATGCACAATTTAATCGTTCAAAATCTGCATTCTGCGGTTATCTTGAATCAGCCTAGCCGATCGATCGTTAGTTTTTCCTGCCATCTCTGGTGCTAGGAAATCTCGCCTGCCCAACCCAACCCGTCCCCAGTCTCTTTTGCCTCTGTGTCAGGAGTCATAAAACGCATGGAATTCGCTGAGTCCGCTTCCTGGAACTATTCTCTCTCACCCCGCAACGCTCACGGTTTAGAAAGCTGGGGATCTGCAGGGGCTGCAACCCCTCTGACGGCTTCTCTGGTGGGTCAGTCGGTGGGTCTTCTGCGAACTTCCACAGCCACCCCCCTCCATTTAGTCACCCCCCTCAACCTAGTTTTTGTCGATCGCCAAGTGCAGGGAGCCAGCGATTTGGCAGCCCAGGCGCTGTTCAGTTTGGGGAACAATACAAAGGTCTACTTTCTGGATCCATGGAAAGATGCCATCGCCCAAATGACCCAAACCCTATTCGGGCAGGGACAGGCGATCGCCTCCGTGCATGTGCTTTCCCACGGGGCGGCGGGGCAAATTTTCCTAGGGCAGCAGCGGTTAGGGCAGGACAACCTGGCAGCCTACCAATCCCAGTTCCAGGCTTGGAGTCAGGTGTTGACCGAGGATGCAGACCTGGTGTGGTATGGCTGTGAAGTCGGTCAGGATCAGGCTTTTGTGCAACGCCTGAGTCAACTCACCCAAGCGGATGTGGCGGCTTCTAGTAATGTCACCGGGCAAGGGGGAGATTGGATCCTGGAAGTCCAAACGGGTGCGATCGCCCAGTCCATTG
>JAYKGX010000150.1:0-7609 GCA_035285565.1 Synechococcales cyanobacterium
GGATCAATTTGCCAAAACTCAGGAATGGCACGATCGCCGTACTCCTTGGGTTTCTGCGCGTAGTGCCGCTGATAGTTATCCGAAGATTCAGCACCAGGAGAGACGATTTCGACGACCAGCAATGGATTGAGTTCTCCCCAAAAGAGACAGGCTTCCCTACGACCCCGGATTGCTAAGCTGGAAGGCTCTGAATGAATGATGAGATCAGGATCACGAGCCGTTGCAAACTGAGTTCTTACCTCGATTTTTTGTTTGATTCCGATTCTTTTGCGTCCAACGAGGGACAGAAAAGCCTCAATCAGCAGCATGGCTATCTGCAGGTTGGCCGTACTTTCCGTTCCCATCGCGACTAGCACTCCATCCACAAGTTCGTAGCGGCTGTCAGTGCCATCGTCATAGATTAAGTACTCCTCCAGGGTCAGGCGGCGATCGGTGGTCACAGTCATGGGCAAGCTCTTCCACCTCCACGAGAATATCCCCATTTTATAAGGTTAGACTGGGGGCAAGTGGGTCAAACTTGGATCACACCAATCTGAATGGGAGTCAAAGGCGTCGCGGCTGGTTGATCCCAGGCTCATTCCCACCTGAGCAATGTCTTCAATCAGGACGGTCTAGTAGATTTCCATTGCCAACGCATAATCCGTCTTTTGGGTCGCAGAAACTTCAATCACGTATTCTCCGTCCATCGGCACTCTTCCCTGCCATGCCTTGCTCTGGGTTGTACTACCCCCAATGCGTTGCCCATTCGGCGCAATTGCACTGAACCGGATTGAGCCTGTGAGTGCCTTAATAGCCATAATTTTGCCCCCCCTGGCTTTTATCAAGTAGCGTTTGACTTGCTGACTCTGAAGGCTACCAGTGACAGCAGTGCTTGCTTGACCGCGATCGAATTTGACATGTTGTGTCGTTGTCGCTTGGGGGCGGGCAACAGGGGTAATCGCTACGTCGAGTGAATAACTGCCAGAGCCGGAAATTTGAATTTGATATTCATCAGTGGCAGGAAGCTGACCTGTCCAACTCCTCGTTTGATAGGCTGCACTATCGATCGCTTCTTGATTAGAGCGTAACAGGTTCATCACCACCCCAGACCCTTCTAAGATCACGCTCATGATCTGACCCTGCTGAGCGCGCAAGGTATAGGTGACTGGACGGCTGTCTGACAAATTGCCCTGCACTACCTCAGAGATCTCGCCCGCCGCAAATTTGATTTCTTGAGGGCGATCGCTGTTGAGGGGGATCATTTCCGTCGGCAATTGGTCAGCAGTGGCAGGGGTATTCTGAATGGCTTGAGTGCTACCCAGGGTAGGCATGCGGAAGAGATAGACCCCTAACCCCAAGACTAGAACGAGGCTGGTGGCAGTTGCCACGATAGGAGAAGTGAAAGTCCCATAGAAATTGCCCAAGAAGCTCTTAGATAAAGTCCTAGGATGGCCCTTTTGCCCTGCTGGCAGACCGACCCGCAAAGCCTCCTGGGGTTCTGTATCTTGAGGGTTGAGCCAAAGAGGATCTGCGATCGATCCAGTGACCGGATGGTTTGTGGAAGGGAGCACTGCGCTAGGGATCGCTTCACTGGTTGCCAGGTCAGTTTTGCTGGGTGCAGATGTTGCAAGGGTGGAATTAGGGAAATTCGCTAGGCTCGTGCCTGAGGGCAGGATTCCCCCAGAGCAGTTGCCTGTCGTCAATGCCCCCAAGCTTGCGAGCTGGGTGGGTGGAATATAATCACTGAGCAGGGGGTGGAGCTTCTGCCAAACCTCTGCCACAGACTGGAAGCGATCGTTGGGTTGCAAGGACAACATCTGTTCCAGAACTTTAGCCAGGGGATCGCTGATCTGGGTGTGGGGTTGCCATTGCCAAGTCAAGGTTTGGCTGTCGAGTAACATTTGCGGTTCCCGTCCTGTCAGCAAGACTAAACAGGTTGCTGCTAAGGAATAGAGATCACTATGGGGTTGTACATTGCCTGTTTGCAGTTGTTCTGGCGGTGCATAACCAACTTTGCCCACACGGGTCATTGCAGAAACGAGGGAAAGACGACTAGTAGCTTCCTTGACTGCACCAAAGTCAATCAGGATGGGTAGGCGTAATTGATCCCCATTACCAAACTCCTGAGCCGATTGCAGGATGATATTGTCGGGGGAAATATCGCGATGGATAATATTGCGATCGTGGAGATAACTGAGAACGGGGAGCAAATGCCCAAGCAGATGGAGAATATCAGCTTCAGTGAAAGGCGTTCCAGCAGCTTTACGCTGTCTCAAGAGGTGACGATAGCTTTGCCCCCGAATAAAGTCTTGGACTAACCAGAGGCGATTTTCTGCTTCAAAGGCTGCCCAGAACCGAGGGATTTGGGGATGCTGAATTTGATGGAGAATGCTGGCTTCTCGCTCGAACATTCGCTTTGCTTTTGCCACTAGTGCTTCATCTTGGTAAGGCACTGTAAATTCTTTCAACACACAGAGATCTTCAAATCGTTCCTGATCAGCTACCAGATAGGTGCGACCAAAACCGCCCTGACCTAATAGTTGTTTGATCAGATATCGTTGCTTCAACAGGGTTCCAAGAGGTAATGTGGCTGCCATTGTCCTAAAATCACGAATCAACTGAATGAGCTAAGACATCAGGGTTCCGTAGTAGATGCAGACCTTGATGTACCTTTTCTAACTCAGTGGATTCTTGACCTTCCATGGGGCGAGACCCCCCAGGGGGAAATACCTTGGGAGACTCCTTCGGGATTCTTCCGAAAATACTTGTTCGGATGCTGGGCATGAGGGTTGGGTGAGTGCGGTAGGAACTGGGCAAAAGCTCGGTCTGAGCTATAGAGAGGACTCGATAGTGGCAAACTCAGCTTGGTCTTGACGGGGTTAGGAAGTTAAGCGAAACTGACTGGTAGTAGAAACACTACTCTCAGAAAAATCACGTTTTGTAACGTTTGAATTCAAATCAAGTTGATTGATCAAGATTATTAAATGAGAGTCGTTGAAGCATTGGACAAGGTGAGTGTCATATCAGTAGGTATGAGGTTCAATCTGGTTCACTGCTCATCATCTATCTGTTTTGGAATCCTTTTGAGTGGTAAGTGAGCAGGATGGAGACCTTAGAGTTCGTCATTTATCCAGATGGTCGCGTTCAAGAGAAGGTGACTGGCATTGTCGGCTCTTCCTGTGCAGAAGTGACGGCTGCTATTGAAGCTCAACTCGGTATTGTACTCAAGCAGGAAACTACCTCTGAGTATTTTGCCCAACCCATCCAGCAAGACCAAACCGCGACAAATCGTGCAATCTATAGTGATTGGTAGCTTTGCTCGTGATTGGTAGCTTTGCTAATGAGCCGCTTGGCTCGTGCTTGCCAGACTGGCTCTGCGAGAGCGACCAAGTAATTGTCCACCCGTACAGCTTTTAGAATCAAAAACGCCATGTCTCACTTTAGTCAGATTAAAACCCAAATTCGCAATCTGAAGTCCCTGAAAGCTGCCTTGAGTGACCTCGGGTTTGACTGGAAAGATGGTCCTGCTGAGGTACGTGGCTACAAGGGGCAAACTCAAGCAGCCGAAGTGGTCGTGGAGCAAGCCAACGGTTATGATATCGGCTTTGCCTGGAATGGTCAGGAGTATGCATTAGTCTCGGATCTGCAGTTTTGGCAGCAAAATGGCACGGTGGAAAGGTTTCTGAAGCAAGTGACCCAGCGCTATGCTTTCCACACGATCGTGGATGAGAGTGCTCAAAAAGGGTTTCAAATTTCTGAACAGCAGCGCAACGAAGATGGCTCGATCCGCCTTGTTCTACAACGGTGGGGCGCTTAGCTCTGATACTAGGTCATAAGACTCAGTTGATGTTACTGAGTTGATGTTACTGAGTTTGTTGCTCAGCGTTTGTTGCTCAGCCTGCTCCTGTTGGCTCTTAGGACTGGCTGAGTAATCTTTTGTCTGGTGATTGCGGATTGTTAGGCGATCTTCAGCAAACTTGTTTTTTGGCGAGCTTGATGTTCAGCGAACGATGGAGGGATTCATCTATGCCTGATTTCTCCCGACCTGGGGCAGAGCCTGCTACAGATTCCTCATTAGATTCCTCATTGCCAGAGGTTGTCGTGCAAGGTGCTGAACCGCAAGATCCTGTAACCGATCACATCACTGATCGCAGTGGCTTAGAGCCTGAGTTAGGTGGTTATCTACGGGATGCGGAAAGCCGATCTGGGTTAGAGCCTGAACTGGGAGGGGTGCTGCGCCAGAAAGGAGTTTACGTGGATGAGTTGACCTGTATTGGCTGCCGCTATTGTGCCCATGTGGCGCGCAACACGTTTTACATCGAACCAGACTACGGGCGATCGCGAGTGATTAATCAGGATGGGGATCCGGAAGATTTAATCCAAGAGGCGATCGACACTTGTCCGGTCGATTGTATTCACTGGGTCACCTATGCTGAATTGCAAGAACTCGAAGAAGAGCGGAAATATCAAGTGCCGCAGATTGTGGGGTTACCGATGGATCGGGCAATGGCAACTCGGCACCGAAAGCCCTCTAGCAAGCCGCCTAAAAAACGTCGTAAGGTATAAAGGAATATCTGGTTGCCCTTTTCCCCACGGTGAGATCCCAAAGTGCGATCCTCAAGTGGGAGAAAGGGTCTGAGATGAGGGTTAGAGCAGCTTAAACCAAATGTTGCTCTACCGTTTCGACTAGGTAGGTTGTCCAGGCTTCTACCAACTCCTTGGTTTCAGCCTCCACCATCACACGGATTACTGGCTCGGTGCCCGAAGCGCGCACTAGAATTCTGCCTCGATCGCCCATATCTGCTTCTGCCTTAGCGATCGCCTGCTGCAGTGGTTCACCATTCTGCCAATTCAAGCGCCGATCGCGACTTTCGACCCGCACATTCCGCAACACCTGGGGATAGGTTTTAAAGCTGCTGTCGATTAAATCTGCTAGGCTGCCGTCAGACTGCTTGACCAGATAGGCTAGATGAAGTGCTGTCATGACTCCATCGCCACTCACTCCATAGTGGGGACAGAGAATGTGACCAGACTGTTCTCCGCCCAGCATGGCGCCAGTTTTCACCATTTCGGCATGGACATACTGATCGCCGACTGCAGCTCTTAACAGGGTGCCTCCCAGTTGTTCCCAGGCGCGTTCAAAACCCAGATTGGACATCACGGTAGCGACGATCGTTCGGTTGGGTAATTGCCCCTGTTGCATTAAGGCTTTGCCCCAAAGGTAGAGAATATAGTCCCCATCTACGGTTCGCCCTTGGGAATCGACCGCGAGGGCCCGATCGGCATCCCCATCAAAGGCAATCCCCAGATCAGCTTGGTGCTGTTTGACGGTTTCGCGGAGGATGGCTAAATGGGTTGAACCGCAGTTGACATTAATGCGATCGCCATCAGGCTGGTCATGCAGGCAAATCACCGTTGCCCCGAGGGTTTGAAACACATCTGCGGCGGTTCGGGTGGCAGCGCCCCAAGCGAGATCGAGCACGACTTTGAGACCGCTCAAGGGTTGTTCCGTTGATTGAGTCAGCGGTGCAGTGAGCGCTTGGAGGTAATGCTGCACTAATTCTGGGCGATAGGCATGTTGCCCCCAACGATTTTCCATGTCTTCGGGGGCGATCGCCAGTTTGCCCCGCAGGGCTTGTTCGATGCGGTGTTGTAATTCCAATGCTAACTTAGAGCCAGAAGCCCCGAAAAACTTGATGCCATTGTCTTCTGGTGGATTGTGGCTAGCGGAGATCATCACTCCACCGATCGCCTGAGTGGACTGGGTCACTTGAGCAACTACTGGAGTTGGACACATGCCCAAATCCCAAATATCAAGACCAGCAGCCGTTAAACCGGCGGACAGTGCTAGCCCCAGTTTTGGACTGGAGTTGCGAGAGTCTCTGCCTAAAACGATCGGCGCATGGTCGCCCGCCACTTCCCGGAGCACTTGACCTGCCCAATAACCGACTTGCATTGCCAGAGGAGCCGTCAAGAGTCCACCTGCTTTGCCCCGAATTCCATCTGTCCCAAATAAAGCACCTTCTGGAAGTTGTACCAGACCCCAACGAGATTCCGCTTGGACAAAGGATGACACCATGATTAAGCTCCTTCAAACTCCTCTGAGATAGACTTCCTTGTAATCTAAGATCATGGTTTCTGGCAAGTCCTAAACAAAACCCCTTGCGCTCAAACTTGATGAAGACTTTACTGAAACCCCTTAGAAAAGAGGGATTTGGGAAAAAGCTTTTCTTCAGAAAGGAACTTCAAAAAGCTTCTTTACAATCCCAAGTCTGCCAGCAAAGCCTGAAAAGCGGTCCAAGAGAGTCCTTGCTGAATGTAACGAGGTGCTTTGGGATCATAGGGGCTGTGCAGGCGATCGATCGATTGGATCTCTGCCTCATCCGGTAAGACTGGAACATCTGCATCAAAAGCGGTAGGGCACATCAGCGAACTGGAGAACCCTTTGAAGATAGCAATTTGGTCAGGCTGACCTTGCCATTGAATATTAACTAGAAGAACTTCACCTGGATGCTTTTCACTGTATTGCTCCAAGCGATGGGAAGGGGAAGCAGTCATGATTGATGATTCTGTTACTGTCCTAGGGCTGAACGCTTCTTCTTACTCAGCCGGAAGAAAATAAAGTAGGCAAGATAGACCCCATAGATCACTAGTCCTATCAATCCTAGAATGCCTAGGAAATCGGCTTTTGTGGACCCATGGAAAATTTCACGATACTGCCAGGGGGGTTGGAGCCAAATGGAGCAAGTTGGGTTACCGACTAACTGCTTGCTGTCAGTAAAGCCACACCGCAACAGGGTTGGGATCGTGACGATCGCACTCAGAATGCAGTAAAAAGTGACAGCCCAGCGCCAAGTGGTGGTCAGGGTTTTCAGAGGACCGTTCGGTTGATCCCGAATATCCTCATTGAGATCAATCCAATACCAAAGCCCGACTGGGATGATGATTCTGGCTAGCCAGCCTGAGACAAACCCGATCGGCAAGGCACCAATGAGAATGTAGACACTAATTGCCAGAAGACTTGCGACGCGCCAATAAATCACCATGAGTCGGTTGATTGCGTCCGACTGAGTGAAAAATGCCCACCCGAAGATGATCAGGGGGGTGAGCACCGTAAACAAGACGGCTAGTCGGTAATCAGTCCACACAAGGGAAGCCATAGACACCAGCAAGTTGTAAAATCAGCAAAATTTTGTAGCCAAGATTGCAGATTGAGCTGTCTCAGGTCAATCCGTTCGGTCAATCCGTTCAATCAAGATACACCATCTTGCTCGCTTCTCAGGGTTTATTAACCTAAAAAGGCTGAAGGGCTTAGGAACGACGATCGCACCTAAACCCCTCATTTGCTCCTAGAGCTTTGTCCAAAGAGCTTTGTCCAAAGTGTTGTACAACCCGATTTTCGGTGGAGCTCAATTTTTGGGAGAACCCCACTGAAACCTTACACCGGTGCTAATGGATTTAGTTGTCATAAACCCGGCATTCAGCCGATTCAGGGTTCTCGTCACAGAACTTTTCAAAAGCTGTTTTGGGCTTGGTTTGGCGCTGGTGCGACGCTTCTGCTTGCAGTTCTTCTACCGCATCCCAAGCGGCCGCACATTCCTTGGAGGTTGCACCGCTGACATCACAGACG
>JAYKGX010000151.1:0-5760 GCA_035285565.1 Synechococcales cyanobacterium
AAGACCGGAATGCGATTTTCCTGTGCCAATTCCTGGTCTCGGCTATGACGACCTAACCAAAAACTGCTGGCAGCGATCGCTAAGCTCACCAGCCCGATTGTTATGCCTTGCCGAACACCTGACCTGCCTGATTGGGTTTCCTGATGATTCGCCATACCCCGTCCTGACTGTTCCCATGGGAGAGATGAAAAGATTGCGTCTATCTCTAGTAATAACAAGTAAATGAGAGAATTGGGGTGGGATAGAATCTGGAGCAACCATGCAAGATACCCGCCTCAGTCAATTGTTGAGTAATGCGATCGCCCAAGTGGAGCAATGGTTTCTCAATCCTTGGCGACGCTTTTCTCTGCTGACCATTAGCCTATTAGGTGGTTTTTTCCTCAGCAGCACCATCACAACCACCACGGGTCAGCAGGCAGAACTGGATATTTTTATCGCAGGCATTATTGTCGCGATCATTGAGGTCATGAATTTTCTGATTTACAGCGGGCGATCGGGTTGGCGCAGAAGGCTGGCGATCGAATGTCTGAATGCCCTCAAAATTGGTCTGCTCTATGGTTTGGCGTTGGAAGCGCTGAAGTTGGGAAGTTAGGGAGTGGGGGAGTGGGGGAGTGGGGGAGGGGGGGAGTGGGGGAGGAGTGGGAGAGCTAGAATAAAACAGTACTCAGTTCCGGAGGCAGTGATGTCTGGTATAGCGCTGGATAGCCACGAACCGCCTTTGGAAAGCTCTCTCCACCTTCAACAACTGCTGCTGTTACTCAAATGCCTGGACTGGCTCTGGAAGGATCGCTCCGATTACTTTGCGGCGGGCAATTTGACGATTTACTACAGCCCAAATCAAAAGAAGTCAGAAGATTTTCGCGGACCAGATTTCTTTGTGGTGCTGGCGACAGAAAAGCGATCGCGCAAAAGCTGGACGATCTGGGAAGAAGATGGCAAATATCCCCATGTCAGATCGTCTCCTGGCAAAATTGCGGGAACTGGGAATTGATCCCGACCTCTAGGCTGTTAACTGAGGCGGTGCTTTAACCAGAATCCCAGTAAGGGCAGGGCGAGGCGATAGTTTTGCTCCGCTCCGTAGATCAAGCCCTTCTGCTCTAGGCTGGCTAGGGCACCTTGCAGGGTTCCGCCTCGGGAGAGGTGATGCTTTTTAATATAGTCCTTGGCATGGGGACTCTCGGTGGGATCCAGCGCCAAGCTTTCTAACACGCGCACCTGGGTATTAGGCAGCAATAAAATCAAGGATTCAAAGGTGAGCGAAAGATCTTCCACCAGGGTAGAAGCACTGCGATAGACCTGATGCGATCGCACGAGAGAGAGGGGTTGGAGGGAGGGTGGTGTGGTTTTAGAGTCTCGCCCTGCCAGATCATCCAACCACAGCCGCCGAGCCAATGCGATCGCCGTCCCAAAATGCCCTTGCACATAGCTGAGAAAGAGGGAAATGGCACTGGGTTCTAAGGTTAAACCCGCGATCGCCATAGCTTCCACCAGCCAAGTGGCTAACTCTGCTCCGGGTAAAGGGGGCAGAAAGATTTCCTGGAGCGGAATACTCGCTTTCCATTGCTCAACCACCGTGGCGATAATCACATAGCTGACCCGCGTCTGCTGTTGAATTTCCTGCTGCAGGTAATGCTCCCATTTGCCCTGCCGATCCCACGATCGCAAATGGGGAAAATTCTGCACCATCAGCACCACCCGGCAATCTAACCACTCCGCCAAGGTCTGCGGCAAAGAAATCAGAGCTTGAAAAAGCTGCCACTCCTGCTCTTTGGCAAATTCCCAGACCAATTTAGCTGGCCCGGTCTGACTCGTTTCCAAAATCAGGGGGTAGGCTTGGCTCCAGGTTTGGATAAAGCTCAGCTCGGCAGCGGAAGAAAAGGTCTGAATAATTCCTTCTGCCAACAATTCCAAAAACCGTTGGTAGTGGGTGGCTCGCAGACAGTCAATTTCAATCACCCGCGCCCCACATTGCCTTGCCGCTGCCCGAATCAGGGTGCGTCGCCCCATGCCAGGAACTCCCGTGACCAGTAAGTCTTCATCCTGGGCAAAAATTTGGCTGACCTGATCCAGAACCGTTTGTCGTCCAATCAGTTGATGGGGAAGAAAGGGGTTTGGCTGCATAGCGGAAAGAGGCAAGGACGCAATCTAACAAAAGCGATCGAGCAAAGGTCGTTAATCAAACTTAGTTAATCAACCGTAGTCAATCCAATGAGATAGGAGCAGGGAACCAGAAAAATCCTACGATAGAGAGAATACTCAAACGGGGTACGAGAATTTCATACTATAAAATAGTGCCATAGTTTCCCCTAAAGCACTATGATTAAGTGCTATGAGATGGAGTACTTTGACCTCTGATCTTGTCGATCTAAATGTCGATCTACATTGAGATATGCGCCTATGGTGACCCAAATTTCTCCCCAATTTGACTCAGCGTGGCATACGTTGAGCAGCGATCGCACCTTGGAACTCCTACAAACGGATCGGGAGCAGGGGCTGACTCTGCAACAGGTTCAGGATCGCCAAGTTAAGTTTGGGCCAAATGAACTGGAAGAATCCGGGGGACGATCTTCCTGGGAAATTTTGCTGGATCAGTTCAAGAATGTCATGCTGATCATGCTGATCGCGGTGGCATTTATTTCCGGCATTCTAGATCTCATCGCTTGGCAGCAGGGAGCGCTCAAGCCAGGAGACATTCCCTTCAAAGATACGATCGCAATTTTGGCGATCGTCATTCTCAATGGGATTTTAGGTTATGTCCAAGAAAGTCGGGCCGAAAAAGCCTTAGCAGCCCTGAAACAGTTATCCTCTCCCCGAGTCCGCGTCATGCGGGGGGGACGGCTGTTGGAAATCGACTCCAAGGACTTGGTACCGGGAGATGTGATGCAGGTGGATGCTGGCGTACAACTGGCGGCAGATGGTCGGTTGTTAGAAGCCTCCAATTTGCAAATTCGGGAATCGGCTCTGACGGGGGAAGCCCATGCGGTCAACAAACAAGCCCAAGCCATCTTGGCAGAAGATTCTCCCCTGGGCGATCGGGTGAATTTGGTGTATCAGGGCACGGAAGTCTTGCAAGGTCGAGGCACCGTCCTGGTCACGGCCACAGGAATGCGCACGGAATTAGGCAAAATCGCCACCATGCTACAGTCGGTGGAATCAGAACCGACTCCGTTGCAACAGCGTATGGATCAACTGAGCAATGTCCTGGTCTCTGGCGCGTTGATTTTAGTGGGTGTGGTAGTTGGCGCTGGGGTGATTCATAGCCTGATTACCACGGGGCAATTTAATTGGACGGTACTCCAGGAATTAATTGAAGTCTCGCTCTCGATGGCGGTGGCGGTAGTCCCAGAGGGCTTACCCGCCGTCATTACCGTGACCTTGGCGATCGGAACCCAGCGGATGGTGCGCCGGAATGCCTTGATTCGTAAACTGCCTGCGGTGGAAACCCTAGGGTCAGTGACGACGATTTGCTCGGATAAAACCGGAACACTGACACAAAATAAAATGGTAGTGCAGTCGTTGCATACCGCCAGTTTCTCTACCCAGGTGAGCGGGACGGGCTATACCCCCCAGGGCAACTTCACCCGATCGGGCCAACGCTTTGACCCCTTGGAATTTGCCGAACTGCGATCGCTCTTGCTGGCCTGTACGCTGTGTAATGATTCTGTATTGCAGCAGGATAACGGCGTTTGGAATATCCTGGGAGACCCCACGGAAGGAGCCTTGGTGGTGGCGGCGGCGAAAGCAGGTCTGGTTGCCGATCGCTGGAATCGTCAATTACCCCGTGTGCAGGAGTTTCCCTTTTCATCAGAACGCAAGCGCATGAGTGTGATTGTGCAGGATGCTAAGGGATTGCTGCAGCAGGAATCGGGAATTTTAGCCCTGCCCTATCTCATGTTTACCAAAGGCTCCCCGGAAATTGTGCTCGAGTGCTGTACGCAGGTGCAAATTGGCGAGACGATCGCGCCACTGACTGCTAGCCAACGGGAGAAGATTTTGACCCGTAATAATGAATTGGCAGCACGAGGACTACGCGTGTTGGGCTTTGCCTACAGATCCATGAAGGAGAATCCTCCTGAGGGCAGTGATGAAACGACGGAAAAGGATCTGATCTGGCTGGGGCTGATTGATATGCTGGATGCGCCCCGCCCCGAGGTGAAAGAAGCGGTGGAGCGTTGTTTAACGGCAGGCATTCGTCCGGTCATGATTACGGGGGATCACCAACTGACCGCTCGGGCGATCGCGGAGGATTTGGGCATTGTGCAAGCAGGAGCGCAGGTGCTGACGGGGCGCGAGCTGGAGAAAATGAGCCAGCATGATCTAGCAGATGCCGTAGACAAGGTGAGTGTCTATGCCCGCGTCGCTCCGGAACATAAGTTGCGCATTGTGCAGGCCTTCCAAAGCCAAGGCAAAATTGCAGCGATGACGGGAGATGGGGTGAATGATGCTCCAGCCTTGAAACAGGCGGATATCGGCATTGCAATGGGCATCACAGGGACGGATGTGAGCAAAGAAGCCAGTGACATGGTGTTGTTGGATGATAACTTTGCCACGATCGTTGCGGCGACGGAAGAAGGACGGGTGGTTTATACCAACATTCGTCGTTTTATTAAATACATCTTGGGATCCAATATTGGTGAAGTATTGACGATCGCTGCCACACCGCTATTGGGTGCGACCCTATTTCCAGGAATGACGGGTGTTCCCTTATCCCCATTGCAAATTCTGTGGATGAACTTGGTGACCGATGGTTTGCCTGCATTGGCGTTAGCAGTGGAACCTGCGGAACCTAATGTGATGCGTCGTCCGCCCAATGATCCGAAGGAAAGTATTTTTTCGCGGGGCTTGGGAACCTACATGATTCGGATTGGCTGTGTGTTGGCGGTTCTGACCATTATTATGATGATCTGGGCTTTTAACCACACGCGACAATCGGGCTACCAAGGCGATCCAGACTCTTGGAAGACGATGGTATTTACGACGCTCTGTTTGGCGCAGATGGGTCATGCCTTGGCAATTCGATCGAATACTCAATTAACGGTACAGCTCAATCCCTTCTCTAATCCATTTGTGTTGATCTCAGTGGTGGTGACATCGATTTTGCAATTGATGTTAATTTACGTCGAACCATTGCGGAATTTCTTTGGAACGCATCTGTTGGATGGGGAAGAGTTGATGGTTTGTTTTGGTTTCAGTTTGCTGATGTTTGTCTGGATTGAAGCAGAAAAGGTCTTCAAGAATTGGCAGAAGCGACGTTAAGCCAACCTGTCAGCCAACGTGAACGTGAAACATCCTGGAGTCTAATTTCCGTGTAGGTTAGGTTAGCGACAGCGTCACCCAAAAAACGATCGCGCTGGCGTTGGGTTTCACGCGGTTCAACCCAACCTACGACTGATTTCCGTGTAGGTTGGGTTAGCGACAGCGTCACCCAACACAACGATCGCGCCTGGATTGTCTAATCGGTTTCTAGCATGATCTCTCTAGCCGCAACACAGATGACCGTCGGTTCGCCCTGTCTGCGGATTGGTTGACTCCATTCGTAGGCACTGATGAAATTGAGAAGATGCAACAGCCCGATCGCCGCCTCAACGGCATCCGCATCCCCACTCAAGTGCAGGTTGATCTGTTTGGTATAGCGTTTCATTGGGTTTCCCTCAAACATGAATAACGTGGACGAGGAGAACCCAAAAAACTAGCCGCCCCGTTGTCTGGCATGACAAAACAGGGCGGCGTGGAATGCTAAAATGCAATCCAGGTCACCAT
>JAYKGX010000152.1:0-11902 GCA_035285565.1 Synechococcales cyanobacterium
CGATAAGCGCCTGGGGCGGTAGGGGGTGAGGTAATGGCAGGCGGTCAGACGGGTTGGGAATAACGATCGCTTCTCCCTGATAATGGGATTCACCCACCGTAAAACCCGTGAGGATTGGTGACGCAAGCGCAGGAGCAGCCATGGGCGGAACCATTGGGGCAGGTGGCACCCGTAGCGAAGCTCCCATGGCTAAAGACAATAGGACTAAGCGATCGCCCGCATCTTCTCCAGCCTGACTTGATAGGAGCAACCACTCTGCTTGAAGAGCCGATTGCCAATTTTGATATAGGGATTGCAAGAGCGACTGTACTCTCGTTGCTCTGTCTCCCTGCAAAATGGATTCCCTGGGTTGAATCCAATAGGGTTGGAGGGGTGAAATGTCCGCTCCCAATTGGGCAGCTTGCGGGACGATCGTTCTGGGCAAAGGATGGCTCGGTAAAGCATAGGCAAGGGTTTGGTTAGGGTGATGTGGAGAAGGCGACCGGAGAGTTAGCAAAGACCCTATCCGATGTTCTAGAGGCTTGTGTTCTAGAGGCCTGTGTTCTAGAGGCTTGTGTGCAGGAGACTCAGTTGCAGGCTGACTCCCCTGCGGTAACGCGATCTGAACTGCATACTGTTCTGGGATGATGATGCTGCGAATCCCATGCCAAGGCAACCCCCAGGAAGCCTCTACCCATCCCCCTGCTGGCTCCAGGCTGATCTGCCCCGATGCGATCGCCCCTGCGATCGGCTGAATCATCACACTTATGGGCTGACGTATCCAGTCAATACGACATTGCTGCCAGTGTAGGAGAAACTTGGGATGCAGTTGTGCTTGATAGAGTTGCAGAATGCCTTGGAGCACATCGCTCACCTCTGCAATGCACAGTTGGCTAGGAAACATCGCAGTCGTGGTAGCGGGAACCATACTGGGAAAGGACAGACTGAGCAATACTGTCGGCAATCCTTGACTGAGAGCACTCTTGTAAAGCGCAGATGACAGAGCTTGGCAAGCTTCGGGAGACGGTCTAACTGCCGATAGTTCTTCTACAATGCGATCGCACTGCTGTTGTAATTTCACAGTCACGTGACGCTCTAACTGTGCCGGATTGAGGAGAGGGTCTGAAGGAGTGAAAGGTACAGAATTGCCAGCCCTTAAGATCTCAGGAGCATGCATCTCCAGAACTCTGTGGAACGGCTGCAGAAAAAAAGGAGATAAAACAAATCCTGGCGCGACCGGATGCCCCATTTGCATAGCAACCTGCAGCAACCAAGCCCGATCGCCAACGAGTTCCCTTTCCTGGGATGAAATTTGACCTAGCCAATAGATGCTGGATGGCACGTCTGGTTACAGAGAACAAATGGCTCAATGATTTTATTATGGGGACTTGTTATGATCTGGATTCCAACCCGCTTGGATGCACTAGATGTCATTATCCTGTTGGCAAGGCGAACAATCCTGTGGAAAATCGCTAAGCAGTATACTCCTACGTGACTGGATTCAGGCAGAGCTGGGAAAGGAAAAGAATTTTTTGTAAAGAATTTTGTAAACCCTCTTGACTTGTAAAGTCTCTTAATTTTTAAATTCCCTTGACATTGTATCGGTCAAACGTAAGAAAGCGCCTGTTTGCTTTGATCAATTTTTCGGGCACTCTGAAGACTGAAATGAACGAATGCCCAGTTTATCTGCCATGGGTAACTCACTGTTAGAGATTCAGGGGTAGGCCCTATTCTTGAGCATTACATTAGATGATATTCGGGGTTAGATCATTTGCCTATCATTCTTCCCATTAGTTATGCTGCATTCCTGGGCTGATTCCCTAATTGCGCTCTTCCTGAAACCGACCTGTCCCATCTGTCAGCGTAGTGGTCAGTCTCCTTTTTGCACCCCCTGCGATCGCACCCTGCAGCACCAGAAAATAGCCCTTGGCCCCATCCTCAGCGCTGACCCGCCCTGCGATCGCATCTTTGCTTGGGGCACCTACGGTGGCACCCTACGACAGGCTTTGCATCAGTTGAAATATGAAGGTCAACCCGCGATCGCCACTCGTCTAGGAACCTTACTGGCTCAGGCTTGGTTAGAACAAACTCGACTAGAGCAAGCTGGACGGCAGCAGGGTCGGCAATCAAGATTGGGACTAAACTCAAAATTTATGCCGATCGTTGTCCCCATTCCCCTATCCCAAGAACGCCGTCGGCAACGGGGCTATAACCAGGCAGAGCTGATTGCCCGCAGTTTTTGCCAATGGACAGGCTATCCTTGCTACCCCCAAGGGTTGATCCGGCAACGGGATACCCAAGCGCAATACCAACTGGGCAAGGACGATCGGCAATGTAATCTTAGAGGAGCCTTTGCCCTCGGGAAATCCTGGCAGAAACATCCCCCTAAACAGCCAATTCTTCTACTAGATGACATCTATACAACAGGCACGACCATGCAAACCGCCACCCAAGTTCTGCGCCAAGCTGGAATTTCTGTTTGGGGTGGGGCGATCGTTGCCCGTACTGGCAGTCGATAAACGAGGCTGGAATCAGCGAAAGACTCTGGGATCAGCGAGGCACTAGGGGGAGGTACTAGGGGGAAGTTACTAAGGGTAGCGCACCATGGATGGGAAGGGCAACTGCAAGGCTTGATACACCGGACTTGGATCCAAACCAGTGACATGCTGGAAATCCTGGGGAGAAAGCTGACAGTCAAAGCCTTCATGCTGCCAGCGAGATAGCTGTCGATCGACTGCTTCTAAAAAGGTAATGCCACGGGGTAAGGGGGTTTGCAACCAAGACTCGACCAAGGTTTGAGCCACTGCCAGTTCTAACAATGGCGCAGGATAGAGGCTTCGTAATTGCTCCACATACCGATCGAAGGGAGTCGTGCCTGAACGGTTACCCTGGCAGCTACTTGTCTCTGGCTCTAGCATTTCGGAACCACTGAGCATTTCGGAACCACTGAGCTGATAGCTGCTAATCACATGCATCAACCGTTGCCGACTAATTTTTTCCCCTAGGGTCATGCCCATGGTGCCATCCTACCCAACTCGCTTTGCTCTCACTTTCAGCTTAGCTGAGTCGAGATCAGTTGAACCACAAATTTCAGTTCATGCCTTAGTTAATTCATGCCTGAGCCAGTTTTATCGCAAGTCAGCGCGTCAGTTGAATCGTGCCCATCGCAAACAATCTAGAAAGTACCGCAAAGGTGCTAAACCTCAGTCCCAGAACTATCACAAGGCTAGAGTTCGCTATTCTCGCAAGCATTTGAGAGTAAGCAGGCAGCAAAAAGAGTATTGCAAAACAGTGGCATACTCCGTTATCCAATCTAACAATTTGGTCGCCTATGAAGACTTGAATGTGAAAGGATTAGTGCGGAATCGGCATCTCGCCAAGTCGATTAGTGATGCAGGATGGTCAATATTCCGTCACTGGCTAGAATATTTTGGCAAAAAGTATGGCAAGGTCACGGTTGCCGTTCCACCCCAATACACCAGTCAAAATTGCTCTCGCTGTAGTGAAACGGTGAGGAAATCGCTCTCTGTGAGAACTCATGTTTGCCCCCATTGTGGCTTTGTGGCAGACCGAGATCACAATGCGGCGATTAACATCCTGCAAAAAGGACTTCGTACCGTGGGGCACACGGGAAGGTCTATGCTTGGGGAGTTCGACCCTCTAGCTTCGTTGGAGCCATCCTGCGGGGTTGCGGTTGGGTGAGGAACCAAGAATCCCCATCCGCCTAGGCGCTGGGGAGTGTCAAGAGTTGAGGGAAGTGGCTTCAGCAAAAAAATCGGTATCGAGAACCTGATCGACGATCGGCAAGCGAATAATAAAGTTGGTGCCTTGTTGGGGGATTGATTTGTAAAATAAGTCGCCCTGATGCCGATCAATAATGATTTGCTGGCTAATGCTTAAACCAAGCCCCGTCCCTTTGCCCATCGCCTTCGTCGTAAAGGTCGTCTCAAAAATCTGAGCTTGAATTTCCTCAGGAATGCCACAGCCATTATCAGAAATGACAATTGTCACCATTGGTGCTATATTCATCGGTGTAGCAGTGTTCGATGCCCCAGACGCATGATCCAATGGCTGACGATCTAATGTTGGGTTCTCTAATTTTGGCAAGCGATCTGTCGGAAATGCTAGCAAAGATGCCTGAGTGAGGGCAAAGCTTGGCAGTTCCTCACAAGTGGTGACGATCGCGATTTTGGGGCGTTCTTTGAGTGTTTGGCAATCATCACTCAGCACCTCCGATGGGTCCACTGTTTCATTCCCAGCATCGCTTTCAGCTTGAGCAAATTTTTCATCCAAAGCATCGATCGCATTCGCCAGCAAATTCATGAACACCTGATTCAATTGCCCCGCATAGCAGGAGACCAGGGGTAAGGTTCCATAGTGACGGATGATCTGAATTTCCGGGCGGTGCGGTGTTTTTTTCAACCGATGTCCCAGAATGAGAAGCGTACTGTCCAGACAATCATGCAGGTTGACCTGCAGTTTGTGATCGGTATCCTGGCGGGCAAAATTGCGCAGACTTTCAGAAATTTGTTGAATGCGCTCGGCTCCATCTTGCATCGATCGCAACAGCTTCGGTAAATCCTGCACGAGGAAACGAAGATCCACCATTTCAGCATGGGCTTCAATCGTCTGTCTATCCACCTGGTTCTGATAAAGCTGCAGATGCTCCAGAATATCTTCTAAGTATTGAATGGCAAAGTTCAAATTACCATAGACAAATGTCACCGGGTTGCGAATTTCATGGGCAACCCCAGACATCATCTCGCCCAACTCCGACATTTTTTCAGACTGGATCAGTAAGGCCTGAGTTGTTTGTAAACTCTGGCGAGTATGGGATAACTCTTCAGTCTGCTGTTCCACCCGCTCTTCTAACTCATCATGGCTGGCTTCTAGCGAGTCAAAGGATTGCTGCAACTGCTGCGCCATCTGGTTAAAGGCCTCAGATAACACGCCAAATTCTCGCACTGTGGAACCCTGCACTCGCTGCTCAAAATGACCATTGGCGATCGCAGTAGCCGCCTGACTTAATTGCTGAATGGGTTGAATAATCCAGCGGGAGGTATACAACCCCAACACTGCCGCCCCCGCTAGAGCCAGCAAGCACAACAAAATCGTCTGACGCGTATTGGCTTCGATCTGCGCTGTGAAATCAGATTCTGGCACCGCTACCACAATCAACCAAGATAGCCCTAATGGATCTCGCCAAGGCATGATACTGAGATAATGCCGCTTGCCATCTAGCGTGAGTTCTAACTTCTGGTCTGCTTGGATCTGCTGGAGATTGCCAAACTGCTGCTGTAAATGAGCTGCCGCACCCCGCACGAGGGGATCTTGGCTTTCCGTTCCGCGCAACCGCTCTGCTTGACCTGCCACCCGGCGATAGGGCAATTCATTGGCAGAACTGGCCACCAACATGCCATTCGGCTCCAGGATAAAGGTACGCCCAGAAGGACTGACAGGACGGCGTTGCAGCGTTTCTCGCACCTGGGTCAGGATCAGGTCAATACTGAGGATCACCTTCAGGTTTTTAGCTCGGTCATAGAGGGGATAGTTAGCTGAAACGGAGAGAATTTCCGGCTTGTCATCCCAGGCATAGATATTGCTCCAACTGGGCTTTCCAGTCGCTTGAGTGTCTACAAACCAGCCTTCTTCGGTGGGTTTATAGTCCGTTTTGGTTTCCAACAATTGGGTGCGATCGCAATTTTGATTGGTTTGATAGACCTGAAGGTTTCCCTGGGTTTGGGGAGATTGTTCATTAATCACAATTGCGCCCGTATCCAGCCGCTCTACACCAATGAAATGCCCCTGAGGATTGCCCCAACTCATGTAGCCTACGTCAAAGACCTGCATTTGTTGGCAAAAATAGCGTCCTGCCCCCGACAGATCTTGAAGATCTAGTTTACCCGCCAGTACAGCATTGACATTGATTTGATTCAATTTGGGCGGAATGGATAGGTAACTACTCAACTGCTGGGCCAAGCGCTGCTGAGTTTCCTCCCCCAGCCGAATCGCCAGCGATCGCGTTGCCTTTTGCCCATTTAGAATCGAGAGGTAGCCTGCCAAACCTACCGCAGCCGCAATCTGAGCCAAAAATGGCACAATCAACAGCAAACGCAGCGATCGAGCACGCGACCCTTGAGATTTCAGTGATCCAGACGGGGGAAGCACAGACATAGGCATGGCAGACAGGATTGACGGAACTTTGCCAGAAGCAAGAACAAATTAGCAGGTTGTAAATGCTATCGGGCAGGTGCATAAGGATGGGGCAAGGGGGGTGGTCTAAAATCAGCGAGCCAAGATAGTAAGCTCCCGTGCATGATCTTACTGCGTCTCCCATCCTAGTTATGGTCAAAGGGCTTATCTGCAGGACGGGTCTGAAAGACGTACAATACCCAAACAGACAGTACCCAAATTAGGGAGTTCACCAAACAGTCAGTACCAGTGGCAACTGCTAGATCACAATCTAATGGTATTTTCCCCAACCGTGATCTTTTCTCGATTAACCGCTTGAACATCAACTCTAGCGAGTGACTGGTATTTTTGAGTGTTTTGAGACAAATTTTTGAAAAGTTGCCCAATTCATGTGTAACCTTGCTGGGAAAAATATGAATTCATCCACAGAAATATCTTCCGTAGATTCCCAAGCTTCCGTAGCCGGTCAGTCTGCTGTAGAACCCCAAGTTAACCATGCTAACCCCTCCCAGCCCTCAGTTCTGTTGGATAGCGGCGATGAGCATTCTCTCTCGGCTTGTGTGGAAACCCTAGGCTTGCGGACGATCGCCCATCATCTGTTCATCTGTGCTGATCAGACCAAACCTCTGTGCTGTGACCAAGCAACAGGATTAGCCGCCTGGAATTACCTGAAGCAGCGGCTGCGCGATCTCGGACTCGATCGCCCCAGTTCTGACCATCCCACCTCCATTTGTCGCACCAAGGCCAACTGTCTACGGGTTTGTCGCCAAGGTCCAATTTTAGTGGTTTACCCAGAAGGCGTTTGGTATTATTCTGTGACACCCATGGTCATTGATCGGATCATTGAAGAGCATCTTCTGGGCGGCAAAATCGTATCAGACCATGCCTTTTTGGTTCACCCCTTACCCAATCGTCAGATAGGGGATCCTGAGAACTGTCATTAAAGACTGCGCAATTAAATACTGACAGAGAAAATCATAGATTCAGCAACATTCAACCTCTGGAGTGTAGGATAAATGCAGCATTGCGAAATCTATGCAGAACTGAGGTGTTCAGCCTTATAGTAAGAAAGTATTGGTAAAACATGAGTCAAACCACAGGCAGGGGTAACTATTTTGAAATTCCAAGGCTCATCGAGTGATTTTCTCAGTAGCGTTGGGTATATTCTCTGTGTGGCACCTGTAAGATGATGAAATCTTGAAGGTTTGACAACCGTGATCTCCCATGGTGTGCTCTCCTACCGTAGATTCAGTACAATGAGGCGGGACTTGCCACGTTATACGAACTATTCACATTATTGAGTCCAGGTAAAGCAAATCAACATGAAGGATAACAGCAGCGGGAACCAAAAAAAATTACTTCTGATTGACGATGATCCCAACCTAATCCTCTTGGTGAAGGACTACCTGGAGTTTCGTGGCTATGAAGTAATCACGGCCGAAAATGGTCGAGAAGCGTTAGAAGTTTTAGAAAACACTATGCCGGACATGATCATTTGTGATGTCATGATGCCGGAAATGGATGGCTATTCTCTGGTCAGTACCATTCGCTCTGACCTCAAAACAAGTTGGATCCCTGTTCTTTTTCTGTCTGCCAAAGGGCAGAGCCAAGATCGAGTCAAAGGCTTGAATATTGGTGCAGATGTCTACATGGTCAAACCCTTCGAGCCAGAAGAATTAGTTGCTCAGGTAGAGTCTTCACTCAAGCAAGCTTCCCGACTGATTCAGCACAAGGATGCCAAGCCTGGGGATAGTGGAGTCAAGATCCAAGTGCCGTTTGATGTGGAGTTAACCCCGACGGAATTGCGTGTGGTGCAATTTGTAGCGCGGGGGATGGCAAATCGGGAAATTGCAGAAGAGTTGAATGTTAGCCAACGCACGATCGAAAGTCATGTGAGCAATATGCTCGGCAAAACCGGACTCCATAACCGCACTGAATTGGCACGCTGGGCACTGGAAAACAGTATGGCATAACCCCTCCACTCCCGATCGGATACAAGCTGCCCGATCGGAAGTCGGGGCTGGGTCACAATGGGAAACTACACGACTGCCGAATGATTTGGCGATGTCTGTAATTTTGCAGTAGAAGATGCAGAAGTTGTGTAGTTCTGATCATTATGATCATTAGAGGTCTGATCAGCCGGATTCTGCACCGTACAACCCTGAACTGTGAGGACTGAACAGGGAGCATGGTGTAAAACATAGTTACTGACACTTCCCAAAAGCAGTTCCGTGATGCCCCTCCGGCCTCTGCGACCCACAAGAATTAAGTCAGCTTCCCACTGCTGAGCCATCTCACAAATCTGGCTACCCGGATCGCCCATTTGCTCCGCGAGTTCCACAGGAACCCCTGCCTGTTCAACACGGCTTGCCAGGGTTTGTAACCATTCCAGTGCCACCCTTTGTCCTGCTTCCCAATGCTCAAAATAGGCTTTCATGACTTCATCATGGATGGGCGCATATAAGCCATCTAGCCCTGGGTAGACCGGATTTGCATAGCCTTCTTCAAATCCGTTGAAAACATGTACCAGTTTCATTGACGCTCCCGTAGCTCGGGCAAGGGCGATCGCTTCCTCCAAAATAGGGATTGCGCGCTCCGATCGTTCTAAAGCGACCAAGATACGGTGGAACATAAGTCGTTTTCCCTCCCGCTTCAAGATATCTCTAGTCTAGGCAAAGAACCTATTTTCGGGTACGCCTTGCAACTGAATGTCACACAGTTCACACTCCCACCACGCACCTTGCCAACTTGACGGAGAAGTCTCTACGCTGGGGTTGGACCTTTCAGGATCACAGGCAGGAATTGCAGATCAACTGAACCGTCTGAATCGCTTCATCGAGCTACTCAACCTGTTCAACGTTGCCCTGCAGTTTTGCCTGCAATACCAGCATTGTCACTCTGAAATCTTGGGTGTCAGCGCTTGAACTAGTAACGACCCGAATAGCTGCCCCGATCGCCACCGGAATTGGACCAGCCACCCCGTCCGCCAGCAGCAGCGCGGTTATCTGTCCGAGGCTCCTTGGGTTTGGCTTTACTCACACGCAGATCCCGTCCCATCCATTCCGCCCCATCTAATCCTTCGATCGCCGCATCTTCCTCAGCGTCTGCACCCATTTCCACAAATCCAAAACCGCGTACCCGTCCGGTTTCACGATCGATCGGTAGTTGAACCCGTTTCACAGTGCCATAGGCAGCGAAGATTTCTGTGATCTCCTCTACCGTTACACTATAGGCGAGATTTCCCACATAAATAGACATAACCTAATAGTCTCCCCAATCGAAACAAGAAATGATGAGACTTAACGATTCGGGAAAGATACGTGCGATTTGCCTTGAAATTGACTGACTGCTCTCGATTGACAATAATCTAACGACTCGCCACTTGACCGGATTTACAGATCTACTTGAAAGCTCTTGCAACAAACTTGTCTACCGAACATTAATATCCCTGTCTAATACCGTACCATAACAAACTTAAATAACGCTGCAGGATTGGATCGTGCTCTGATGTTTAATTCTGAAATGAATGCAGTTAATGCATTGTCTGTTGCATCCTATGGAACCTGGAAGTCTCCCATTTCCTCTGACTTAATTGTGGCTGGGACGATTGGGCTAGGTCAAATTGCGATCGAGGGAGATCAAGTTTTTTGGCAGGAATCTCGACCTACGGAAGCAGGACGAACGGTTGTTGTGAAGCGAGCGACCGGGGCAAGGGGCGATCGTCCCCCTGAGGACTCCCCCTTCGTGGAATTGAATTCGGCTCCCTTTAACGTTCGCACGAGAGTTCATGAGTATGGTGGAGGTGCCTATACCGTTGCAGATGGGGTGTTGTACTTTTGCCACTTCGCCGATCAACGGATCTACTGGGCCCAGCCGGGAGAATCTCCTATTCCCATCACTCCAGAAGGGCGATATCGCTATGCTGATCTGAAATATGATCGTGCCCATCACCGGTTGATTGCTATTCGCGAAGATCATTCCCAACCCGATCGCGAAGCGGTCAATACGATCGTCGGCATTCCGTTAGCGGGGTGCGGGCAGATTGCGCCAGAACTGCCAGAACCAATTGGCCAAGAGCCGATCGTCTTAGTGGAAGGACATGATTTTTTTGCCTCCCCTCATCTCAGTCAGGATGGGCGATGGCTGACCTGGATTACCTGGGATCACCCCAATATGCCCTGGGATGGCACGGAACTGTGGATCGCAGCCATTCAAGCCGATGGTAGTTTGGCAATGCCGGAAAAATTAGCTGGCGGACAAGAGGAATCAATCTTTCAACCCCAGTGGGGTCCCGATGATCGGCTCTATTTCATCAGCGATCGCACCGGGTGGTGGAACCTATATCGCTGGCATTCAGCCCACATACCAGGGGTGGCGGGAGAAATTGAAATGCTCTGCCCCAAGGAAGCAGAATTTGGCTTGCCTCAATGGGTGTTTGGCATGTCCACTTACGGCTTTATCAGCCCCACAGAACTGGTTTGCACCTATAGCGAAAGAGGACTTTCCCATCTGGCGCGCTTTGATCTCAGCAGCTTGGAACTGACCGAAATCCCCACGCCCTACAGCAGTGTTTCAGGACTCCAGACCGCAGCCGGAATCATTGCCTTTCTGGGGGGTTCGGTGACTGAACCTACGGCGATCGTGCAGATGGATGCCCAAACGCTGGAATACCAAGTGCTACGACGGGCGACAGATCTACAGATTGATCCGGGCTATCTTTCCGAGCCAGAGCCGATCGCCTTTCCCACAGAAAACGGCTTAACCGCCTACGCCTTCTACTATCCCCCCACAAATCGAGATTTCAACCCGCCTGCTGGCGAAAAACCGCCTCTCTTGGTCAAAAGCCATGGGGGACCGACAGCAGCCACCAGTGCCAGCTTTGAACTACGAATTCAGTATTGGACAAGCCGAGGCTTTGGGGTATTGGACGTTAACTACGGCGGCAGTACAGGGTATGGACGTGCCTATCGGGAACGGCTGCGAGGCAACTGGGGCATTGTGGATGTGGATGACTGTGCCAACGGAGCCAAATTTCTCGTTGAGCAGGGGCGAGTGGATGGCGATCGCTTGGTGATTGCAGGTGGGAGTGCTGGCGGCTTCACCACCCTCTGTGCCCTCACCTTTCGCGATGTCTTCAAAGCTGGAGCCAGCTATTACGGAGTCAGCGATCTCAAAATTTTGGCAGAAGATACCCACAAATTTGAATCCCGCTACCTCGACAGCATCATTGGGCCCTATCCCGATCGCGCCGATCTCTACCACGATCGCTCCCCCATCCATGCCATCGATCGCCTCTCCTGTCCAGTCATTTTCTTTCAAGGTGACGAAGACCGAGTAGTGCCACCCAACCAATCAGAACTCATGGCCAACGCCTTGCGAGAAAAGGGAGTCCCAGTCGCCTACGTCCTCTTTGCAGGGGAACAACACGGCTTCCGCAAAGCAGAAAACATCAAACGCGCCCTCGACGGAGAGTTTTACTTCTACGCCCGCGTCTTTGGATTCCAACCCGCCGACGCAATTGAACCGATCGCGATCGAAGGAATGCCAAATGGAACATGAAAAACCCCGTAGGGGCGTGCATCCCACGCCCACCCCCCCGCCAAAAACCAACCAAACCTCCCCTATCCCCCCATCCCCCCATCCCCCCCATCCCCCCAAATTCCCCCAAATTCCCCCAAATTCCCCCAAATTCATTTCCCAATACAAAAACGACTAAAAATGCGATCGAGGA
>JAYKGX010000153.1:0-6131 GCA_035285565.1 Synechococcales cyanobacterium
CTTAAGCCAGCTTTTGCCGCTACGCTATGTCACACCCCAGGAAACCCCTGCCAATCTATCGACAACTGCCCCTCGATTGGCAGGCGAGACCTTAGAAAAAGCGCTCCGTCGCCAAAGGGCTGATTGGCTCACAGAACTGCAAACCTGTGCTTCAGAACTTCATTTAGAACCTTGTCTTGCCCTGGTAACCCAATTGCCACCAGAAGAAGCTGATTTAGCCCGATCGCTGCAGGAATTAGCAGATAGCTACCGTTTTGACTTAATCCTAGAAGCGCTGGGGGTTGAGGCGATTGACAACTGAGCGGGTTTCCCAACGGATCGCCTTCCCCATTCGCCCGATTCCTTTGGATAGAGAAGAACCGTTGAGACCCGCTCAAAAAATCTTGGGACAAAGCCTTGTAGCAAGGACCACGGTCTGCTAGAACGATACAGGCAATTCTATCCTCTCTGGTCATAATGATGATGACTCTAGCAAATGCAAGTTTAATCTTGGTGGCAACGTTGGCCAGTGTGGCAGGGCAGTTTTTCCTCAAATCAGGGGCAAATCAACTGGGGGCGGTGAGCTTGGGGAATTTGGGTCGCTTTTTGCTGACAATGACGACTACGCCAGCGATCGTGGTGGGCTTGGCTTGTTATGCGATCGGGGCGATCGCCTATATTTTTGCCCTGTCTCGGATTCCCTTGAGCATTGTGGGACCCTCGGTGGCGTTGAGCTATGTATTTTCAGTATTGATGGGTAAATTTTTCTTCGGAGAAATGATTCCTACGGTGCGCTATGTGGGGGTGTCCCTGATTATGGTGGGCGTGATTTTGTTGGTACGCAAGTAGACAAGTTGCCGTAGGGTGATGGGGAATTATAGCAATTTTCAGTTGGGTGAAATACATTTTGAAGCAGGGGAGAGGGGGGGAGGGGGAGAGGGGGGAGGGGGAGATCTAAAAACGGCTGTAGGTGGGTTTAGCCCTTGTTAAAAGAGGGGGAGTTGGGAAGTTGAGGGTAAGCTGAGGTCAGGGGGCAGTTGATCCCAGGGGAGAGGAGCGATCGAGATGCCTTTTTTCCCGAGGGCTGCTTCTAGTTGGTGTTGAAACTGACGGGCATTTCTGGGGGAGTGATCTTCTAGGGGACAATGAACAAAAAAATAGACGTTAATTCCTTTCTGAAGCCAGTCTGCTAGGGTGTCTACCCATTCCCCATAGTAAGATAAGTTCTGTTCTAAATCAGGATGGCTAATATAGCGCACGATCGCAAATCGGGCTGTTGTGATCAGCTCTAACGGTACATTAGGCTTTTTATTCTGGGAATATTGCTGAGGATTATCAGTTGCATTGTAAATGGGTCGAGTATCCAAGTGGACGCGTGCCATTTTTAAGTCGGTCAATAATTGCGTCAGACGATCGTGCTGGCGAGGTGAAAACCAATCTAAATGGCGCACTTCGATCGCCAGGGGAGACATCGTTGCTGCTTTCCAGCCCTGCAAAAAGAGACTGAGATCATTAAAAAATTGAGGGGAATAACTGGGCGGCAATTGCAAAAAGAACGGCCCAAGGCGATCGCCCCAAGCTTGCATTAACTGTAGAAATTTCAAGGCAGCGGGTAGAGAGGGTAGCAGTGCGCCCTGATGACTCACGCCTTTGGGTAATTTTGGACAAAACCTAAAGCCTTCGGTGGTTTCCGCAGCCCAGCGTTGCACCGTTGCCAGTTCTGGAATGGCGTAGAAAGTGGTATTGCCTTCCACGATCGTAAACCGCTGACTGTAGAGCCGCAGAAATTCCTTGGCAGGCGTTTTTTCGGGAAAGAGATCGCCCAACCAGCCTTTGTAGCCCCAAATTGCCAATCCCAAACGAAACATTCCGGTCATGCTATGCCTCGAATCTTGTCTGCCAACTCTTGTTTACCCAGCCATTTTCCTGCTACTGGCTCAAAACTTTGCCCAATCTCGCCTAGAGTTACCTTATCACCCGTTAAGCGCAACCTGAGTAGTTGCAATTTATAAACATTTATAACTTTTGGCTTTTTCGACTTGATTTTTTTTCGTAAGGTTGTTGATAATTCTTTCGTAGTTAAAAAGTCAATCTAGTACTCTAAAAAATCATAGTAATCTAGAAAATCTTGTTCTTAGTTACGATCGACCTACAAGATATAGCAATCCGAATTGATTCGTAAGGTCCTGGCGAGCTGCACCCCAGCTACCAAGTTTTGGGGTGTTATTAGCGTAGCCTGCGCAAAGCACGTAACCGTTCAAAGTCTCCCACAATGGAGCATTTAGGGGGCGAAAAAATGTTGATTCTCACCAGTAATTTCGGATTGCTATAGAACAATGCATTGATTGTGGTAGTGGCGGGGAATGATGGCTGCAAGTGTTTGCACCTTCTAGCCGCCTTACCATTTTGCCAGTAAGTTTGTTTGTAGTAGAGTTCGGTTACAAGAATTGTATGAATCAGTCAGTAGTGGGTTGGGACATTCCCCAAACCGAAAGTGTTCGCTTGCAAATTCAACACCTTCAATCATCTGAATCTACTCCGGATGCGGGAGAAGATGTGATTCAGGGATTAACGCAATTCCAAAAAGTATTACCTGCAAAATACTTTTATGACGATCGAGGTTCTCATCTCTTTGAACAGATCTGTAATCTGCCAGAATACTATCCAACTCGCACAGAAGCTTTGATTCTCGCTCGATATGCTAATGCCATTGCTCAATGTACGGGTGCTTGTGCGCTCATAGAACTGGGGAGTGGTAGCTCGACCAAAACTCGTCTGCTTCTGGATGCCTATCAACGCCAGGGTTATCCGCTCCATTATCAGCCAATCGATGTCAGTGCTGGAATACTGATAGAGAGCGCTGAGCGACTACTAGACAGCTATCCTACCCTGAGGGTGCATGGACTGGTCGGAACTTACGAACAGGCTCTGACTGAATTATCCCCGGCGATCGCGACTCCGCGCCTGCTGTTCTTTCTGGGCAGCAGCTTAGGTAACTTCACCCCCCTAGAATGCGCCCGGTTTTTTGCTCAGGTGACTACCGTCCTGGAACCAGGCGATTACTTTTTGCTGGGCATTGACTTAGAGAAGGATGCCAACATCCTGGAACCTGCCTATAACGATAGTCAGGGGATAACGGCTGCTTTTAATTTAAATATGCTGAGCCACCTGAATTACCGCTTCAGCGGCAACTTTAATCCAGACGCTTTTCAACACAAAGCCATCTACAATCCTGTAGAGAGTCAGATTGAAATGTATCTGCACTGCCAGCAACATCAGGTAGTGCAGTTAAAAAACCTAGCTCTCAGCATTGAGATCGCTCAGGGGGAACGCATTCGTACTGAGATTTCTCGCAAATTTAACCTGGAGCACATGCAACAGTATCTCCGGATGCAAGGACTCTCTCCAATTCAGACCTGGACTGACTCCAAGCAGTGGTTTGGGGTGATTCTCTGTCGCCTAACGACTCAGCTTAAAAAAACCGTAAGAATTTTTTGAAACCAACAATGACAACGGTAAGATTCAACCAGCTTTCAACGCCAGTCACTCCATGAATACAATCTTAGAGATCTTAAGGAATTTCAGCCTGAATTACGCGGGTATCCCGATCGGCAAAATTATTGCAACCATCATTGTTCTCACCCTTATTCAAGCTTTCAGACGATTTCTAGTCTCTGGGATTGTCAGAAGTATTGAGCGATTTACTCGCAAAACTCAGACCAAGCTAGATGATGAATTAATCATGGTTCTGAAGCCCACCTTAAGCTGGCTGATTTTAATCGGCGGCATTTGGGTGATCAAAGGGCTTTGGGCGCAGGAATTGGGATCCCAATTCGACCAAGGGATTGGCAACCTGTTGGGCTACGTTATCACGTTTATCGTTGCCTATTTTGTTTATCGCTGTGCGTCAATCTTTGGTCAGATCATCGCCAATGTGATTCTACGCACCGATACCGAACTCGATGAACTGTTGCGGCCCTTGATGCCCAAAGTGTTTCAGGCAACTGCTGTTATTTTTCTAGCGATCAAAGCCAGCGAGATTTTTCTGGGACAATCAGCAGCGGCGCTAGTAGGTCTGTTGGGTGGTGCAGGGATTACTATCGGTTTGTTGCTGAAAGACATTGTTTATGACTGGTTCTGCACCTTGGTGATCTATTCTGATAATCTTTACCGAGAGGGGGACTGGGTCGCGATCGTAGGGCTGGAAGGGTTTGTGCAGGTTGTGAAAGTTGGTTTTAGAACGACTACACTGCATGTCTATCAGTGGGGATCGATCGTCAAAATGCCCAACTCCAAAATGATTACTGGAATCGTCGAAAACTGGTCGCAGAATCCCGGCGAGGAATTAAAGTGGGGCATTAGTTTGAAGCTGAACATTGACAATATTTCGGCTGCAAAAACGAACCGGATCTGTAAGGAGATCGAAACCATTATTCCCTCGATTTCAGGTTTATCTAAAGAATGTATTGTGCGCTTCAGCCAGATTGAGAACAATGCGCGAGTGATTAAAGTTATTGCGTTTGTGAATGACGATAATCTGTATTTTGGGGCAGAGCGAAACTTGAATTTAGCCATTCTGGAGATCTTGGAGCAAGAAAACATTGACTTCCTGACAGTGAAACTGGAAACCGATCCAGAGAAGTATAAACAGCGAATGAGCGCAGTCAACAACTGACGATGAGGCGAAATATAATTCGCCATGCAAACAGCTCATGATTTTGCTCAGCATCTGCATCATTCAGTCATCCATAAACAGGCTGACGACGAGTGGGCGGATACTCACGATCGAGAAGTCGCTGGCTGTTCACGAACAAGCGCCATGCTATAGCGTTTCTCAATCTCCTTCTGACAATCCTAACTGATAGAAGCATGAAGCCTAATTCAATACCACCACGAATGGAGGATACTTCAATGTTAGAGCTGTCTCAGTCTATCTTTTCTGAATTTGCTGAATCCAAATCTGTTGCATTCGATCCAGCGCTGCACCTAGACTTTGATGCAACAACCGTTCGCCGCTCCACGATTAGTGAGCTGGGTCTTAATCCATCAATTGCGCTGACTGATTTTGCCTTTACTTATCCTTTCAAGCTGCTTTCAGAAGAGGGAGTCCAGCAAGCTCGTGCGGAACTCATCAAGAGAGAGGTGCAACAGAATTGCCGCTTTGAAACAAGACGTAACCCCTATGCTCTGCGAGGCATGTGGAAATACTCCACCTTCCTGAATGATCTCTGGAAAAGCCAGGAGATGACTGACGCAGTTTCACAAGCAGCGGGTTATCCTCTCATGCTGAACCCACTAGATTGGGAACTTGGTCATGTCAATGCCCAAGTCGATCTGACTGAATCCAGTGAGTTCAATCCAGCTTATGCGATCACGCAGAATTTGGAAGCGATGCTGCCGCCAGAACATGTTAAGTCGCCTGCTGCAACTTTCAATCGAAATTTTACAACTGTGAATTACAGTGATAAATTCGCTGCTGAATCCTATCAAGGCTATGAAGATGAACAGAAGTTTACAGATTTCTGGCATGTCGATGATTACCCCTTTGTCTGTATTGTGATGCTGAGTGACCCAACCCAATTTGAAGGAGGGGAAACAGTCATCCGTGATAATCGAGGTGGCATCATTGAGTTGCAGTTTCCAGGAGTAGGATATGCAGTTATTGTTCAAGGACGCTATGTGGTTCACTGTGCTCGTCGTGCCTTTAACGTTAAAGAGCGCATTGCTATGATTCCTAGCTATCTTCCAGCAAACCCAATGGTTGAAGACACAACGATACTGGATGCAGCAAAAGGAAATTCCAATCTGCGTGAACTTTTTCAACAGTGGTCACTTTATCGCTTTGAACGGCTGTCAAAGCGGGCTGATGGATATGCGAAACGAATTGCAGATATGAGCGCATCAGGCAAATTCAACAAGGATGAAGTGATGCAAGCATGTGATTCTCTGATCGATTACCTGGAGCATACAAAAGAGCAGCTCACCTGGCCCGATGAATCACGGGTGACTACACGGTAGGATTGGAAGTGCTGGTCAGGCGATGCTCGGAATTTTTCTGAGCGACGTTATGAATTGTGAGACCATAAAAAATATCCGACGCTCACCGGCTCTCTTCGTCCTGCCATTGTTGTTGGGAGTGAGCACCATCGCCT
>JAYKGX010000154.1:0-5557 GCA_035285565.1 Synechococcales cyanobacterium
TAACGCTAAGGTTTTTCCCGGTTGCACCCGCAGCCCCGTCGGACTATTGCCTGCCCCAGCGGTCACTCGTACGCTCCCGACCCGCAGTGTATGACCATTGCCCTGCATCTGAATTGCCGCAGGTTGAGACCCCATCTGCAACCCAACGGGTACACTCAAGGTTAATAACGGCTGGCTCAGATTCGTTGCACTCCACTCAGTTCCATCGGCAAACCGAATGCTTTGGGCTGTCGTACCAATAAAAGATCCTCCCAGGTTGAGGCGAGCATTGGGTCCCAATAAAATGCCACTGGGATTGAGGAGAAAAAGACTGACGGGATTAGCACTATTGCTAATTTGAATTGTCCCATCAATACTAGAGGTCACTCCCCCCGTGACTCGGCTAAAAATCGTAGAAATATTCGGTGTATGGGTCAGGTTAAATTGAGCGGTGCCATTAGTAGGAATGGAAAATTCTTGGAAGCTATGGAAGAGGTTAGGGCCGGATGCAGTTCCGCCAGTAATGGTAAAGGTATTGAGCGATCGCTGCACTTGGGTATTTAAGGTCGTATCAGGAATAACTTGTTGAGCTTGTACTGTGCCAATTTGGCTGAAAGTAATTGTCATTAATGCAGAACCCATGACCCAGAATCGTTTCATACTATTCCCTCGCAACCTTAAAGAGCGCAGTTGCCTTAGAGTGCCCTTAACCCAATCACAAAGTACAAATAAGTCCGAATTTCAGGTTAAGAAGTAATAAATTGGACAGTTGTATTGCTTTATGTCACGATCGCGTCACTTTATATCTATTTGCTGATGATAACTTTTTGAACGTTAGATCATGAAAATCTGTCCTCTCATACCAAAAAAAGGTTAAAAAAGGCAATCAGCTTTTTCACTCAATTATCAGCAATTTAGGTTGCACTTCTTAGGCAACTCTCATTTGGTGATCGGCATTTCCCCGCACAATCAGAGATAACTCAGAGACCACAATGATTCCCGAGGAAACCGATATGCAACTTGATGGAAAAGTGGCTTTAGTCACAGGCAGCAGCCAAGGAATTGGACAAGGGATTGTATTACGCTTGGCGCAAGCGGGAGCAAAAGTAGTCATCAATTATCGCTCTCATCCAGAGGGTGCTCAAGAAACCCTGGAAAAGGTAAATGCGATCGGTGGCCAATGTTATCTGGCGGAATGTCCGCAATCCCAAGCTTATACCGTCCAAGCAGATTTAGGCAGTGTGGAAATGGTTCGCGAATTGATTGCGGAGAGTCTTGCCCATTTCGGTCAGCTCGATATCTTGGTCAACAATGCTGGCATTGAAAAACATGCTCCCTTTTGGGAGGTCACAGAAGCTGACTATGATGCTGTGATGAATGTGAATCTCAAAGGCGTTTTCTTTGCCACACAAGCATTCGTTCAACACCTGATTGCCACCCGACGCTCCGGCAAGATTATCAATATCAGCTCAGTTCACGAAGAATTACCCTTTCCCAACTTTACTGCTTATTGTGCCAGCAAAGGCGGTATGAGAATGATGACCCGGAACTTAGCCATCGAATTAGGAGCATTCGGCATCACGATTAACAATGTGGCTCCGGGGGCGATCGAAACTCCGATTAACACGAAACTTCTCAACGATCCACACAAATTAAGCGCATTACTCAACAACATTCCCCTCGGACGATTAGGACAGCCTCAAGATGTTGCTTCGCTGGTGCAGTTTCTTGCTTCGTCTGATGCGGACTATATTACGGGCAGTACCTTCGTTGTCGATGGCGGACTCCTGTGGAACTATCAGGAACAATGACGCATCCATCCCCTGCTCAAACCGATCTTCCGCAGATGGATGCAATCCAATCAAGCTATTAGAGAAGGATAGAGGTGAATGATGACGACCGGAACTCACTACGATGTGATTATCATTGGCACAGGGGCAGGGGGTGGCACCTTAGCACACCGTCTGGCTCCGACAGGCAAAAAAATCTTGATCCTAGAGCGAGGCGACTTTCTACCCAGAGAAAAGGAAAACTGGGATACCGTTGCTGTCTTTCATCGCGATCGCTACCATACGTCTGAAGTTTGGCAAGATGAAGCGGGGAAGGCCATTCATCCTGGCACAGGCTATTTCGTAGGTGGCAATACCAAAGTTTATGGAGGCGCACTCTTTCGCTGGCGGGAACGAGATTTTGAAACAGTCCAGCACAAGGAAGGTATTTCCCCAGAATGGCCATTGAAATATCGTGATTTTGAACCCTATTACACGCAAGCCGAAATCCTCTACGATGTGCATGGTCAGCATGGCGTTGATCCAACCGAGCCGATCGCCAGTCAGGACTATCCTTTCCCTGCGATCCAGCATGAACCTCGCATTCAAGAGATCCATGATGCCTTACAAGCCAAAGGATTCCATCCCTTTTTCATTCCCCTTGCCATTAAGTTAAACGAAGTCAATCGCCGATTAAGTGCCTGCATTCGTTGCAATACCTGTGATGGATTCCCTTGCTTGGTGGATGCAAAAGCAGATGCAGATATCAACTGTATTCGTCCTGCGATCGATCACTCTCATCATTTAACCCTGTTGACTTCAGCAAAAGTGGTACGATTGCACACGAGTGCCTCTGGGCGAGAAGTGACGGCTGTTGAAACAGAAATTGCCGGTCAGATCCAATTCTTTTCGGCTGATATTGTGGTCGTGTCCTGTGGGGCGATCAATTCTGCGGCTCTCTTGTTGCGATCGGCTAATGATCAGCACGCCAATGGTTTAGCCAACCGTTCCGATCAAGTGGGTCGGAATTTTATGAAACATCAAAATGGGGCGATCGTGGGTTTGACTAAAAAAAGCAATCCCACTCAATTTCAGAAGACGATGGCCATCAATGACTTTTACTGGGGAGAGACAGATTTTCCCTATCCCATGGGGCATGTGCAACTCTTGGGCAAGGTGAATGCTGATTTGATTGCCCTGGATTCTCCCTCGCTGGCGGGCATTTCGCTGCAGGATCAAGAACTGTTTACGTCTTTGGCGAACCATTCTGTGGATTGGTGGCTGACAGCCGAGGATTTACCCGATCCCAACAATCGTGTCTTAGTGCAGGGAGAGACCATTCAACTCAACTATCAGGACAACAACACAAAAGCCTTCGATCGCCTGCTGGGACGATGGACAGAGGTGTTGAAATCCGTTGATTGTGGCGATCGCATCTTGCCCTGTTCATTCTATTTCCGCAAGCGTATTCCCCTGCAAGGGGTTGCTCATCAATGCGGAACCTGTCGTTTTGGGGAAGATCCACAAACCAATGTGCTGGATCTCAACTGCCGTAGCCATGATGTGGATAACCTCTATGTGGTGGATGGTAGTTTCTTTCGGTCTAGTGCTGCGGTCAATCCAACGCTGACGATCATTGCCAATGCATTGCGCGTGGGAGATCATCTGATGGAACGCTTGGCTTGAAATGAGGAAGGAGGGAGTGCGATCGATGATCAATGCCAATGATCCGGCGCAGATGGGTTGGGTGGCTAATAAAGAAGGGTCAGCGATTGATCGCTCACCCTTGGATTGCACCTTATGAGAATTGTTCGTAAAGCCCAACGGGGGAGAGAACCCAAAGAAATCCTGCACCAGGTTTCTAAGCTAAACTTTACGGAGAAACGGCTACAAAGCCTTAGAGCATAAAGCCCCAATAAAGAGATTAAGTTAGGGAGATTTTAGGTTTAGAGGGTCACCGATAGAGTTTCGGATAAAAAGCACTAGATAGAGGGACGATCACCCCATCCTCTAGAAAGATCTCTAGGTTGTTAGGGGGTCTTGAGATATGTCCCCATCTTACTCCCGAGAAATTACGGATGTCATCTACGAGTGATTTTTTTTACATCAGCTTTACAGTCCTTTTTACTCCGTGAAGCTTCTGAGAGAGGGGGTACCATTTTACGGAAATCATTCTTTTCGGCTGCAAGATCACAAATTTCATCTGTGGAGTCGTGATCCTCATCCTGATAGACTGAGGAAGTGAATTTGTGGGGAGCGATCAGTCACAATGCCTACGAGAGACCTGCCTAGGATGGATGCAGCCGATTTTCAGATTCTGGATGAAGACTTGTCCGCCGATCGCCTACAGACCTATTTGGCGGCTGCAGCGATCGCGGTGGATACGGAAACCATGGGATTGCTACCCCAACGCGATCGTCTATGTTTGGTGCAATTGTGTGATGAGGGCGATCGGGTCACGGTGGTGCGGATTGCGCGGGGGCAACCGGTGGCTCCTCGGCTGAAAACACTGCTGGAAGCACCCAGTATTACCAAAGTCTTCCATTTTGCCCGCTTTGATATCGCCACCCTAAAACATCATTTGGGCATTCACACCCAACCCCTCTTCTGTACGAAAGTGGCTAGCAAACTGGCCCGAACCTATGCACCCAAACATGGTTTGAAGGATCTCATCCAAGAAGTGGTGGGGGTGGAACTGGATAAGACTGCCCAAAGTTCTGACTGGGGGAATGCAACGAATCTGAGCGAAGCCCAACTCCGCTATGCTGCCAATGATGTGCGCTACCTTCTGCCTGCCCGCGATCGCTTAATACATATGCTGGAACGGGAGGAGCGGCTGGAATTAGCGGAGCGTTGTTTTACTTGTCTGTCCACGATCGCGGATTTGGATTTACTCCAATACCAGAATCAGTTTGAACATTAACTCACCTCGCAGAATTCCCCATCCGCCTAAAGAAGATGCTACAGGTAATTCACGGGTCTGCGAATCGCCTGCCAATTTCTGAGTCTGGGGTCAATTGTTGGAACTCTTTGGTCAGAAATGTAATCGGTTGATTTCAAACCAAAGAGGGAAGTACAACATCCTACGATAAGCGTATTGAGCCTCCGGTTAATCGAGTCAGGCCAGGTAGACGGACTGTGGGAACCTTGAATAATTACCCCGTTATGATCGAGGAGGAGCAAATCTGCATTTGCACTTAAGCCGTTTAGCAGCAAACTAAAGTCACTCACCTGACTGAGGCTAAAGCGATAATAATCATGGTTGTCTAGCACTCCCACATAGTCTTGGAAAAAGCGGCTACTATTCAAAACTCCGAGGTTGCGAGCAGTGCTGCGGCTGTTGCCTGCACCATCTTGATTAAAATCGCCCGTTACCTCAATCCGCCAGTTTAGGTCAGCAACAGTCCCCATGCTGACCCAGGACACATGAGCACCATACATCAGCCATGTACCCACTTCACCTGTGCTGTAGTTTCTCCAGAGCAGATCCGTTTGGTTGTCTTGATTAAAGTCTTGACCTGCCTTTTGGAGTGCTGAGCCAGAGCTATGTTTTCCCGTAGGCTCACTGGGCAGTTCTGGGAACCACGCTGGGAGGGAAGAAGGATTTAAGTTGAATGGAGACGAGTTCAGGGTATTGAAACTGCCGGTTGGCTGCAAATAGTGTCATGGGAAGCTGAATACTGGGATAGTCTTGAAATACAAATGGATGTGGCTGAATTGCGGGATGAATGCAGCAGGGGCAGTCACATCCCAACTTGTGAGCGCGTGAAGTAGCAATCCACTGAATGCTTCAGCGTTGCAACTGACTT
>JAYKGX010000155.1:0-39517 GCA_035285565.1 Synechococcales cyanobacterium
GCTTTAATCATTTCTACCGTCTGGCGGTCAATACCCGCATTTCCAATTCTGAAGCGGGCAAGGTGTTAAAAGTTGGGGATGAATGCCGTCTTGCCCCGGTGCTCTGATTTACCGGTGGTGCGGAGGCGTTGAGTCACAATCGTCATACCGGCATCATGGCGCGCCAACACAGCGGTGATCCAGCGAGTTTCTGGGACATTTGCCGATCGCCCAATTTTGAAAAATCCCCCAGCCCGCAGGCGCTTCAGCTTCAGGCGTTTGGTTTGGGGTGGCAGCTTGGGTGGACGGATCAGTTCGCGATCGGTTAATAATTCGGCCACGCTGGGAAATTCAATCCGCAGCCGATCGGGGTTCACCACTAGGGCAGGATTGACGGTTTCTTCCAAAATCGCCCCCATGAGTAAATCCTCCCCCACGGGTTCCTGGACGATCGCCTCAAAGTTATAGCTTTGCGCAATTCCAACCGCATCGGGCATGGCAAGTTTCACCGTTGGGGGGCGTTCCCCGAGGCTCAGACTAATTTTCTCAGATAGAATTTCTTGCCGTAGAATTTTGTCGTTTTGCAGATGCTGAGTCGCCTTAATGGTGCCAGCGATCGACCATTCCTGTCCCTCAGTCGTCACCCGTTGTCCTGTAATATGGGTCACCGTCTCCAACGCCGTGATACCTGCGGCGGTCATCTTGCTCTGAGTTACTTCAGTGCGATAGGTGAGATTGGGATATTGTTTCCACAGTTGGGTTAAGGCCGTTTCCAAACTTTGACGGGTCAGCCCATCGGAGTGGGAAAAGTTGGCACTAAAGAGCTGTAAAGCCGCTGGCAGATCCTGTCGATTCACGGCCCGATCCAATTGAGCCATCAGGGAATTAGACAGAGGGGCGGGGCTGGCAGAGGATGGGGCGGGGCGATCGGCTTGGGCTGAAACGGGTGTACTGAAGGCAAGAACCCCCCCCAGGAGACTGCAAGGGAGACTGAGCAAACCCACGCGGATGGCTGTGGAAATTCCTGTGGAAAAGTGCTTGAAGGGAGTGATGTGGCTCCATCTCTCCAATCCTGACCGCTCTAATTCTCGCTGCCCCAGTCTTCGCTGCCCAAATGCCCTAAACCGACCCATGGATTGTTTTCTCTTAACAGGTTCAATTCCCAGTATAGGCGATACCTGCTAAGATGACCCCTGTTCTCGCTTACCGGAAAAGGAACCTCTGCTGTGTCTGGATCTTCGCCGCGTCTATTGATTGCTGCTAGTGGAACGGGGGGGCATGTCTTCCCAGCGGTGGCGATCGCTGAGCAACTGAAGGATTACGAAGTCGAGTGGTTGGGGGTGCCCGATCGCTTAGAAGTGCAACTCGTGGGCAATCACTATCGGCTGCATACCATCCGAGTGGCAGGATTCCAGGGTAAACCGGGGCTGAATACTCTAAAAACCTTAGGCAAACTGATCAAATCTATCTGGCAGGTGCGGCGTATTCTGCAACAGGGGCAGTTTAGTGGCGTGTTTACCACGGGAGGCTACATTGCCGCTCCAGCAATTTTGGCGGCGCGTTCCCTCGGCTTACCCGTCATTTTGCATGAAGCCAATGCCCTACCGGGTAAAGTGACCCGTTTCTTTGCGCCTTGGTGTAGTGAAGTGGCGATCGGGTTTGCGGCGGCGGCTCAGCACCTCAAGGGGAAAGGATTAATGACGGGGACTCCTGTGCGAGGGCAATTTCTGCAAGAGTCATCGCCCCTGTGGGATTTACAAATTCCTGAGGCAGTGCCCTTAATCGTCATCGTGGGAGGCAGTCAGGGAGCAGTGGCTGTCAATCGTCTCATCCGGCAATGTGCTCCCGCCTGGGTGGAAAAAGGCATTTGGATGGTCCATCTGACGGGGGAAGCCGATCCCGAGCAAGGAAGTTTTCAGCATCCCCATTATGTGGAGCGTCCGTTTTATAACAATATGGCTTCTCTGCTGCTGCGCGCGAGTTTGGCCATTAGTCGAGCCGGGGCAGGCACCTTAACCGAGTTAGCCATGACCCAAACCCCCTCGATTCTGATTCCCTATCCCTTTGCCGCAGAGGATCACCAAGCTTATAACGCCAAAGTGTTTGTGGAAGCGGGGGCAGCAGAAATGTTTCGTCAAGAACAACTTCTGCCAGAAACCTTACAAACCTTGGTGCTGGATCTGTTGAATTCGCCCGATCGCGATCGCATGGCAAAACAAGCTGCCAGTCTTGCCGTACCGGACAGTGCCCACCAGGTGGCGCAACTGATTCGGGAGCAGCTCTCCAACTCACAGTAGGGCAGGGTGGCTAACCCAAGATGTCTAACGACGATCGCTGAACCCTTCAATTTGGCTCGGTTCCCCCTGATTAAGGGGGCTAGGGGGATCTGCTCGCCAGGATTCGTCGAACTCCCGTTAACCTAGGGTGTTTAACCAATGCTGCAAAGAGTCCGGGAGGGGTCGGCGTTTGCGGGTTTTGCCATAAATACAAACATGGCGTGTTTCTGCCTCGGCAACCCGTTGTTCTCGCTGCTCGTCGTTAAAAAGTTGGTAGTGGATGGTAAATTCACTCTCCCGTTTTAATTCAACTGTTAATTCAATCCAAAGACGATCGCCGCAGTAAATTGGCTGGAGAAACTGGATTGTGGCACTGGCGATCGGGACTGCAAAATCCGTGCCTAAAAAAAAGGTTCTCAAGTCGATCTTGGCGGCTTGCAACGAGGCTTCATAGGCTTCATGGCAGAGACGGAGTCCATTGGCGAAATAGAGAACCCCGGCCATGTCTGTATCACCAAACTGCACCAACCGTTCATGGCAAAATCCCATAGCATCCTCACACGGAATCCAGAGATGACCTCACATCTCTATTATCCTTCAGGGCAAGGTCAGCGATCAGAAAATCCACAAACTGGCGTGCCGTTCTGCCCGATCGCCCGTTGTGCCGCGTTGCCCATTGCAGGGCTTGGAATTCGAGATCTGCTCTGGGGAGATTGACTTGGGCTTGCTTTGCCAGATGTTGCACCATGTTGAGGTACGTGGGTTGATCCGCCGGTTCAAAGGTCAAGGTGATGCCAAACCGATCGCTAAAGGACATTTTTTCCTGGAGGGTATCCCATTGATGGATTTCATCTGCATCCTTGGGGCGAGGGCGATCGCCATAGAACTCGCGAATCAGATGGCGGCGGTTGGAAGTTGCATAGACCACCAAATTTTGGGCCCGGGCCGTGATGTTCCCTTCTAGCACAACTTTGAGGGCTTTGTAGGTATCGTCATCCTCTTCAAACGATAAATCATCAATAAACAGAATGAATTTCTGTGGCAACGATCGCAACTGTTCGGTAATGGTGGGTAAATGGGGCATTTCCGCCTTGCTCACTTCCACCAATCGCAAACCGCGATCGCCAAATTTCGTCAGCAAGCCTTTGACTAAGGAGGATTTGCCCGAACCCCGACTGCCATACAACAGGACATGCAGAGCTGGATAGCCCGCCATCAAAGCCTGGGTATTGTCCACCAAGGTTTGCTGCTGGGTTTCGTAGCCAATCAGGTCTTCCAAGTGAATGGGATCGGGATGGGGAATGCCCACGAGCCGATCGCCCTGCCACCGAAAAGCCCAATATTGCCCAAACAAACCCGTGCCAGTCTTTCGATACTGCTGCACCAAGTCCGGCAGAATCTCTCGCCAATCACGCACCTGGAGGAGTGAGTCCAAAACCCCATTTTCCCAAATCGGACGGGTTTCTAGCGGAACACGCTCCATCACCCACTGCAATACCTGGTCACAGGAGCATCGAGCTAAGTTCTGCAAGATTTGTAAATCGCGATTCACCAAAGTGAGCAGTGCCGGAGCAAGCTGTTCTAACGCTTGGGTCTGCACCTGCTGGGTAAAGGGATTGTCATCCTGGAGCAGACGCTGACTGAGATAGCCTCGCCACGTTAGTTGCCGATCAATCAACGATCGCAGCCAGAGGCTATAGGCTTGCAAAATCTGTGCTTCATTGCGGGCATGTTCTGATGCTTGCAATTCTTTCAACAGCAGTAAAAAATATTGCCCGACTTCATCGGCTAATACACCTTGATACAAAACAAGCGATTGCAAGTCTTGATAAAGCTGAGTGATGACTGGATTCATTGGAAAAAATACTCGAAAACACAACCGGGAACACTGAAATGATAGGTGAATCAATTTTAAAAGATACGTGAGTTCGACGAAACTCGATTCTTATCAACCTTTCGATCCCCCTAAATCCCCCTTATTAAGGTTGACTTCAAACCGAAATTAAGGGGGGACTTCAAACCGAAAAGCAAACGAGAAGGAGTCTCACGACGATTGCTGAACCCTTGAATTTGGCTCGGTTCCCCCTTATTAAGGGGGCTAGGGGGATCATTTGGGTGGGTTGTGATTAGATCCTGATTCAACCTGAGTTCGATGAAACTCGATGTACCTTGTGGCTCATGGTGGCGAACCACTCCTATAGTCCTAACGCATTCAAAACAATTTTAGGAGTGGGCAAAATAATGATTAACAATAGACCTAACGCAACTAACCCGATCGTATCGCGGCGATTATCTAATTCCGTTACATCATTTAATGCAGGCTCATCCACCGCAGGCAATAGGAATAATAAAATTGCCCATAGTAATAAATGGGGTTGCATCAAGGAGAGACCCAACAGCAACAGGCGCGCTATCTGACCAATAATGGCCCCAGTCCGCTGACCATAGATGGCGTGAACCATCCGTCCCCCATCCAGTTGCCCGATCGGCATTAAATTAAAGGCTGTAAATAGCAGACCTAACCAACCCGCCACGGCAATGGGATGCATTTTAATCAGCATCTTCCCGGTCAATTGCCCACCCAAAGCGATTTTGCTTAACAGCGTCAAGAGCAGGGAATATTGGGGCACGATCGCCTCAAATTTAAAAACACTGGGGCGAAAGTCCGTCGGAATCGTGACAGTCTTAGATAGGGTTAACCCCACCCCCAGCAGCAGGATGGCAAAGATCAGACCCATCAAGGCCCCTACCACGCCCACATCAAACAGGGCCTTGCGGTGGGGAATGGGCGATCGCAGTTGGATAAACGCACCCACGGTACCAATGGGTAACTGGGGCAGGGGGACGATCGGGATAAAGTAAGGCAAGGTAGCTGGAATTTTATAGTGGAGCGTCGTCCAATAGTGCCCCCCTTCCCGAATGATAAAAAAGCCCATCAATGCCAAGGCAAAGGGCAACCCCTGCCACAAGGGTAGCGATTTAGGCGCACCTAACAACTGGCTTAATTCCCAGCCAGACCAGGTGGTGGTGATCAACGTTAATAGTGCAAGGGCGATCGCCACCCGAGGTCGTCTTAAGTTGACACTGCTGCTCACCAGAGCTGGCGTTTGAGCTTGAGGATTGGGCACTAGGGCAAAAAAGGGCTTCTGATTCACCCCTTCCTGGAAGACAAGATAGAAGCGATCGCCAAACTCGGCCTCTATATTTGCTCGCACGGTTTGATAAGCCTGTTCCGCACCAGTGCGCAGTTGCCCCTTACAAATCACGGCCTGGGGTCGATATTCAATATGCTGTAGATAAAAGACAGACCAAGGGAAACAGTTCTGTAAATTGGTTTCTTCGGCGGGATTAATCGGACGGGGAATCATGGCTTCCGGCAAGGGTTCAACAGGCAATTCCGAATTGTCTCCTGGCGATCGGGTCATACCTGGGAGAGTTGCATTTGGATCCGGTGTTATTTTCCCTCGTTGAATGAGATAGAGATAGAGAAAAAAACAGCCAATGAACAGGCTGATCCCAATCAAAGGTGGCATCCCTGGTTTGGATCCGAAGAGCAGGGTCCAGAAGACCATGCAAAATGCAGGCATCATCACTACAATCCACAACAGCCAGGCCGGAGTTCGCGTGATCGCTGTTACCCGTTGCACAATGAACAGGTAAGAAATAATGCCAAGAATGGCTAACAGAACCAGTAACAACCAAGTCCAAGTCATGAAATTTAGCCAAAACGCTCAACGGAACTGCTGGAAAAGAGGGGCTGACCAGGAGATGATGTGCCAGTGCAACAAAACCAGTGGTACAAATAGGACATAGCAAATTATAAAGTTTTCCTGTCCTCTCAGGGGGAAAGCCTGTTTCAAGATTATGCGTCAGATTTTGGAAAACGCGATATGCCCTCTGCCAAACCCCCCCGTCCCGTCCTGGCGGACCTCTGCCTCCCCACCCCCATCCAAGCCTTTGCTCCCAATCGCGACAGCCTGGGGGGAACAGCCTATTTCCTCCCTTTAGCGGAAGGCAACCTGGTGATCGACTGTCCTGCCTGGGATGATGAGAATTGTACCTTCCTCACCCAGCAGGGTGGGATCCGCTGGTTGGTGTTGACCCATCGGGGGGCGATCGGCAAAGCGAAGGAATTTCAGCAACGGTTTAATTGCGAGATCTGGATGCAGGAACAGGAAGCCTATCTCCTGCCCAATCTCCCCGTGATGAGTTTCCAGCAAGAACAAGCCCTGACGCCAGACATCACCTTGATTTGGACTGCAGGACATTCACCTGGATCCACTTGTGTTCATTACCAGCCAGGGGGAGGGATTCTTTTTTCCGGACGGCATCTCTTGCCCGATCGCCAAGCCCAGCCACTGCCGCTGCGGACTTCTAAAACCTTCCATTGGCCCCGGCAAATCCGCAATGTTCAAGCACTGTTGACTCGATTGAGCCCAGAGACCTTGAGTTGGATTTGTCCAGGGGCAAATACGGGATTTCTCCGGGGAAATACGGCGATCGCCCAGGCCTATGAACAACTGGCTCGCCTCGATTTTTCCAGTCTTTTACACCAACCTCCAGGGCTATAACCCAGCGCGATCGCCCTAATCTCGGTCTAACTCGCGAGTATTCATTGTTGTATTTTTTACAAGAACTTTGAGTTTTATTTAAGTGTTTTTTCGGGGTAATTTCCACCTAGAGACTGTGGCGTATAGCAAGGAGGTCTGCTTAAACTAAAACTTAATTGGGACTCCCTCTGAAGCTGTTCCAGATGATTTCCTAAGGGCAGCAAGGGAGCACCGTTCAGTTGTTAAGGATGTTTCCAGGGATTTTTCAGGGTTGAAATAGGGCAATATCTGGAATGGAGACGATCGAATTGAAGTAGCCCAGCGTGAACCGTTTACGACTTGACCGTTACTACAACTTGACAGTTACTCAGTCCAAGTCCTCAAGAGGAGATAGCTATGTGTGGAATTGTTGGTTATATCGGAACCCAAGCCGCGAGTGGCATTTTATTAGAAGGACTCCGAAAATTGGAGTATCGGGGTTATGACTCTGCCGGAATTGCGACGATCCTAGAGGGAGAAGTTCACTGCATCCGCGCTAAAGGCAAACTGAATAACCTGCAGGAAAAACTCGATGGAGAGCAAAATCCTGCCCAGATTGGCATCGGTCACACTCGCTGGGCTACCCATGGCAAGCCGGAAGAGCATAATGCCCACCCCCATCGGGATACGGAAGGTCGGCTGGCGGTGGTACAAAACGGCATTATTGAAAATTACCGAGAGTTGCGGGAAGAATTACGGGCGCAAGGCTGCGAATTTCGTTCAGAAACTGACACTGAAACGATTCCCCATTTAATTTCAGAACATTTAAAGCAAGTTTCTCCCGACCATGCCAATCCTCTGTTGGAAGCGGTGCGATTGGCGGTGAATGAATTGCAGGGCGCTTTTGCGATCGCCGTCATCAGTGCCGATCATCCCGATGAAATTATCGTTGCTCGCCAGCAAGCTCCGTTGGTCCTCGGCTTTGGGCAGGGTGAGTTCTACTGCGCCTCCGATACGCCTGCTTTGGTGCCCTATACCCGTGCAATTTTGCCCCTGGAAAATGGCGAACTGGCGCGGCTGACTCCCATGGGGGTGGAGGTTTATAACTTTGAGGGGCATCGTCTGCGCAAAGCCCCCCGCACCTTGAACTGGAATCCCGTCATGGTGGAAAAACAAGGCTTCCGCCACTTCATGCTCAAGGAAATTTACGAACAACCTGGTGTGGTGCGATCGGCTTTGGAAACCTACTTAGTCCCCGATTGGACAGCGGATGCTCAAGTCTCTCCCATTCGCCTAGAGTTACTGCCGCAGTTCTACGAGTCGATTCAGCAGGTGCAGATCGTTGCCTGTGGGACCAGTTGGCACGCCAGTTTGGTGGGGAAATATTTGTTGGAGCAGTTAGCGGGCATTCCAACTTCCGTGCAATATGCCTCAGAATTCCGCTATGCACCGCCCCCCTTGACCGCGCATACCCTCAGCATTGGGGTGACGCAATCGGGAGAAACGGCAGATACGTTAGCGGCTCTGGAAATGGAGAAACAACGGCGGGCCACGTTAGCACCGGAGTTTCAAGCGCGTCTGTTGGGCATTACCAACCGTCCGGAGAGTACGTTGGGGCAGTTGGTGGATCAGGTGATTGATACCCAAGCTGGAATTGAAATTGGGGTGGCTGCGACGAAAACCTTTATGGCGCAGTTGATGGCATTTTATTTCCTAGCGTTGGATCTGGCCTACCGTCGTCAAACGCTGCCTCTGGATCAAATTGAAAAAATTCTGGAAGGGCTGCGGCAACTGCCAGCTCAGGTGGAGAGTGTTTTAGAAAGCCAAGAGCGCTATATCGAAGAACTGGCTCATGATTTTGCGGAAACTCAGGATTTCATTTTCCTGGGACGGGGGATCAATTTTCCGATCGCCCTGGAAGGTGCATTAAAGCTCAAGGAAATCAGCTATATCCATGCCGAGGGCTATCCTGCTGGAGAAATGAAACATGGTCCGATCGCCCTGTTGGATGCCAAGGTGCCTGTGGTGACGATCGCCATGCCGGGGACGGTGTTTGAAAAGGTGCTCTCGAATGCCCAGGAGGCGCGGGCACGGGATGCGCGACTGATTGGTGTGACTCCGATGGATGAAATGGAAGCGGCGGAAACGTTTGATACGCTGATTCCGGTACCCCATGTGGATGAAATTCTTTCGCCGATCGTTTCTGTGATTCCGATGCAGTTGCTGTCTTACCACATTGCGGCTCGCCGAGGCTTAGATGTAGACCAGCCGCGTAACCTGGCGAAGTCTGTGACGGTGGAATAAGGTCTGGAGTCAGATTGGATTGGAGACAAGAGGGCGGGGAAGATGGCATGATTTGCGGCTTCTCTGCCCTTTGCTTGTGATATCGGTTGGGGGTGTGGCGCAAGTGCCACAGCCGGGATGCTTCGGTTTATGACCGCGATCGTCTTTCTGAGGGCATTGGGTCAAAGGTTAACTTGCCTTCGGCGCAACCAATGAGAATCGTGTCTCCAGCCGTGAATTTGCCTTCTAGTAATAGAGTGGCGATCGGGTTTTGTAATAGCCGTTGAATGGCTCGTTTGAGGGGTCTTGCTCCATAGGTGGGATCGTAACCCGCATCAGCAATGTGAGCTTTAGCGCTATCAGTAATTTCTAGGGCAATTTTTTGATCCGCTAACAGGGCTTCAATGCGTTTGATCTGCAAGCCAACAATGCTACTGAGTTCCTGACGACCCAATGGATGGAACAGAATCATATCATCAATACGATTCAGAAATTCTGGGCGGAAATGTTTGCGCAGGGCATTCATCACCCGATCTTCCATTTCATGAAACCGGGAATCATCACCAGAAACTTCTAAAATATGCTCACTGCCAATGTTGCTGGTCATGATAATCACGGTATTGGCAAAGCTAACGGTGCGACCTTGCCCATCGGTAATCCGCCCATCATCCAACACTTGGAGTAATAAATTGAAAATATCGGGATGCGCCTTTTCCACTTCATCAAACAGCAGCACCGAATAGGGTTTACGACGGATCGCTTCCGTTAACTGTCCCCCTTCTTCATAGCCAATGTAACCAGGAGGCGCACCCACAATTCGCATCATGGATGTTTTGTCCATATATTCCGACATATCCAGGCGAATCATGGCATCATCGCTATCAAACAAAAATTGTGCCAAAGCCCGCGCCAGCTCCGTCTTACCCACCCCCGTAGGACCCATAAAGAGAAATGATCCGATCGGTCGGCTGGGATCCTTCATGCCCGATCGCGCCCGTCGAATGGCAGCAGCTAAGGCTTCCACGGCTTCTGTTTGTCCCACCACCCGTTCATGCAGATGACTTTCCAAATTCAGTAACTTCTGCCGTTCCGACTCCATTAGCCGATTGACCGGGATCCCCGTCCACTTGGCGACAATTTCTGCAATGTCTGCTTCCATGACCTGCTGTTGGCGCAGAATCGAACCCTGGGCTTGCAGAGCTGCTAATTGGGCTTCCTGTTCCGCCAGTTTCTTTTGGAGAGGATGTAAAGTTCCGTAGGTCAGTTCTGCCACCCGATTGGCATCATAATCCCGTTCTGCCCGATCGAGTTGCAATTTGATTTCTTTCTCTTCTTCGTGCAGTTTATAAATTGCATCTTTCAAGTTTGTTTCAGCATTCCATTGTTTTTCGAGTACTTGTTTTTTTAATTCTCTCTCCTCTAACTCCTTGGTCACCCTAGCGAGGGATTCTTTAGTCGCTGCGTAGGTACTGCTTGGATTGCCTCCTTCTTGCTCTAGGGATTTCTTTTCAATTTTCAGTTGCATCACCCGCCGTTCAATATTTTCCAATTCTTCTGGCTTAGAAGTACTCTCCACCTTCAGTTTGGCAGCGGCCTCATCTACTAGATCGATCGCCTTATCGGGCAAGAAGCGATCGCTAATATACCGAAAAGACAGCGTGGCGGCGGCAACCAAAGCGGCATCGGAAATTTTTACGCCATGGTGAACTTCGTAGCGTTCTTTCAGTCCCCGTAGAATGGAAACCGTATCTTCCACGGTGGGTTCCTGCACCAGCACCTGCTGAAACCTGCGTTCCAAAGCGGGATCTTTCTCAACATTTTTGCGATATTCCTCGATCGTACTGGCTCCAATACAGCGCAACTCACCCCGCGCCAGCATCGGTTTCAGCAAATTCCCCGCATCCATCGTGCCCTGATTGCCACCCGCGCCCACCACCGTATGCAATTCATCAATGAACAGGACAATCTGCCCTTCCGAAGCCATCACTTCCTTGAGCACCGATCGCAGCCGTTCTTCAAATTCACCCCGATATTTGGCTCCGGCAATCACCGAACCCATGTCCAGGGAAATCAACTTGCGTCCCTTGAGCGACTCCGGCACCTGACCATCCAAAATGCGCTGTGCTAATCCTTCCGCGATCGCTGTTTTGCCCACCCCCGGTTCGCCAATCAAGACCGGATTGTTTTTACTGCGTCGAGAGAGAACTTGAATGACCCGACGAATTTCCTCATCCCGCCCGATCACGGGATCAATCTTGCCTTCCTGGGCCAATGCCGTTAAATCCCGCCCAAAGCGTTCTAGGGCAGATTCTTTGCTGTCGCTGCTGCCATTCTCTGGGGTGGCTTTCTGCGTGGCTCGTACTTCCTTGAGCGCCGTTTCTAGTTGCTTGATATCCAGGTTGAATGCGCGGAAGAGTCGAATCCCTAACCGTGGATCCGTTGAAAAAGCAATGAGCAAATGTTCTGTGCCAATCAGGGGATCCTGCCAGGTGTTGCGGGCAATGTCGGCCCGATCGAGCAGCTTCTCCAAACTGTAGCCCACGTAAAGCTGTTCCACAGAACCCAATTTGGGTTGGCGATTGGTAAAGTCATCAATCTGCTGGGCAAAGCGGGTTGTGTCTACTCCCACTTTAGCCAGCGCCTTGGTAGCTAAGCTCTCTGGTTGTTCCAGGAGGGCAATCATCAGGTGTTCGGCTTCAAGATTCTGGTGACGATAGCGCCGCACCACATCCTGAGACTGGACGATCGCAGCCCATGCCTTGGGGTGAAATTTGCTGGAGTTGGATTCTGAGGGCTGCATGGAACAAGAGGGATAGAACGTCAGGTGAATGGGTTAGGCTAAATAGGAGACGATCGCTGTATTTAGGCACTCTATTGTACCGACTTCCATCCAATGGTACAAACAACTCGCATCATAGCTGGTGGATTCCGCTTGGTCTAGAACCCTGGACTCTCTTTTATGACACCCTAGAACCGCCCAATCAACACGGTGCTTAGAGTTTAGATTATTGTGTACCCAAACTATGAATCTGTTACCTACACTGACTTATCTGGGAAAGTTACATCTTGTCGAGGTCTATGAAGCTGACGACGAGCCTTGCCTATTTGCCTGTCAGAGCGCTTCTGGGCAGATATATTTAGTAGTTTTTGTGGATGAAACTGAGGCATATAAGGATTGGCTTTATGTCGCGCTGTCGCAGAAACGGTTTGTACAACTCCGATCGGGTACGCTCGATTTGTATGATGGGTTTAAGCGGGCGGAGGATGAACGGGTTCATCTTGTGAAAGTTCCGTTGCTAGATGATGTGATGACCAGTACGGTGGAAACGCTTCCCTGTGAGCAACTGACGGATAACATGCTGCCTCTACCGGGTGAGTTTCTCCGCTTGGTTGCTCAGCCTGTGTGAATTCTGAAGAATACTAACGATGAAAAGCCATCAACTCCATCTCCGATCGCGTTTGCCCCGCAAGATTGTGCGCATTGCCCGCCGAGAGGGTCGATTTGAGGTGGATGGGCTGAACCAGTGGTATCACTATCTGCGCGATCCCTACCATTTGATGCTGACCGTGCCCTGGAAAGGGTTTATCCTCCTGGTGGCGATCGCCTATATCCTGCTCAACACGATTTTTGCTTGCCTGTACCTGCTGGGGGGAGATAGTTTAGTCGGCGGCAGACCCGGTTCCTTTGAGGATGCCTTTTTCTTCAGCGTGCATACCTTTGCCTCGATCGGCTATGGGGTGATTGCGCCCAAAACGACCTATGCCAATCTGATCGTCACCCTGGAGGCGATCATGAGTTTGTTAAGCATTGCTGTAGTCACCGGACTTGCCTTTGCCCGCTTCACCCGTCCCGTTGCCCGCATTATGTTCAGCCATCGTGCGATCGTTGCGCCCCACAATGGGGTGCCCACCCTGATGATGCGAGCAGCTAACCAACGTCGCAACCAGATTCTGGAAGCAGAAGCCCGCCTTTACTTCACCCGCGATGAGCAGACCTTAGAGGGTCAATTCATCCGCCGCTTCTACGAGTTGCCCCTTTCCCGCCATCGCACCCCCAGTTTTAGCCTGACCTGGACGATCATGCACCCGATCGATGAAGCCAGTCCTCTCTATGGCGAAACGCCGGAATCCCTAGACCAGAGCCATGCCCAATTCATTCTCTCGCTGATGGGGTTGGATGAAACTGTCGCCTATACACTCCATGCCCGCCACCTCTACTCCCCCCAAGATTTGCAATGGGATCACCAGTTCATCGATCTGATTTATAAATCTCCCACGGGCGATCGCTATCTCGACTACACCCATTTCCATGGCACCCAGCCGATGGGAACGAAACCCATGTAAAAAAAGGCGAACCCTCCAGGAGAGTCCGCCATACTTGCTTTTAAGGTTGACCGAGATTTAATCTTTCGTTCAGGGAACGACTTACATCAAGCCGAGGAAGTGCAACACGCCTTGACCTGAAGCAAATTCCGTTGCCAGAGCTGCCACAAAGCCAATCATTGCAAACCGACCATTCCACAGTTCTGCCTGTGGTGTGAAACCAAACTTCCAAGCGTTGCGATTCTCGGTAGCCGATACTGCGGTTGTTTCAGTGTTAGTTGTCATGGTTTTACTCCCGTGAGGGCACTAGCTGTTATTCATAATGTAAACGATTATTACGGAAAGTGTCAAAGTTTTAAGTAGTGTAAACCACACATTAAGAGTCGCAATTTCCAATCATTGCCCTCGCAAGCTCTCAATGTCATTGCTTCTTAACAGATGGGGTTGCCTGCTAATCGATTGCTGAATTGCTCATCCTATCTGGCTTCATACTGTGGGAGGCGATCGGGTCGCTGGGCTGATCTAAGTCTGGTTTACACCGGAATCCTCCGGTAGGAACACTCAGAATCCCGTTATGATAGAGAAACCCTCTCGGTCAATGTTTGTAACAAATCGTCAATGATCGTTTCTGATTCTGGACTGACTAAGCTGAAGAATTCCCTCCTGGAGAGAGTGCTGCTCGGGCATGAACCCTCTCCAGAACTGCTAGCAATCCTGCTGGTCTACTTTGTGCAAGGCATTTTAGGGCTGGCAAGGCTCGCCATTAGCTTCTTTTTGAAAGATAATTTGGGACTGAGTCCGGCGGAGGTTTCAGCATTGCTGGGGGTGGTTTCCATTCCTTGGATGGTGAAGCCGCTGTTTGGTTTTTTGTCAGATGGCTTACCCATTTTGGGATATCGCCGTCGCCCCTACCTAATTCTGTCTGGTTTTTTGGGGGCCTTGTCTTGGATCACCCTAGCCACTTGGGTAGAAACGGGGTGGCAAGCCACAGCCGCGATCGCCCTCGGGTCTCTTTCGATTGCGGTGAGTGATGTGATTGTTGATTCGATCGTGGTGGAACGGGCGCGGGCAGAATCGGTGGGGGCAGCGGGATCGCTCCAGTCTCTCTGCTGGGGGTCTTCAGCAATCGGTGGCTTGCTGACGGCTTATTTTAGCGGCTCACTGCTGGAACATTTTAGTACTCAGACGGTGTTTTTGATTACGGCCACCTTTCCGATGATTGTGGCGGCGGTGGCTTGGTTAATTTCTGAAGATGCCGTTGCCCTCAAGCCCGATTGGAAAGTGGTGCGGCATCAGTTGGGGCAGTTGAAAGGAGCGCTTTCCCAAAAGACGATTTGGATGCCAACGGCATTTCTGTTCCTCTGGCAGGCAACTCCAGCGGCGGAATCTGCGTTCTTCTACTTCACCACCAATGAGTTGGGCTTTCAACCGGAATTTTTGGGTCGGGTGCGCTTAGTGACCAGTTTCGCGGCGATCGTGGGGATTTGGGTGTTTCAGCGCTTTCTCAAGGCTGTCCCGTTTCGGGTGATTTTTGCCTGGTCTATGGTGATTTCTTCGTTACTGGGTTTGACTTCGCTGATTTTAGTCACCCATGCCAATCGTGCCTTGGGCATTAGCGATCAATGGTTCAGTCTGGGCGATAGTTTGATACTGACGGTGATGGGACAGATTGCCTTTATGCCCGTGCTGGTGTTGGCGGCGCGGCTCTGTCCTCCGGGGGTGGAAGCCACGCTGTTTGCTCTGTTAATGTCAGTGGTGAATTTTGCAGGTCTGGTGTCCTATGAATTGGGGGCAGGCTTGATGAGTTGGCTGGGGGTGACGGAACAGAATTTTGATAAGCTCTGGTTGCTCATTCTCATCACCAATCTCACTAGTCTGTTACCTTTACCCTTAATTGGCTGGTTACCGGGGGCTGCTGATCTTGCACCAGATGCAGCGGGAACCTCCATCACGGCGTTGGAATTAGATCCCACTGCCAGTAAACACCTGAGCCAACCTATCCTGCCGGATCTCGTGGCTGAATTAGTTCCTAAATCGGAGGCGATCGCGCCAGTGACTACCGATCCGTAGGGTGGAGAGTGGGGGAGTGGGAGAAATTGATATTTCACAATAAGATTGACAGTTTCATTCCCTATAGATGAAGCATTTGTTGAACGGTTTGCAGGGGGAGGTGCCATTGTCGTTCCGGTTGCCAGCGATCGATGTCAAAGCTCGATCGTTGCCCCCTTTGATAGGCCTGATGCATTCGCTGGATCAGTGTCCCATGGCTCAGACCTAACGGGTGACGTTGACGATCGGCTAGATGAAGCAAGGCGATTGCTAAAAAGAGATGGGTGGGGAAAAATTTGGCTCCCAACATAAAGGCCTGCACTTCTAATTCGCCCACCGGATCAGTGCCGTAGCCGGTTAAAACATGGACGGCATCATGTAACTGCTTTCGTCTAGGACCGGAGGTCAAAGGTTGCAGACCGGTTTTTAAAAAGTGTTCTGCTAGTGTGTGTCCTAAACTTCCTGCAGGCAATGCTGCTAATTGAGCGAGGGTAAATACAGGTGGCACATTGAGCGAAAGGCGATCGCCCAATTGATCTACTCGGGCAAGAAATTGTTCGGGCGTTGGGGTCTTCCAACCTAGAAAGGTGTCTGACATAGTAATCATTCCTGAAGGGTTAAACTGACTTGATTTCATCCTAGAATTTGCAGCCAGTCAGCACATGGGACACAAGTCACAAATCAATCTAGGACAAATGTCCGTTTGATGAATCCTGACGAACTGCCCCCAGACCCCAAATTTGAGGGTGGCAGACAATAATCAAGAATCTAATATTCGGAAACTCATGAATGGAGTCGTTCCAGTCATTGGAATGAGCTGACCTGGGGGCGATCGAAAACCATCGCTTTTGCCACACAAATGCAAATGCTAAATCTACCAGTAGGCAAGGTGATGAGCGTTTGTATGAAGTATTAATTTTAGGAACGATCGACCCCCATTCTCCTTCATAAGGGAGACTGCTGAACCATCAGACTCGTTTCCCTCCCCCCTCCCTTGGTTCGGGAATTCTCACTTCCACCTCTTCCGCTTTCAGGGCATGATAGGAAGAGAACCCTTGAAGGAGTGTGAGATCTGTGGCTGCAACTGGCTTCCGTGACTACTATGGAATCCTCGGCATAAGCAAAACCGCTAGCGCTGATGAGATCAAGAAAGCCTACCGTCAACTGGCACGTAAGTACCATCCAGATGTCAACCCTGGGGATAAGGTGGCGGAAGAACACTTCAAAGAAGTCAGTGAAGCCTACGAAGTGCTGTCGGATACTGAGAAACGCCAGAAGTACGATCAGTACGGGCAGTACTGGAACAAAGTGGGCATGGGCAGTCCCGGCGGCTATCGCACTTCTAACACCAACGTGGATTTTGAGGACTTTGAGTTTGGTCGCTTCAGCAACTTTGAAGAGTTTATCAATGATCTCCTGGGTCGCATGGGCGGCGGGGGTGGCAGTGGCGGTGCTCCCAATTACGGTCGGACTACTAGCACACGTCAAGATACCTTTAACCGCAGCGGCTCTACCTATAGCACCTACAGCAATTCCACCAGCACCAGCAGCAGTCCTAACCTAGATACTGAAGCCAAAATTTCCCTCAGTCTGGCGGAAGGGTTTCATGGCACCCAAAAAAGCCTGCGGGTGGGCAACGAGACGATCAACGTCAGCATTCCTGCCGGAGCGAAAAATGGAACCAAAGTGCGGGTGCGGGGCAAAGGCAACTTCAGTCCACATTACACCTCTCAGCGGGGCGATCTCTATCTGATTGTGGAGTTGAATCAGCATCCCTTCTTCCAGTTCGATGCCGAAAATTTGACCTGTGAAGTGGCGATCGCCCCGGATGAAGCCGTACTGGGAACCCAGATTGAAGTGCCCACTCCCGATGGAACGGTAACGGTGAATGTGCCTGCAGGGGTGCGATCGGGGCAATCCCTTCGGCTGCGGGGGAAGGGCTGGAAGGATACGAAGGGCAGTCGCAGTGATTTGATGGTGAAGCTGGCGATCGCTACCCCGAAGGAGCTGAATCCGGCGGAACGGGAAGCCTATGAACGGATCCGTAGCCTTCGCACCTTTGATCCCCGCAGTCAATTAAAAACTGTGAAGCTTTAGGGGGAACCGTGAAGCTTGCGCTCGAAAACCCTGAGACTTAAAAATCGTGCCCGACGGGTTTGTCGGGGTTAAGGGGTAAATCATGACCGAGCCAGTCTCTTGTAGTGCGCAATCCGGTTGGCAATTTTGGATCGATCGCGGGGGCACCTTCACGGATATTGTGGCCCAACGACCGGATGGCAGCTTAACGGTGCATAAATTATTGTCAGAAAACCCTGATCGCTACCAGGATGCAGCCGTTCAAGGCATTCGCGATATCCTCCAACTTGCGCCCGATCAACCCATCCCGATCGCTAGCCTGCAAGCCATTAAGATGGGAACCACCGTCGCCACCAATGCTCTGTTGGAACGGCAAGGCGATCGGGTCGTCCTCGTCGTTACCCAGGGATTTCGGGATGCTTTACGCATTGGCTATCAAAACCGTCCCCACATCTTCGCCCGTCAGATTCAACTGCCTGAAATGCTCTATGAGCAGGTGATTGAGGTTCCAGAACGCATCAGTGCCTGTGGAGAAGTTCTCATCCCGTTTACGACTGAAGCGATCGCTGAACTAACCACATCGTTACAGGTGAGTTATCAAGCGGGAATTCGTGCCTGTGCGATTTTGCTAATGCATGGTTATCGCTATCCTAATCATGAAAATTGCATTGCAGACATTGCTAGAGCGATCGGGTTCACACAAATTTCGGTGTCCCATCAAGTCAGTCCGTTGATCAAATTTGTCAGCCGGGGTGATACGACAGTGGTGGATGCCTACCTTTCTCCGATTCTGCGGCGCTACGTTCAGCAAGTCAGCCAGGGGCTACAGACCAATGCCGACGAACAACCGCAGCCGCAACTTCTCTTCATGCAATCCAATGGGGGACTGGTCTCTGCCGATCGCTTTCAGGGCAAAGATAGCATCCTCTCTGGCCCAGCCGGAGGCATTGTGGGCGCAGTCAAAACCAGTCAGATGGCGGGGTTGGAAAAAATCATCACCTTTGATATGGGGGGCACGTCCACGGATGTAGCACACTTTGCTGGGGAATACGAGCGATCGCTGGAAACAGAAGTGGCGGGGGTGCGGTTGCGGGTGCCCATGATGGATATTCACACCGTGGCGGCGGGGGGCGGTTCTCTGCTGGGCTTTGAGGACGGACGCTATCGGGTTGGGCCAGAATCTGCCGGAGCCAATCCAGGACCTGCCTGCTATCGCAATGGGGGTGGGTTGACGGTGACGGATTGTAATGTCATGCTGGGGCGAATTCAGCCTGCTTTTTTTCCTGCGGTCTTTGGCAAGTCTGGAGATCAGCCCTTGGATCGATCGATCGTGGTGCAACAATTCGCCGACCTCACAACCCGGATTCAGGATGGGCGATCGCCGGAGCAAGTTGCCCAGGGGTTTCTCACCATTGCCGTGGAAAAAATGGCCAATGCAATTAAAAAAATCTCTGTGCAGCGGGGCTATGACATTACCCACTATACACTCTGCTGTTTTGGTGGGGCTGGCGGACAACATGCCTGTGCGATCGCTGACACCTTAGGCATCCAACAGATTTTCATCCATCCTTTTGCAGGGGTCTTGTCTGCCTATGGTATGGGACTGGCAGATCAACGGATTCTTAAGGAAAAGACGATTGAACAGCCTCTCACAGAAGCATCACTGATTGCATTACAAGATTCTATCAACCAATTATCGCAGGAAAGTCAGCAAGAGTTATCCCAATCGACTCTTAATCGTATCTCTACTGCCGACATAGAAACGATCGCCCAACTCTACCTACGTTATGAAGGAACAGATTCGAGTTTGCTGATCCCGATGCAGGATTTGAAAACAATTCAGCAAATCTTTGAAACCAAACATCAACAACGCTATGGGTTTATCTATCCTCATCGTCCGTTAATCATTGCCACGCTGGCAGTGGAAGTTGCGATCGCCAGTGAAACAATCAACCCAACATGGACAGCAGCACCACGAGTTGATGCGTTACAGCCCCATGCTCAAGTATCCATGTACATTCACAACACTTGGCAGGAAACACCTTTATTTTTACGATCGCAACTTTGTCCCGGCGATCGCATCTCAGCACCAGCCCTCCTGATTGAACCCACAGGCACCAATGTGATTGAACCCGGTTGGCAAGCCGAAATCACAGCCCAAAATAATCTGCTATTGCGCAAGGTTGCCCCCCTGAATCCATCAGCCCAGCTCTCTCAAAATTTACAAACGTCTGATCCGGTGCTGTTAGAAATTTTCAATCATCTCTTCATGTCCATTGCGGAACAAATGGGCTACACGCTGCAAAATACGAGTTCTTCCGTCAATATCAAAGAACGGTTGGACTTTTCCTGTGCCCTGTTCGATCGCCAAGGTCAACTCATTGCCAATGCACCGCACATTCCCGTTCACCTTGGTTCCATGGGAGAAAGCGTGCAAAGTTTAATTCAATCCCAGGGTGAAGATTTACAACCTGGTGATGTCTATGTTTTAAATAATCCCTACAACGGGGGGACTCACTTACCTGATGTGACGGTGATTACGCCTGTATTTCTCACTGCATCCTCCACCCCGCTCTTTTTCGTTGCCTCACGCGGACACCATGCCGATCTCGGCGGTATTACTCCCGGTTCCATGCCAGCCAATAGCACAACCATCGCCGAAGAAGGCATTTTAATTAACCATTTTAAACTCGTCGATCGTGGACAATTCCAAGAAGCTAGCATTATGCAATTGCTCACCCAAGCCCCTTACCCCGTGAGAAATCCAGCCCAAAACCTAGCGGATCTGAAAGCCCAGATTGCTGCCAATGAAAAAGGCTGTCAGGAATTGCAACGCATGGTAGAACACTTTGGTCTGGCAACGGTACAGGCTTATATGCGATTCGTCCAGGACAATGCTGAAGAAGCCGTGCGTCGGGCGATCGTCCAACTGCAAGATGGAGATTTTATCTACCCAATGGACAATGGCAGTCAAATAGTAGTCCAACTCCGTGTGAATCCACAAAACCGCACCGCTACGATCGATTTCACAGGCACCTCAGATCAACAAAGTAATAATTTTAATGCACCGCTGGCGATCGCTAAAGCGGCTGTTCTCTATGTCTTTCGCAGTTTAGTCGCAGCAGAGATTCCCCTCAATGCAGGTTGTTTAAAGCCTTTGGAAATCATCGTTCCGACGGGTTCCATGCTCAACCCCGCTCCCCCTGCTGCCGTTGTGGCTGGCAATGTGGAAACGTCTCAAGCGGTAACGAATGCGCTCTACGGGGCGTTGGGGATTTTAGCTGCTGCCCAGGGAACGATGAACAACTTCACCTTCGGCAATGCCCAATATCAATACTATGAAACCATTTGTGGTGGGTCCGGCGCGGGTCATGGCTTTAACGGGACTGATGCTGTGCAAACTCACATGACCAATTCCCGCCTAACCGATCCAGAAATTCTGGAATCCCGCTTTCCCGTGCTGCTGGAATCCTTTACCATTCGTGCCAACAGTGGCGGCCTGGGGCAATACAGCGGGGGCAATGGTGTGATCCGTCGCATTCGCTTCCGAGAAACCATGGCAGCAGCAATTCTCTCTGGGCATCGTATTGTGCCACCATTTGGTTTAGCCGGAGGGCAACCGGGAGCAATCGGTCGAAATTGGATCGATCGGCAGGGAGAAGTTGTGGAATTAGCCGGAAATGCACAACTGGAACTGCAAGAAAATGATGTGTTTGTGATTGAAACCCCTGGAGGTGGTGGATATGGGAGTGATGACTGATGGCAAATGAAGGGCGATCGGATTTTGGATTTGCGATTTTGGATTGGGGTGGGGGCGATCGGGGATTTTGGGAATTGCGTTTTGTCGAACTGACGTTAACATCAGTTCGACGAAACGCAATTCCCGTCAAGCTCTCGATCGCCCTAAATCCCCGCGCTGACGCGCCGCTGCGCTAGAAATAAGGGGGACTTCAAACCGAAAAGCAAACGGGAATGAGTCTAACAACGATTGCTGAACCCTTGAATTTGGCTCGGTTCCCCCTTATTAAGGGGGCTAGGGGGATCTGCTCGCCAGGATTCGTCGAACTCACGTGGTGTTATTGCTTAAGTTGTGACGGAGAGAGTACGATGGAAGGGATGGAATAAAGGTGAAGACTCTTTGCAGGCGTAGAAGGATGGGAACGAATGCCCAAACAACGATTGGATGTGCTGTTGGTGGAACGATCGCTCTGTCGGTCTCGGCAGCAGGCACAACGGCTGATTCAGGCTGGGGAAGTGCTGGTGAATCAGCAGTGCATTGATAAAGCGGGCACGGAAGTGGATGTGGGGGCGATCGTTGAAGTCAAAGCCCGATCGCGGTTTGTCTCCCGTGGGGGCGAGAAGTTGGTTAAGGCGTTGGATCAGTTTGGTATTTCTGTGGGCGATCGCATTTGTTTAGACGGCGGTATTTCCACGGGTGGTTTTACAGATTGTTTGCTGCAGGCGGGGGCAAAACGAGTCTACGGTATTGATGTGGGCTATGGGCAGGTGGCTTGGAATTTGCGGCAGGACGATCGGGTGATTTTGCGAGAGCGTACCAATATTCGTTACCTGACTGCGGCAGATCTCTACACAGAAGATTCCCCCAGACCCGATTTAGGTGTGGTGGATGTGTCATTCATTTCATTGACTAAAGTATTGCCAGCGCTGTTTAACTTACTGATTGAACCTAAGGAAATTGTGTTGTTGGTAAAACCGCAGTTTGAAGTCGGACGCGATCGCATTGGTAAGAAAGGCGTGGTACGGGAGAGTCAAGACCAAGCTTGGGCGATCGAACAGGTGTTGCAAGCGGCGCAGGGGCTAGGTTGGTGCTATCAGGGGGTGGCTTTTTCACCGTTAGTGGGTCCCGCAGGCAATCTGGAGTTCTTGCTCTGGATGAGTTTATCGCCCGGAACTCCGGCCCCAACGCGGGAGGAATTGCGCGCATTAGCGGAGCAGGCAAGGGCTGAAATTGCTTAAGACCCAATTCGGCGGGGAGAAAACTGAACGCGACAACCATCTTTGGGTCGGCGGGTGGGGATGAGAACGGCTTCTAACGACTGGTTAGGCAGTAATTGCCAAGCCCAATTTCGCAGCAAATAACTGGCAATTAAGCGCATCTCCAACTTGGCAAAGGCTAAACCAATACAAATGCGAGAACCGCCCCCAAATGCGAGTAAACTAAAGGGCTTAATTTTATTGTCTACCCAACGATCGGGCAGAAAGCGATCGGGGTCAGGATACAAGTCTGGCAGACGATGGGTATAGAGAATGGAATATTGCACCAACCAGCCAGCCGGAATATGATAGCCATTCAAGTCAAAGGGTTTGATCACTCCCCGAAATCCACCGCCCACTGGAGGATGCAAGCGTTCAACTTCCGTGAAGATGCGATCGAGAACAGGCATTTTTGCTAATTGCTCTAGGGTGATGGCGGTGTTGCCAAAACTATCCTGTTCTGCGCGGGCTTGGCGTAAAATTTCTGGATGGCGACCCAATTCCAACACAAACCAAGTCAGCATTGCCGTAGTGGTTTCATGTCCAGCAAACAGTAACAGAAGGGCTTGATTGCGAATCTCTTCCTCAGATAACCGATCGCCCGTTTCATCCGTGGCTTGAATCAATAAACTCAGCGCATCTTCGGCAGGATGTTGGCGGCGTTCTTGGATAACCTGGGTTAAATAGTCTAGCAATTGCGATCGCGCTTTCAAGCCTTTACGGAGTTTGCTGCCTGGTAAATTTGTGATTCCAAATAGCCCATCGGTTAATGTTGTAAATAATTGGCTGAGTCGTTGAGTTTCGCTACCAGGAGCTGTCCCTAAAAATATTTGACTGGCAATATCAAATGTGAGTTTCTTGAATTCTTCAAACCACTCAAACTCTTGCTTAACTTGCCATTGTTGAAAATATTGCTGAGCGATCGCATCCATTGTCATAAAATATTGATTCAAGGCTGATCCATGGAATGCAGGCATCATCAATTTACGATTGCGCCGATGTTCTTCCCCATCCTGTAGAAAGAGCGATCGTCCCAATAAATCGCGAAAGTTTTGAGGCCAGCCTTTTCCCCAGGAAAAATGATCCATTCCCGTAGAGAGCAGGAACTCGATCGCTTCTGGACCCACAAAATAAACAGCCGGACGACCCGCAATGTGAGAGCGAAAAATTGACCCATACTGGGCATAGCGCTTGGCCACAAACTGGGGATCAAACAGCAAATTGAGGGTTTCTCCCAAGATGGGCAACCCAGCCCGACCGGGTGGCAGGGGCAGGGACGAAGATGCCGTAGAAGGCAAAATGGGTGGCATAGGCTATGGTCTAGGTTATTCATATTGAGGTTATTCATATTTAAGTTAACATTTTGTGCTGCTTTTAGGATTCTGTGGCAAGATGCGAAATAGTGCAGTTACTTTAGGTCTTTTGGAATTGTCTTTTGGAATTAATGTAGGATTCAAACATCGCTATGGTGCAGGTGGTCTGTTTAGGCGAAATATTGTTTGATTGCATTGCCGATCAACTGGGCAAACCCTTGGAACAGGTTGAATCTTGGACGGCCTACCCAGGGGGAGCACCCGCAAATGTTGCCTGCGCATTGCAGAAATTGGGCAGGTCTGCGGCCTTTGTCGGATGTGTGGGCAATGACGATCGCGGTAAAGCCCTGATCACGCTACTGCGGGAAATTGGGGTCAATACGACGGGCGTTCAAGTAAATTTTTTTGCTCCCACGCGGACTGTTTTAGTCACCCGCACCCTCACGGGCGATCGCCATTTTGCCGCGTTTGGGGATCAGCATTGCACTCAAGCCTTTGCCGACACCCAGTTGCAACCGGAGGATTTACCGATCGATCTGTTCGCCCAGGCAGATTTTTTGGTCACGGGCACCCTAGGACTTGCCTCCCCCCAAACAGCAACGGCGATCGCCCAAGCGGTGGATCTGATCAAACATTATGGGGGAGAGGTGGTGGTGGATCTGAACTGGCGACCTGTGTTCTGGGATGATCCAAGTTTTGCACCTGCGCTGATCCGGGAATTGCTCGCTAAAGCAGATTGGTTAAAACTGACCGATGAGGAAGCAAATTGGTTATTTCACACGACGGATTTACAGGAGATTGCTGCTGAATTTCCCCAACTCAAAGCAATTTTGCTCACCGCTGGCGAACAGGGCTGCACCTATTGGATCCCCGCCGTTGCCCAGCAAACGCCACTTCCCCATACTGCCGCCTTTGCCGTCACCCCCGAAGATACCACTGGGGCTGGGGATGGTTTTCTGGCAGGATTTCTCCATCAACTTTGCCGTCAGGGCACGGACGTGATCCAGCATCCTAGCCAATTCCACGAAATGATCACCTACGCCAGTGCGGTGGGAGCGCTCACCACTTTGCGACCAGGGGCGATCGCGGCGCAACCGAATGCTCAGGAAGTGGAGGCTTTTCTCCATCTGCAGGAACGAATTCACACCGATCTGATTCACACCGATCTGACACAAAATTATGGCGCAAGAAATTGAACGGAAATTCCTGCTATGCAATTCAGACTGGCGCAATTTAGCAGAGGCGGTTCACTATCGCCAAGGGTATTTGCGATCGTCCCATGTTCCTCTGCGGATTCACACCTTGGGCACTCCGGCTCGCACCAGTGGTTTTGTTCTGATTGTCACCGAGATGGCTGGAACCACCTATGAATATTCAATTCCCATTGGTGATGCGATCGGGCTGCTGGATTACCTCTGCTACAATACGCGGCAGTGGATGGAAGGTGGAATTCTCTATCGGGAAGGGTTTCTCAGCCGGGATGCGGGGCATACGATTCGGTTTCGCATTGCAGGGAGTAAAGGATTTTTGACCATCAAAACGCGGGTGGTGGGGCTATCCCGAATGGAATATGAATTTGTCATTCCCACGGCGGATGCAGCAGCGCTACTGGACGGCTTGTGTGAACAGCCCCAAATTGAAAAATATCGCTATACAATTCTCTATCAAGGCATGGTGTGGGAAGTGGATGAATTCCTGGGCGACAATCAAGGGTTATTTCTAGCGGAGGTAGAACTCGATCGCCCTGATCAAAGCATTGTTTTACCACCTTGGATTGGCACCGAAGTTTCTGGGGATGAACGCTACTACAATTCCAATTTGGTCAAACACCCTTTTTCGCAATGGCAATAAACCGCCAACCGCCTGTAGAGACGTTCCGGCGGAACGTCTCTACCATTATTGCCCCACAACAACAATCCCACAACAACAATTCCGCAACAACAATCACCATTTCCCAGTAGGCTATAAATAGTGATTTTATCTGCAATGCCCTATGCTATTCCGCCGCAAGCCCATTGTGACCGAAAAACGGATTCTGCTGCAAAACGTGAACTGGCAGAAATTAGAAGAACTACTGCATGAGCTAGGGCCAGAGCGTCAGATTCAATTGACTTACGATCGCGGCAAGCTGGAAATGATGACTCCCCTGGCGGAGCACGATCGCTGTAATCGCCTGATCGAATCGTTGCTCTTAGTGATTGCTGATGAGGCGGGCTATGATTTGGCGAGTCCGGGAAAGGTGTTGCTGAGTCAGCCGGAATTGGGGCAAGCTATCCAACCCACCGCTTGCTACTACCTGGATAAATTGCCGCCCGGTTCCCAATGTTTGGAGGTGAGTTTATTGCGCGTGGCACCACCGGATCTGGCGGTGGATGTGTTGATTCAGGAAGGTTCCATGAAGCGCCTGGGTTTGTTTGATACGCTGCGGATTCCTGAGGTTTGGCAATATACCACCACCGTAGGCGAAAATGCGCTGAAGGGACAACTGACGATTTGGCAATGGACGGAGCAGGGGTATGTCAGCAGCGATCGCAGTCCAACGTTTCCCTTTTTACCGATTAGTAAAGTGGTGGAGTTTTTGTCTGAAAGCGAATCGGTAGGGCTGGCAAAGGCGTTGACGCTGTTGCGCTCCTGGGCTAAGGAAGCGATCGGGTAGGGATGTGAATGCGATCCATTCTGACGAACCGCGCTCAGCCTCTGTTCTCGCAACTTTGAGAGCAAGATACTGCGATCGCTTGTCCTCTGCCCTGAATGTGCCTTAGGTTAGGTAACGATTACAGACGCTGAGAACCGCGCTGGGTAGTAGATTCAGCATTTTCCTTTGGGTTTCAGGTGTAATCGCATTCCAAGGGTTAGGACGACTCCATTCATGGGGTTCCGCCACTCCCCGCATGTGTAGATTGTTAATCATTGCCTGCACATGTTCCGGTTTACCAATCAACCAGAGGCGGATCGGATCGCGATGGTCTCCGACCGACCTTGGGTCGTAGAAAAACATCATGGTAGTTTAGACGTGCAGTCTGAGTTAGGTCAGGGTACCCAGTTCTGTATCCGTCTGCCGATGGGGGTTTCATAGCTGATTCGGCATGGGAATTGCCGATAGATGAAAGATAACTCTGACTCTAGGGCGGTGAGTTGATCCATTAACCGTGCCAGGGAGGGGTCACTTCATTTACTGTCCTGTCTCCTTGCTATTCAAGCCATTGCGCATAATCCAATGGCGTTGCCAATAATGTTCCAGAGTAGCTTTTAACTGCGATCGTTGTTTGCCAATTCCCGGCAATTTTACCTTGGTGGTCTTGTCACCAAACCAACCTTTTTCAGGATGGATGATCGAAAGAATGTCGCCCATCAACCCTTCTTCATACTTCATATCAGCAACTTTATCCCATGATAAGATATTGGCTTCTCTGGGTAGCATCAGACCGTCATAGCTGATAACAATTTGATTGCCATCGCGCAGCTCAAATTCGATGGTTGGAAAGTATTTGAGCACAATTGCTCGCTCGGATGCGGTCGCAGGCAGGTAGCGGTAGGCGAGTTGCTGTTCATGTGCCATAGCAAAGCGGTTCTCGTAAACCTCCCACAATGCTTGTTCAATCGCGTCGGCATTTTGAATATCGATTATCCAGGTAGAGTCGTTAGGTTGGGTGACGATTTGGCTGTAGTCCAGTTCTCTCACTTCATAGCCAACCCTGTGCATGCGTTCCCTCAGTCCTGGGTGCGTGTCGAAAGGGTGAGGAATGCTGGCAGCTTGCATTTCATCTATGAACTGTGCTGATTCGGCATACGGTTTGAGACCTTTGGCTACACGATCGGCAATTCCGATCTGGTCACTGTGCTGTCCTTCTTCAGCAAACAGCTTTTGCTCGATGACATCACGATAACAAGTGTAGGCGCTGATTTTGATCAGTGCGCGAATAATCCCCTGTGCCGAAACTAGGGTGGCGGCAACGCGGTCAGCAAGAAACTCTCGATCGCGGCTATCACGCTTGAGGGCAAACTCAAAAATGACGCGATACAGACAAAGCACATAAAAAGCCGGGATACGAGCCGTGTGCATCATCGCGCAATAGTAATCGTACTGGGCAAGTTTTGGTCCAAGCTTCGCACTACTGGCAGTATCTCCGCCACGAAAGTGCGCCAGCTCATGCATGAGTACAGCATTTGCTTCGGTGCGATTAAGCAGGCGCAGTAAGGGTAGACTGACAAACAGGGAGCGTCCGCTTAAGGTTCGTTCCTTGAGGTGCAGTGGTGTTTCTGTGACAAAGAAATTGGCATCGTTCCCGGCGACGATGTGATCTGGTGGGGCAGTGCCAGCTTCTGCAGACAGCTTACGAACATGTGCCCAGAGTGCTGGAGCAAGGATTTCGTCGATGACTTCACCTTCAATGTTCGTAGTCTGTGGTACGCGCTGGAAAATGCAGACAATGGCGTAGAATGCGGACGCGGCGGCAAAGATAGCGGCTAACCCGATTAGTTTTGGGAAATAGACTTGGCCGAAGAACGCGGTCAGCCAGAAAGCGAGCCAAACTAGCAACGTACCCTGCGCTAAGACTTCAATGGCACAGAATAATCTTAGCAATTGCCAGCCGGTGACGAAACTCAAGTACTGCACTTGGCGATTGGTAAAGGCAGCAGCACCCAGAGCACAGAGCACAAGCAGCATGATAATACCAGCGATCAATGCTGCTCCAGCGACCTGGTTAGCGATCTGAAACTGCCACAAGGGTGTAAACGGCTCAGCAATTTCTATAGCTGCCTCTGAAGGTAGGGCATAGCGCACGAAGAACCATGCTGTTAGCGGCACAAGGAACAGTGCCATCAATGCTGAAATGACGATCTTGATCAAATCTTTGTGTAGGGGGTTGGTATATGACATGACAAAATTTCTCTGGTGCTGTCAATGCTCAACAAGTTATAAGAACATCTCCCACATTTGGTCAGCTATTGTCTGCTTGTGAATATCACAGCACCATATGACAGGTAGTGTCTGCATAACGCCAAGTTCACACGCTACGAGTTGACTTGGCTGAAAATAGTGTAGCATTGCTAGTCGGGTGCGACGACGGGTTAGGCTGGGCTAATGGTGAATTTTTCTATCATTTAGGCTCAAATCGACTGCCCACGAAACAAACCTTAATGCCGATCGCCCTTGCCCTTCACAACAATCTCCAGCACCTGACCCTCTTTGCACTCACCCCAAGCGATCGCACTTTGGATGGGTCATCACTTTTGCAATGGAAGGGCGATCGTTGCCAACCACCCTGTCTGATTACTAAACGCATCACTCAAACGATCGATATCTCGGTCTGCGAGGACGCTGGATGGGTAGTCAGGCTAAGGATTTTGGTATTAATAGATTCGGATTTGGTGCGGTAGATTGCAGCAATCACAACCCTCTCCCGTATGTTTACCAAATGAAAGGATGACCCGCACTGGCTTTTGAGCAGAAGACTTGAATAACTGTTGCTGAGTTGCAGTGGGCAAATAGGGAAGCTTACGATCGTATTCCGTCCCAATAATTCGCCCATTCTGATAGCAACCCAAGCCTAACTCATAATAACCATCGGTTTTAGCATTAATGGCATTTTTATTTTCAATTCCCGTAGCGATCGCTTGTTGCAATCCCTGCTCGTAAAACTGTGTAATGCGAAAGTAAGCTAACTGAATTTCTTCCTCAAATCGCTGTTCCTGCCGAATGACTAAGTATCCACAGACTAAGGAGTCAAACTCATCATTACCAAAAATGCCATAACGAGTCGTCGAACGCAATCGCTTTGGCGGGGGTGTGAATTGACAGGTTGGGGACGCTTTCGGTGCAGCAGTAGCTTGCAGTTGCATCCTAGCTTCTAGATAAGCGGCGATCGGAAACATTTCATACACATATTGCTCCACCGGACAGAGCCACAACAGTCCCATCAGTCCAGCGTTCCCTTTCCATGTCATACCTACTCACCAACAGCGATCTACCTTGATCAAACAACAGCGATCGCCCCCAAGACGATTAAAACTTTATAAATTGAGGATCTTGACAATAAAACCCTTTGAGCAAAAGTTGATCTGAACCGGGGCTGTCGATCACAATAGAAGCTGTTGCGTTTGGCTTTGTGTACTATAGAAACGATCTACGGTCAACTCCAAGGGTTGAAAACCAATCAGCTTAAACAACTTCAGCGGCTCTACCACCAGCGTCTACCCATTGATCACGTCACCACCCCAGAATTTGCCCAACGCTTAGCCGCCATCAGCACCGACCTAGGGCAGCCCGTCTGTGCCTATATCAACCGTCGGGGGCAAGTGATTCGGGTAGGAGTTGGGACACCCCGCCAGACCCAGATTCCCCCCCTGGAACTCCCTCGCTATGGCGCAGAACGCTTAAGCGGCATCCGTTGTGTTGCGACTCAATTAAAACTGGATCCACCAGGAGAGGTTGCCCTAACCGCCATGGCCGTGCAACGGTTAGATGCAATGGTGCTCATTACCCTCACTGGAACCGGATTTCAAAAGCGCGGCGGCGGTGCCACTGGCTACATTCGCGATGCCTATTTGTGCCATCTCCTCCCCCATCCCGAGACCGCTTGGCAGGTTTCCCATCCCCTCACCTTAGAAGCGATCGCAGAGCAGCACTTCATTGAATTTGTCGAAGAACTAGAAGCTGACTTTCAACGGCAATTTGTCGCACGGGAAGTGGAAGGCAGTGGCGATCGCGCCTTAATTGTAGGGCTGCAAACCGATGCGCTCTCCCGTCAACGCTTTCAGGACACCTTGGATGAACTGGGGCGACTGGTGGAAACCGCCGGGGGAGAAGTCCTCCAAACCCTGCGACAAAAGCGATCGCGCCCCCATCCCCAAACCGTCGTCGGAGAAGGCAAGGTCCAGGAAATCGCCCTCATTGCCCAGAGCATTGGAGCCACCCTGATTGTGTTCGATCGCGATCTTTCCCCGGTGCAGGTGCGGAATCTAGAAGCTCAGATAGGCATTCGGGTGGTCGATCGCACAGAGGTCATCTTGGATATCTTTGCCCAACGGGCCCAGTCTGGTGCTGGCAAACTCCAGGTAGAACTCGCACAACTGGAATATCAACTGCCACGCTTGGTCGGTCGAGGCCAAGCCATGTCACGTTTGGGTGGCGGCATCGGCACCCGAGGTCCGGGGGAAACCAAATTGGAAACCGAACGCCGAGCCATTCAGCGCCGCATCAGTCGGTTGCAGCAAGAAGTCAACGCCCTGCAAGCCCACCGCGCCCGTCTGCGACAAAAGCGCCAGCACGAAGAAATCCCCTCGATCGCGATCGTTGGCTATACCAATGCCGGAAAATCAACCCTGCTGAATGCCCTGACCCAATCGGAAATCTACGCCGCCGATCAACTATTTGCCACTTTGGATCCAACAACTCGCCGATTGGAAATTCGTGATCCCGATTCCGAAAAAAACCTGCCCATCCTACTCACCGATACCGTCGGCTTTATCCACGAACTGCCGCCCTCCCTGTTTGATGCCTTTCGTGCCACCTTGGAAGAAGTCAGTGAAGCGGATGCGCTCCTGCATTTAGTCGATCTCTCCCATCCCGCCTGGAAAAGTCAGGTGCAGGATGTGATGACCATTTTGATGCAAATGCCGATCGCCCCAGGTCCCGCCGTCATTGTCTTTAACAAGATGGATCAGGTCGATGGCGATCGGCTGATGGAAGCCAAGGAAGAATACCCCCAAGCCCTGTTTATTTCTGCCCAGGAACGGTTGGGTCTGGAAACGCTGTGTCAGCGCTTGAATCAGTTAGTAAGATATGCCATGGCACGTTAACATACTCCGTTCTACCGTGACTCACACCGCCCCCTACGTCATCGTCCCCAGCCTGCTCCCCCCAACTGAGTGGTTACGGTTGCTCGCCTATGTTGCCCAGCAAGAAGCAAACTTTGTCCCCACCAGTACGATGACTGGAGAACTGGATTACCGTAAATCCTGGGTACTGTACGACTTTCCCGAATGGCGCGATCGCCTGGTGGAAACGGTGCAAATTCTGCTCCCCCAGGTGTTGCAACGGTTGGGGCTGGAGCCATTTGTGCCCGAGCAAGTGGAAATTCAATTAACCGCCCATAATCACGGCAACTACTATAAAATTCACAACGATAACGGCAACGAAGAAGTGGCAAGACGGGTGATTTCCTACGTTTACTACTTCCATCGCACCCCCAAACCCTACCAGGGCGGAGAACTCAAGCTCTATGATTTAGTGGACCAAGATGGCATGTATCAAGCTGGGGAGCAGGGAATCACGATCGCCCCTCCCAACAACAGTTTGGTGCTCTTTCCCAGCTACATCATGCATGAAGTGCTACCCGTCGATTGTCCCTCTGGCAACTTTTTGGACAGTCGATTTACCCTCAATGGCTGGGTAAGACGCAGCGATCGCCCTTAACAATTCAATCCAAATCGTTGCAGTCAAATCGATCAGCAACCTGCCCTCCAGCCCCCAAGTTTTGACAGGTACCTATCTGTAGATTCTCACTTAGGTTGACATCTCATTTTCTTACTTGGGTACGGTTGACGGGAACCGAGATCCTCGATAAATTTCTATGACTGAGCAGTAGATTTATTTTTTCTCTGCTTAAGCTCAAAAATCTAGCGCGATCGCAATGAGATTCCAGCTCAAAACGATTGCTAAGCCCCCAAGCTGCTAGCGTCAGCATGGTGGCCTGGACTGCATTTTAGCATTCCAGCCGCCCTGTTTTGTCATGCCAGACGACGGGGCGGCTAGTTTTTTGGGTTCTCCTCGTCCAGTTCATTTAGCGTTGAGGAAAACCCAATGAAACGTCAGACTAAACAGATTAAACTGCAACTGATTGGTGATGCGGATGCGGTTGAGGCGGCGATCGGGCTGTTGCATGTTCTCAATTTCATTAGTGCCCATGCCTGGAGCCGACCGATCCGACAGCGAGGTAGTCTCATGGTTATCTGTGTTGCTGCCCGAGAGATCATGCTAGAGATCGATTAGCGAATACAGGCGCGATCGTGAAGAGTTCAACTTCTGGATGATGGGTCTTTGCGATCGCACCTGCACGTGGTTGCGTGACCTGTGCTCAGTAGCATTACCTGAAGTGATTGGGGAATTAGCCCTCAAGTGTTTCCACTTTCCAGGTGGGAGGTGGTGTATTGCTATCTAACCAATAGTCCACAAAGGATTGAATCAGCTTCTTCAGCGCCTGACGATCCAGGGGTTTCACTAAGTAGCCATTGGCTCCAGAGCGATAGCAAAACTCAATGTCATGGGGGTCATCCGAAGTCGTGTAAACCACCACAGGGATTTCCTTCATCTCCTGATTTTGTTTGAGCTGCGCCAACACTTCTCGCCCATCGGTTCCTGGCAAATTGAGATCTAACAAAATCACCGAAGGACGGGGCAAATCGATATTGCTATCAAAGAGGACGATCGGACTTTCCGACAGACTGGGATCCGACTGAGCCAACCAATCTAGAATCTGATCGCCATCAGTGCAGCGGTAAATAGGATTGCTAACAGGAATCCGCCGCATCAAACGTTCGATCGCTTCAAAATCCTCATCACTATCTTCCACAATCAGGAGCGGTTCATTTTTTTGATTCATCATACTCAACAAGAAATCAAGATTTATGACAGGTTTTAAAATGAAGACCTTTGTGCCAAAAACACGCTAGCTGCGAGCTAACCCATGAGCAGAAAAATTTACGAGCTTAAGGTGAAATAAAAAGTGGTGCCTACCCCCAGTGTAGACTCAACCCAGACTTTTCCATGATGACGTTCAATCATTTTTTTGACGATCGTCAGTCCAGTTCCAGTACCTCCTTGATAGAGCGTGGGGGGATGCAAACGCTTAAACAGCCGAAAAATGGTGTCTAAATGCCGATCGCGAATGCCAATGCCATTGTCTTTGACATAAAACACATATAACTGATCTTCAGGCTTATCGAAGACCAGGGCTTCCAGGTGCGATCGGGCCTGAGGGCAATCCGCTAGCAGGGTCGGATCAGCTTGAACTTCCACCCCTGTCCAATACCCAACTTCAACCCAGGGTGTGGTTTCCTGTTGATATTTGAAAGCATTGCTCAACAAATTACGGTAAATTTGGGACACTTGGAGTGCGCCACAGGTGACTGTAGGCAAAGAGCGAGGGATCAGGAGTTCTGGACACCGTCCTGGATGACTCTCCTGTACTACTTGTAGTTCTTGTAGAAATAGGGTCTGGAGGTCGGTTGGCTGGAGGATTAATTCCATCTGCCCAAGGCGCGAAAAATGTAGTAACGCATCAATTAAATTTTCCAGGCGATGGGTCAGCCGCATCATATTATTCAGGCGATCGATCCCTGGGGGATCCAGCAAGTTGCCGTAATCTTCCAACAAAAAGGTGATGGAGTTATAAATGCCGCGCAACGGTTCTTTCAAATCATGGGAGGCAATGTAGGCAAAGGATTCTAGTTCCTGGTTGCTGCGTTGCAGTTCTAAATTCAGCTTCGTCAAATCATCGGTGGTTTTTAGAATCATCCCCACGATCGCATTGCGCAGGGCGAGCACATTCTCCACATCGGTCGCTTGCCAGGGAACTGCGGTGCCTCGTACCGTTTGTTTCCATTGCGCAAAGGATTGGCGGGGCGATCGCTGCCTTGTCCCATCGATCAAGGTTTGATAGGTGGGCTCTGGATTGCCTGCCCAAGCGATCGTTTGCAAAATCTCAGCCCGAAACCATAGGATATAGTAGCGCTGCGCCTGACTAATGCACAGGGCTAAGAGACCGCTTGCTTGGGTCACAAATTCCTCTGCAGGTGGATATAGGTCTGGCAGCGCATTGGTTTGGAAAATACTAGATTGAAACTGATCGCCCATCCAAGTGAGCAAGGCAGTGACCTGATCGGGGTTGGGCGTTTGCCCCAGGAGGGTGATGTCATCCCCTAAACAAATTGCCACTCCCTGAGCCTGCACCAGATGGAGTAAATGGGAATCTGGATGGGTTAGGGCAGATTTTAAATCCTGAACCTGGGCGATCGCATTGATAAAATTGACTTGGAGTTGACGAGCAGCTACAACGGTGTCTAATGCTTGTTGATTGACCCGACGGGCAAGTTCGGTAGAAGTCAGTTGTCCAATCACCTCGCAGGCAAAGCGGGCTTCATAGGGGAGAAACTTGGGGTGAGGATGGTGACAGGTGATTAACCCCCAGAGTTTTTCCTCCTTGAGTAGGGCAATGACCATCAAAGCCTGAACTTGCATGGTGCGGTGAAACTCCACGCAGCAAGGATCAACCCCCCGCAGGTGCGATCGCGTCAGATCTAATAGATTATGGGTAATGGGATTGATAGAGGGAACTAGGCAAACAGAATCGGTTATCAAATCCGGCACATACCGTACTTTCCCTTGACAGTAAAAGTCTCGGACCGCATCTGGAATATCTTCGGCCGGGTACCAATGATGTAAATAGGGTGGTTGATCCGGTGGTTTGACTTCAGCAATGACACAGCCCGCCTGGTTTTGATCAAATTGATATACCAAGATACGATCGAACCCAGTAATGTGATGAATTTCTTCTGCCACCTGCTGCAAAAAAGAGACGAGATCTTCGGCATAGGGCGATTTTGCCATAAACCGATGTAGGAGAGACATCCAATCTAAAGAAGCTCCAGGGGCGATCGGTTCTAGCTCCAAGATGACGATCGGTTCAGAGGTAATTAGTTCAAGGGCGATCGGGTGAGTTTCCCCTGGTTCAGTCGCACCTGCGGCAGGGTGGGCGGCATCGCTGTAGATTTCAGGCATTTCTACTCGGTGAGCGATCGCCTGCATCAGCCGCTTACCTGTAGAACCCGCTAAGGTGAACCGAAAAGGAGAGAGATGGATCACCTGTTGAGTGATCAGGGGTTGCAGTAGTTTCCAGGCTTTGCTGGGCAGATAGTTTTGCAAAGGTTGATCCAATAGCGATTCTGCTGTTTCTCCGAAAAAATCAGTACAGTTCTCGCTAATTTGTAGGATCCGTCCTGTCTGTGGCTGCAATGCTAACAAACATCCATGGCACTGGATTAAGTCTGTTTGATACAGGCACTGTGTGTCATACCCCTGAAGCAACGCAACTTCTTGGGAATCATCCTTTGTTCCATTGGGAGTAGGAAAAACAGGCCCACTCATGCAATCAATTATCCTCAAACACCTGTCTGACCACTTTAATATAGGGTCTCAGCTCATCCAAGCCGCCCTAAAATGCCTGATTGGCAAGCCTGGACTGGAAGTCGGACTGATCAACATGAACAGATATAACGAAGGGATATTAACAAATATTTCAGATTTTGTTGGTTTCCTCACATTCGCTTTTTTCTTGGTTTCAGTGGATTGTGCGGAGGGGGAGAGGGGGGGATGATTGACCTGCTATTGCGTTACCCTGTGGCTCTGATCGCCTGTGACCCAGGTTTTGAGGTATTGGAGTTCCCGCTGGCGACTTAACCGCTCTAAGGCTTGCTCCAGGGTGTGAACTTCTTCTTCTAATTGCTGGAAACTCTCTCGCCAGAAATCTTGTTGGCGATAATGCGTGTAAGTTATCCCATCTGCTGCTATGGGATCGTCGATCGCGCAGGCTGATGTTTCCAGGGTTTGTAACTGGGTCAGGATGGGGGGCGATGAAGGAACCGATTTGTGTTGCAGTGCTTGAATGGTCAGGGTTTCGATCCAACGCTCCTCAGAACCTTGATCTTCAACTCGGAAGGTGATCGCGGTAATGATCATCCTGGCATGGGTGGTGATGATAAAGTCGGTGTCCTTTAAAAAATGGAGTCCGGTGCCGCTGATGATTTTTCCTGCCTGGGTGCGGTAAGAATAGATGCCGGGGTCTAGATCTAATGCATTAAAAAATAAGGCGATCGCCCCAAATAAGGCGGGATAGATGACGCGCTGGTTGGGATTAGCCCGGAACCTGGGGAAGTTTGCAGCCGTCAGAAGCGGTTCGGAAGATGAACCACAAGATTCAGGAACCATGGTGTTTTTCTCAATTTTTAATCCTAAATGTTGATTATGAAGTAAAATCTATTTGGTGTCAACAATTTGTTCTTAACCTTTGTTTTAGCTATGAGCCTATCTTTTTGAAGATTGACTTGGGTGGATTCAAAGGGTATTATCTTTGAGTCAAGTAAAATCGTATGAATCCGTCTGCCAAGATGACTCATTCGCCAGGAGTTGGAGCCGATTCTGGGATCGCTGATTCTAGGATCAATGCTGCAACACCACCACTCAGTTCCAAGCCTCCAGAGAGCAGTTCTCGGGGGAAGCCTGTCTACGTTTCTAATTTGGCTAAACTGCGTCACCGTTTGGAGGAGCAGGAAGGCATTGTTGTGACTCAGCGTGAATTGGCGGTGCAGCTAGGGGTAACGGAAACCACTATTCAAAACTGGGAATATAGCAAAGTCGGAGCTGTACAGTTTCAGCGGGTTATTCGCCTTTGCGAACTGCTGGATTGTCAGGTGGAATCGTTGATCAGTCCATTGCCGAGTGATGAACCCATGGATTACTTTGATGAGACCGATCGCCCGGATTGGAAAACCCACATCAAAGCACTCCGCGAGCAAAAACGTTTAACGCAACGCACTCTGGCCTACAAACTGGGCATCACGGAGATGACGTTGAAATCTTGGGAGAATCATCACAAATGCGGTGAACTGATTGCCAGGGTGATTAAGTTATGCCGCATTTTGAAATGTCCAGTGCAGGATTTGGTGGAACTAAGGGAATAATTTCAGGGAGATGGCGATTCAAAGCTTATGCCTGGAAATGGTGTTACTCAGTATTCCGGCAATTTTGTCGGAAGATGCGATCGCGCCGATCTCCTTGCAACAATTTACTGATTTATTAGAAGAACTCTTTGCCGCCGATGTGGTGGTTTGCATTGGCTCCCACTGGATTGCGAAATTACAAGCCTGTTCTGGAACACAGCGCGATATTGCCTACCAAGTTTTGACGCTGCTGCAGGATCGGGTGGAGGTTTTGGAAGTTGCGGAGACCTTAGCGACAGCGTTTAAGCATCTACCCTGGACGAAAAGTATTGATATTACGATCGCCCAGGAAAATGGCATTGATTTACAAGTCGTTTGGCAAGACCATGGCGCGATCGCGATCGAAAATTTGACCGTGCTCGATCTGAGCAGTAGTGGTGGTTCATCGTTGCTTTCTGCCCGTCAGTTCATGCAGTCCTATCTACAAGGGATGCCAGAGTCTGGGACTGAGATACTCGATGGCGGGCTGTCGGAAATTCGGGCTTGGTTGAATCCGTTCTTACCTGTAAACAGTCGAGTGGGTGGCAATGGGCGATCGTTGCAAGCTGAGTTAAATTATCATAACCTGGTTCAGCAAACAAGTTTGTTTAAGAGTGATGTGGATAGCCACAATCTGCCGTTATTTAACCTGGGTTTATCGCTGTTCTTCATTGAGCTGCATGTCTTAGAAATCGATCTGCCTAGATCGTCAGCAGGTGTTGATTCGCAGACTGTTAATTCTGTCATACAGATGAGTTCCCAGGCGATCGCTAAAGTGTTTCTCTATCCATCTGAAACATTTCAAAATCTAGTTGATTATTTTAATGAGGAGATCCCTTCAGATAATTCATCTATCAATGTGCTAAAAGGCTTCATCCCTGAAAAACCAAGAATGGCTAATCTCAAGCTGCCTGATTTGCCGGAGCAATCGGATTTTACGAAGAGTGCGATCGATCAAGCTCAAACCGTGACCCAGATTGCAGAAGCCAATAATGTTAGTGGTGCCAACATAGCCGATTTCATGCCTGTCCCGGTTCTGTTCTATACACCCGTTCCTGAGGTAAGCCCCATTCCGTCACCCCTAACCAATACGGATCAATTCTATATGCCCCTTCCTGAGGCACGCCCCATTCCGTTAGACCTGACCAATCCAGTTTCTAGTCCATCTCCAGTTGCCACGTCTATTCCATCTTCTGCTCCTGCACCCTCGCCAGTTGCATATCCTGCTCCTGTTGCCACGCCAGCAGTGCCATCTCCTCCGTCTCCTATGCCTCACTCGGAGACCGTTTTAGGTACTGCACTCGCTTTCCCCACTCCATCGGAGCAGACATTGATTCCGGTTCCGGCTGGGCAAACCTGGTTTGTGACCGTGGAAGGGGGCGATCGCGGGCTGGAGGTACGGCAGGATGAAGGGATGGGGACAAGCTCTGCAGGTGCGGTGGGTGGGACATCAGGAATCAATCGGATTATTTTGGGCGATCGAACTTTTGGCGGGGGGCGTTTAGATGCGGGATGCTTGCCTCTAAGAGGTTTGGATAGAGGGGGATTGGAGGGATCCGATCAATCCCCTAGGATAACTTCTGTAAGACTTCTATATCCTGAATTAGGATGGTCTTCCTAAAGGGATAGTCTTGGTTGAATGCACATTTGCACTGCTGCTTTACGTCTGTTTGTAAAAGTACTCATCAACGAGGTCAATAAAACCATTTGCGTCGATCGTCTTTGCATCGATCGTTTTTGCATCGATCGTCATATGTTACGGATTGTGTGCGATCGCCCTAACAGCAACTCCCTAATGCCGATGATCCACAAACCGTACCGGAAGTGGGAAAACTCGATGAATTGGAAACCTTTGTTGACTTAAAAAAATAAAATCTGGCGATGGACAGCAGTTGTTCATGAAGACATGATCTGGTTCGACTGCATCGCAAAATAT